>NZ_AP018052.1:2902500-3233441 GCF_002356355.1 Thiohalobacter thiocyanaticus
TGAATGGCGATGGCCTGGCCGCTGGTATAGCGCTTGTGGAAATCATCGCGCTCCAGCATACGGGCCACCGTGTGCTTCGAGGCCAGCTGGATCAGATCGGTAACGTCCATATCGTTCATCCAGCTGGAGTTGAACATCACCAGCGTCTTTTCCGGATCCAGGATCTTGAAGATCTGCGCCTCGTAGGTGCGGGCGTTGTCGATCACCTCGTCGCGGGTGAGTGGCTTGCGGGTGACGTTCTTGCCGGTGGGATCACCGATCATGCCGGTGAAATCGCCGATCAGGAAGATGGCCTCGTGTCCCATCTCCTGAAACTGGCGCAATTTGTTCAGCAGCACTGTATGCCCCAGATGCAGATCCGGCGCGGTGGGATCGAAGCCGGCCTTGATGCGCAGCGTGCGGCCGCTGCCGAGCCGCTCGAGCAACTCAGCCTCGACCAGGATCTCGTTCGCCCCACGGCGAATCTCTTCTAGTGCCTGTTGCGGTGTCAGCATGGAATCTCCGGCTTCATTCTGGATGGCGTCTGAGCGCGCCCAAAAGGCGCACAAGTTAACATACTGCAACGAAAGGGACGCGCTAGACTCAAATTCCAGTCGCTCCCGACCGATACCCGGGAAGCAGGGCAGAACACAAAGGGCATGAATCCTGCTATATCCGGAGGCAGTGCACGGCCCATTGACGCCGCCGCCGATCCCGGTTAACTTCTACGAGGCAAATTATAAGGAAATTCCGTGACCTACTCATCCGTCATCAAAAAGGACTACAAGTCCGTGCTGGAGCCGGAACGCGGCGCCCGCCGACGCCTCCATCCCCTGCACTGGCTGGTGCTGGGTGCCGTCGCGGTTTCGGGTATATTCCTTTATACCTCCGCACCGGAGCAGGCCTCGGCGAATCTGGAGTCCGCGCAGCCGGAGACGGCGGGCACCGCGGCCGAACAGGCGCTGGATTCCATTTATAAACAAGATATTATCGCGCTTCCCGGACAGGCTGCGCCGGCCCCCGCCTCGGCATCGGCATCTGCGTCGGGCGAGCCGGAGGACGCCCCCGGCAGCGCCCGTGCCGCGCCCGACCAGCCCGAGTCCGGGACTGCTCCCCGCGCCATCCCCGTCACCGCAGCCCCGGCCGAATCCGCTCCCGAGGCCCGCAGCGCCGGAATCCAGGCGCCGACTGAACTGCCCTGGCGCGAGGTCACGGTCAATCCCGGCGACAGCCTGGCCCGGATCTTCTCCCGGCTGGATCTCAGCCCGCGCAGCCTGCACGAAATCATCCATCTGTCCGATGAGACCCGGCGTCTGACCCGCATCCACCCGGGCGAGAAGCTGCAGGTCCGCATCGACGACGCCCAGGGCATTGCGGCACTGCGCTACGAATACGACCGCATGCACGCCCTGCTGGTGAGCCGCACCGAGGACGGCGGCTTCGAGGCCCGTGAGGTCATCCGCGAGCCGCAGCGCAGCCAGGTCACGGCCACCGCAGAGATCGACAGTTCCCTGTTTCTGGCCGGTCAGGACGCCGGGCTGACCGACAACCTTATTATGGAACTGGCCGGCATCTTCGGCTGGGACATCGACTTCGCCCTGGATATCCGCAAGGGCGACCGCTTCAGCGTGCTCTACGAAGAACTCTATCTGGAAGGCGAGAAGATCGGCACCGGCGAGATCCTGGCCGCCGAGTTCGTCAGCCAGGGCCGCACCTTCCGGGCCGTGCGCTATACCACCGCCGAGGGCCGCAGCGATTACTATGCCCCGGACGGGCGCAGCATGCGCAAGGCCTTCCTGCGCACCCCGGTGGCCTTCTCGCGCATCAGTTCGCGCTTCAACCTCAAGCGCAAGCACCCGGTGCTCAACCGCATCCGCGCCCACAAGGGGGTGGATTACGCCGCGCCCTACGGCACCCCGATCAAGGCCACCGGCAGCGGCAAGATCGTCTTCCAGGGCACCAAGGGCGGCTATGGACGCACCGTCATCCTGCAGCATGGCACCCGCTACAGCACCCTGTATGCCCACATGTCACGCCATGCCCGCGGCCTGAAGACCGGCAGCCGGGTGCAGCAGGGCCAGGTCATCGGCTATATCGGCAAATCCGGCCTGGCCACCGGCCCGCATCTGCACTATGAATTCCGCATCGACGGCGCGCACCGCAATCCGCTGACCGTGGACCTGCCCGCCGCCGAACCGATCGAAGCCCGCTACCGCGAGGATTTCGAGTCCACGGCTGCACAACTCCTGGCCGAACTGGAACTGGCCGTGCCGGGCACCGCCAGCCAGGTGGCAATGAACCGGCAGGAGTAGGACCGCCGCGCCGCATCTTCCCTACGGGGGATCTATGGACACCTTCATCGGCCTGATGTCGGGCACCAGCCTCGATGGCATCGACGCCGTAGCGGTACGCTTCCCCCCGGGCCGGGTCGAACTGCTGGCCGCCCGCACCTTTCCCTTTGATACCCATTTGCGCACCGAACTGCTGGGGCTGATCCAGTCCACCGGCGCCGGCCTGCTGGACCGGCTGGGCGAGCTCGACCATCGCCTCGGTCTGCTCTCCGCCGAGGCCGTATCCGCGGTCTGCGAGCAGGCCGGGCTTGCCGCCGACCAGGTCGCGGCAATTGGCAGCCACGGCCTGACGGTGCTGCACCGCCCGGACGGCCCGCACCCCTTCACCCTGCAGATCGGCGATCCCAACCTGATCGCCGAGCGCACCGGTATCACCACCGTGGCCGACTTCCGCCGCCGCGACATCGCCGCCGGCGGCCAGGGCGCTCCCCTGGTTCCGGCCTTCCACGCAGCGCTGTTCACCCGCGCGGGCAGCCCCCGCGTGGTGGCCAACATCGGCGGCATGGCCAATCTCACCCTGCTCCCGGGCAACGAGGAGACGCCGGTCACCGGCTTCGATACCGGCCCCGGCAATGTGCTGCTCGACGGCTGGATCCAGCAGCAGCAGGGCCGGCCCTATGACCGCGACGGTGCCTGGTCGGCCACGGGCCGGGTCGACGAGGCCCTGCTCGCCGGACTGCTGGACGATCCCTATTTCCGCCAGCCCCCGCCCAAGAGCACCGGCCGGGAGCACTTCAATCTGAACTGGCTGCAGCAACGGCTGCTGGGGTCAGACCGCGCCCCCGAGGACGTGCAGGCCACCCTGGCGGAACTGACCGCCGCCAGCCTGGCCGAGGCCGTACTGCGCGCGGCACAGGATGCAGCGGAACTGATCGTCTGCGGCGGCGGGGCCTATAACCCGGACCTGCTGCGGCGCATCGCTGCCCGACTGCCGGACATGAAATTGAGCGTTTCCGATGACTATGGCCTGGCGGCCGAATGGGTGGAGGGCGCGGCCTTTGCCTGGCTGGCGCGGGAAGCCCTGTACGCCAGGCCCGGGAACGTGCCGAGCGTCACCGGGGCCCGGGGGGAGCGGATACTGGGGGGGATCTATCCGGGCAGCGACAAGCTGCAGGATACAGGAGGCAGGTAACGCTACCGCGCCTCGATCGCCACATAGGCCCGCACTGCCTCCCCGGTATACACCTGGGTCGGGCGGAAGATGCGATTGTCCTTGAGTTGTTCGCGCCAGTGGGCCAGCCAGCCGGCGCAGCGGGCCACAGCGAAGATGGAAGTGAACTGGTCGCCGGGGATGCCCATTTCCGAGTAGAGGATACCGGAATAGTAATCCACGTTCGGGTACACCCCCTTGGGCCCGAGCCGCTCCGCCGCGGCCTCCTCCAGCGCCACCGCGGTCTCGAACAGCGGACTGATCTGGCCGCCGCGCTCCTTCATCAGCTCCAGCATCATGTTCTGCAGGATGGTGGCGCGCGGGTCCTTGACCTTGTATTCCCGGTGGCCCATGCCCCAGATCTTGCGCTTCTCTGCCAGTTGCGCCTCCAGCCAGGGTCTGGCGTTCTCCGGCCGACCGATCTCCTGCAGCATCTCCAGCACCCGCTGGTTGGCCCCGCCATGCAGCGGTCCGGCCAGGGTGCCGATGGCCGCGGCCACCACCAGGTAGGGATTGGTCAGGGTGGAGCCGGCCACCAGGGCGGCAAAGGTCGAGGCGTTGATGGTGTGTTCGGCGTGCAGGATCAGCGAGGCATCCAGGATCCGCGCCAGCAGCGGATCGGGCTCCTCGCCGGTGAACATGTACAGCAGGTTCTCGGCATAACCCAGGTCCTTGCGCGGGGGGATGGGGTCGTAGCCGTTGCGCAGGTGTTCCCACATCGCCACCAGGGTCGCCATGCGCGTCAGTATCTTCACTGACATGTTATGGATGTAGTCCGTATCCTCGCACATGTCGGCCCCGCTCAGGCATTCCTCGCCGGAGTAGAACATGGCCAGCGCAGCCACGGCGGACTGCAGCATCTCCATGGGATGGCCGGTGGCGGGCAGGTATTTCATGATCTCGCGGATGTTGTACCTGACCGGGCGGTTGTTGCGCAGCCGGCGGTCGAATTCCTCCAGTTCGACGGCGGTAGGCAGGCGGCCATCGAGCAGCAGCAGGGCGGTCTCTTCGAAGTTGCTGTAGCGCGCCAGTTCACCGATCTCGTAGCCGCGGTAGGTCAGGATGCCCCGGCTGCCGTCAAGGTCCGAGATATTGGATTTGGTGGCGGGAACGCCTTCCAGGCCGGGCAGATATTCACTCATGGTTCATCCCCTGCTGCAGCCGTCAGGCCGTATTTGCGACGTTCTTCCCCGAGGGCAATTCCATGGGATCTGCGCCGCGGCAATCTCCGAACGACGCAGGTGCAGTATGAGATTGCCACGCTGCGCGCATAGAATCCCTTCGGGCTTCATCATGGGTACCCTACCCTGCGGGTCAGGGCACCGCAATGACACAAACGGGGCTCCGGAAATGCGAAAGGGGCGCCCGAGGGCGCCCCTTTCGCGGGCAGGAGAAGCCGACGGATCAGGACGGCGAGAAGGAGGAGCCGCAGCCGCAGGTCGTGGTCGCGTTGGGGTTGCGGATCACGAACTGGGCCCCGTTGAGGTCTTCCTTGTAGTCGATCTCGGCGCCGACCAGGTACTGGAAGCTCATCGGGTCGATCAGCAGGGTCACACCGCACTGCTCGACGCTGGTGTCACCGTCCTTGATCTCCTCGTCGAAGGTGAAACCGTACTGGAACCCCGAGCAGCCGCCGCCGGAAATGAAGACGCGCAGCTTCAGGTTCGGGTTGTCCTCTTCCTCGATCAGGCCCTTGACCTTCAGCGCCGCTGCCTCGGTGAAGATCAGCGGGGATTCTTCAGGGGTTTCGACTGCTGCGTTTTCGCTCATGTTCATACTCCGGTTGAAGCGTTTTTCGGAACTGCGGGGCATTATGCAGTTCCTGAGCGTAGCAGTCAAGAATTGTCCTGTGCCACCAGCTGCGGCGGCGACAGGTCTTTCCCTTTTGATTCAATGGGTTTCTTGGTGACAGCCGGCGCCTTGGCGCCCTGGTGGACCAGATTGCCATTGACCTCGGCCCCCATCGCCATCTCCAGCAGGTGGTAATAGACATTGCCCGTCACCCGCGCCTGCTGACCCAGTTCGATGCGGCCACTGACATGCACGTCGCCCTCGACCTGGCCGTTGAGCACCACGTTCGCCACCCGGACCTCGCCCTGGATCCGGCCGCGCTCGCTGAGCATCAGCACGGCCTCGTTCTCGCCGTCGCTGCTGACATTGCCGACGATGCTGCCGTCCACATGCAGTCCGCCGGAAAACTTCAAATCGCCGGTCAGGACCGTATCCTGGCCCACCAGGGTGTCGATCCGGCCGCTCTGGTGCTTGCGTTTATTCCCCCACATTGGCGTTCTCCTCTGTTGCGGGTATGCCTGCCGCGGTCTTCCAGGCGAAGGTCCAGTGCTGCGCCTCGCCGCCGCCCCGGGGCTGTGCCCGGACCTCCACTTCGCGGGCCGTGAAGCCGGCGGGCAGGGTCCAGTTGCCCTCGATGACCTGAAAGTAGCGGTAGCGATAACGGATGGCCGCGGCCGCTTCCGGGTCGGGGGACAGGCTGGCGTGGTCGTAGGCGATCGCCGCGCCGTCCCGGGTCCCCCTGACGTTGAATTCGATCTCGCCCTGGGCGAGCTGGTCGTTGCTGCCGATCTGCACCATGACCAGGCGGAACCGGAAGCTGCGCGGCCCCAACCCCCGCGTCAGGCTGAAATCCTGGGCATGGATGCCCTCGATCTCGCGCTCCGGCGCCATGATGCCGCGATAGAAGGCCAGTTCCTCGCGCAGGGCGGTGATGGTCTGCTCCAGTTGCGCACGGCTGCGGCGATAGTCGGCGTAGGCCTGCTGATCGATCTGTCGGGCCCGCTCGGCCGCGGCGAACTGGCGCTGCAGTTCGCTGTTGCGTTCCTCGAGCACCGCCACCCGTTGCTGCAGGTCGTCGCGCTCCAGCCGCAGCCGGGTCAGCGCCTCGCGGGAGTGCGATCCTCCCCAGGTGTATAACAGCCAGCCCCCGGCCAGCACCAGGAACAGGGTCACAAGAACCGCCAGGCGCACGGTCCAGCGCCGGAGGATCAGAACCTCGGTCTTGCCTGTACCCAGCATCCTCAGGCCGGTCCTAGGGCAGCAGCGCCGCCGCGCCCAGCCCGGTGGTCTCGTCGAGGCCGAACATCAGGTTCATGTTCTGCACCGCCTGGCCGGCCGCACCCTTGACCAGGTTGTCGATCACCGACAGCACCACCACGGTCTGCCCGCCGCGCGGATGATGCACAGCCAGGCGGCAGTGGTTGGCGCCGCGCACGCTGCGCGTCTCGGGATGTGCGCCCAACGGCATCACATCCACGAAGGGCTCGTCGGCGTAGCGCTGCTCGAACAGCGACTGCAGATCGGCCGCGGCGCCCGTCAGCCGGGCATAGAGGGTGGCATGGATGCCGCGGATCATCGGCGTCAGGTGCGGCACGAAGGTCAACTCCACCGGCTGCTGCGTGGCGGCCCGCAGCCCCTGCCGGATCTCCGGCTGGTGGCGGTGTCCGGCCACGCCGTAGGCCTTCATGTTCTCGCTGGCCTCGGCCAGCAGGGTACCGACGGCGGCCTTGCGCCCGGCCCCGCTCACCCCCGACTTGGTATCGGCGATGAGATTGCCGGGCTCGACGAGCCCCTGTTCCAACAACGGCAGGAAACCCAGCTGCACCGCGGTGGGATAGCAGCCCGGATTGGCCACCAGCCGGGCACCGCGCACGGCCTCGCGGTTGACCTCGGGCAGGCCGTAGACGGCCTCGGCCAGCAACTCCGGGCAGGCATGCGGCATCCCGTACCAGTGCTCCCATGCGGCCGGGTCGCGCAGGCGGAAATCGGCGGCCAGATCGATGACCTTCACGCCGGCGGCCAGCAGATCGGGGACCAGTTGCATGGCCGTGCCGTTGGGCGTGGCGAAGAAGACCAGGTCGCAGCCCGGCAGATCGGATTCGTCCGGGTGGGTGAACACCAGATCCACATGACCGCGCAGGTTCGGAAACAGATCGGCCAGATGCCGGCCCGCCTCGCCGCGCGACGTCACCGCCCGCAGATCGACCTGCGGATGCGCGGCCAGCAGCCGCAGCAACTCCACCCCGGTGTACCCGGTTCCACCTACTACTCCGACCTTGATCATGAGCCTGTTTCCCATCGGGCCTGCGGCCCGGATTCACGTGTCCATCCTCGAACTGAACGCGTCGGTACATCCCGGCGCCGTTCGACTGACGCCTGCGGTATTCAAGCAATAACCTTGCCGACACCGACCGGCGTGGTTAGCATGGTATGAAATTTACCCGCCTGCTGCACCCGATTGTCCTCCGCGGGGCGGACAGGGCCCTCGTGGCCGCGGACACAATCAAACCTGATCATCCCATGCTGCAACGAATCCGCCGCTCCAGTCGCCGTCTGCTCTCGCCCGACGTCTGGAAGGTCCGCATCCTGTTCTGGAGCGGTGCGGTGCTGGTCGGCCTGCTCGCCACCCTGTTCGCCTGGGGCACCGAGTGGGCCAACCACCTGTTCAGCCGGGAGGTCGTCGCACGCAGCGCCTGGCTGCCCCTGCTGATCACGCCGCTGGGCCTGCTGCTGATCGTCTGGCTGACCCGCCGCTTCGTGCCGGAGGCGCGCGGCAGCGGGATCCCGCAGGCCATCGCCGCGCTCAGTCTGACCGACCACAACAACCGCAGCCGGCTGCTCTCGTTCCGCATCGCCCTGGGCAAGATCGGCCTGTGCTGGCTGGGCATGCTCAGCGGCGCCTCCATCGGCCGCGAAGGGCCGACGGTGCATATCGGCGCGGCCATCATGTTCTCGCTGGGCCGTTTCGCCCGCTTCCCGCACCATTACATGGACCGGGGACTGATCCTGGCCGGCGGCGCGGCCGGCATTGCGGCGGCCTTCAACACGCCGCTGGCCGGTATCCTGTTCGCCATCGAGGAGATGGGGCGCTCGTTCGAGGAACGCACCAGCGGCACCCTGCTCACGGCCGTGTTCCTGGCCGGCATCACCGCCGTGGCGCTCCAGGGCAATTACACCTATTTCGGTACCAGCGCGGCCCTGCTCGCCCCGGGCGAGATGCTGATTCCCATCCTGGTCTGCGGCGTGGTCGGCGGCATCCTCGGCGGCGGCTTCTCCCAGCTGTTGCTGTGGAGCACCCGGCGTCTGGCCGGCCTGGGTCGGCGCCACCCCTACGCCCTGGCCCTGACCTGCGGTCTGCTGATTGCCGGCATCGGAATCCTGGCCGGCGGCACCACCTACGGCACCGGTTACGCCCAGGCCCAGGCCATCATCACCGAAAGCGGCGAGTCCGGGACCGGATTCGCCCTGCTCAAGATGCTGGCGACCTGGGTCTCCTACCTCAGCGGCATCCCGGGCGGCATCTTCGCCCCCTCGCTGGCGGCCGGCGCCGGCGTGGGCGCCGGCCTGGCGGACTGGCTGCCGGCCTTCCCTGCCGCCGCGATCATCATCCTCGGCATGACCGCCTATTTCACCGGCGTGGTGCAGACCCCCATCACCGCCTTCGTCATCATCATGGAAATGACCGACAACACCGACCTGCTGCTGCCGTTGATGGCCACGGCCTTCATCGCCTACGCCGTCTCCCGCGTGCTGTGTCCTCAGCCCCTGTACCGCGCCCTGGCCGAGCAGTTTCTCGCCACGGCGCGACCCGCCAAGGACAAATCCCTATAATGGTTTTCCCGGGCAACTGAGGGCACGGCATGGATCCGGTCGTACAAACCATCGCACTGACCATGGGCGTGGCCTGGGCCAGCGGCATCAACCTGTATGCCGCCGTCTTCATGCTCGGCTACATGGGTATGACCGGCCACATGGAACTGCCGCCGGACCTGCAGGTGCTGGCCGACCCGCTGGTGCTGGCCGCGGCCGGCTTCATGTACTGCGTGGAGTTCTTCGCCGACAAGACCCCCGGCGTGGACACCGGCTGGGACGGCATCCACACCTTCATCCGCATTCCGGCCGGGGCGATCCTGGCGGCCGGCGCAGTGGGCGATGTCAGCCAGGCGGCCCAGATCGCCGCCGGCCTGGTCGGCGGCAGCCTGGCGGCCGGGGCGCATGCCACCAAGGCCGGGTCGCGGGTGCTGGTCAACACCTCGCCCGAGCCCTTCAGCAACTGGGCCGCCTCGCTCGGGGAGGATGTCGTCGTCATCGCCGGGCTGTGGACAGCATTGAATCATCCCTGGATCTTTCTGGGCCTGCTGCTTGTCTTTATCCTTGCCATGATCTGGTTGCTGCCGAAGTTGTGGCGCGGCATCCGCCGGGTCTTCCGTTTTCTGATCAATCGCATCAGCGGCCGGCGCGAGGCACAGGCCTCGCCACCGCAACCGCTAAACCGACCCACTCTGCCCGGGCAGGAGGACAGACACACCCCATGAAAACCAAGGACATTCTCATCGGCCTGACAGCCTTTGCCCTGATCGGCCTGCTGGCCTTCATCTGGCTGGCCCCGGGCGGCCACAAGCCGGCGCCGGCCCTGAGCCTGACCACACTGGACGGCGAGCAGCTGTCGCTGACCGGGTTGCGCGGCCAGCCGGTACTGGTGACCTTCTGGGCCACCGACTGCCCCGGCTGCGTCAAGGAGATCCCCCACCTGATCGAACTGCACGAGGATTACGGTCCGGACGGCCTGACCATCCTGGCCATCGCCATGGCCTACGATCCGCCCAACCACGTCGTGGCCATGCGCGAGGCCCGCGACCTGCCCTATCGGATCGCACTGGACGTCAACGGTGAAGCCGCGCGCGCCTTCGGCAATGTCAACGTCACGCCGACCTCCTTCCTGATCAACCCGCAGGGGCGCATCGTGCGCCACAAGCTGGGCGAGATGGATATGAGCAAGGTGCGGGCGCAGATCGAGGGGATGCTGGGGACGTGAAAAGTCAGAAGTGAGGAGTGAGGTGGAGTAGAAACGATTTTTCCGCCTCCCCCTCTCACTCCTTACCCCTTACTCCTTACTCCTTACTCCTTACTCCTCACTTTCCATGAACGGTAAACCAAATGCTCTGGATAAAAGCCTTCCACGTCATCTTCATGGTCACCTGGTTCGCCGGGCTGTTCTACCTGCCGCGGCTGTTCGTCTATCACGCCGATCTGCCGGTCGACGATACCGCCGGCAATGAGCGCTTCAAGGTGATGGAGCGCAAGCTGTTCGCCATCATGACCATCGGTGCCGTCGTCACCGCCGTGTTCGGGCTCTGGCTGCTGTTCGGCTACCATCTCCCCACCCTCACCGCCAGCCTGTGGCTGCCGCTCAAACTGGTGCTGGTCGCCGGCCTGATCGTCTACCACTTCCTGTGCTGGCAGAAGGTCCGCGCCTTCCGCGAGGACCGCAATCCCCACACCCACGTCTACTACCGCTGGTTCAACGAAGTCCCCGCCCTGGCCCTGATTGCGGTGGTGGTGCTGGCAGTGGTCCGGCCGTTCTGACGGTCCCGGCTCAGCCAAACCGCCCTTTCGTCACAAAAATCCCTGAATATCAATAGACTGTGTCTTCACCCTGGATATTATTTTTAATAATAACGATTAGTATTCGCCATTAGTTTAGTTATAGAATTTGTACCCAATTTGATCAGCCACTCACACAAATGAAAATTAAGGGAGTTATTCCGAATGAAACCAACCGCTCTTGCCCTGTCCATCGGCGCCCTGCTCGCCTGCCTGAGCGTTGCCGGATGCAAGAATGAAAAAGCCCCCCAGCGCGATCGAACCCGAGGACCCCGCCGAAATCGCCATCGGCGAGCGCCTGTTCCTGGAAACCCGCTTCGCCCAGTTCTTTGCCGCCAACCACAACGATGTGAACCGGCCCCTGATCGCAGGCGACCCGGTGATGGAATTCACCCACACCACCACCAGGTCCCTGCCCGGCCCCTTTGCCGGCCAGTCCATGAACTGCGCGGCCTGCCACCTGGTCGACCAGCAGCTGGACCAGCCCGATGGCGGCATGCGCACCTACAGTGATCTTGCCCCGCGTTCGCCCTTCCCCGATCGCCGCGACCGCGGCGATACCCGCACCACGGCGATACGCAATGCCCAGCCACTGGTAGGCAGCGCCGTACCGCGCAATGCCGGGCTGCTGCTTCACTTCGACGGCGAGTTCGCCAGCCTGGAGGATCTGGTCGGTGACACGCTCACCGGGCGCAACTTCGGCTGGCTGCCCGACGAGAGAGACCAGGCCATTGCCCACATCGCCAGCGTGATCCGCTACGACAGCGGCCACGGCGAACTGGCCGAGGAATTCGGCGGCAGCTACACCAGGGTGCTCACCGGCACCGCGGGCGACCTGCCGGGCACGCTCGTCCCCCCCCCCCGAATTCCGGGTGGACGTGGCCACCGCCACGGACCAGGAGTTGTTCGACGCCGTTGTGCAGCTGATCGCCGCCTATGTAGAAGGGCTGACGTTCGCGATGAACGCAAACGGCGCCTTCAATCTCTCCCCCTACGATGCCTTCCTGGCCGCCAACGGTCTGCCGCGCCAGCCCAACAGCGGCGAAAGCGACCAGGCCTACACCACGCGCCTGCGCACAGCACTGGATAAGCTTACGTCACCGGTTTTCATCCTTGATGACGGTGAGACGCAGACGTTCGAGTTCCATAGCCAGCCTTTCAACTTCGGCGAGCAGGAGTTGCGCGGGTTACGGGTGTTTCTGGCCCGCCAGCCCGGCGGCCCCCGCCTGAGTTCCGGTGTGGGTAACTGCGCGGCCTGCCATGCAGCACCTCACTTCACAGACTTCAAGGTGCACAATACCGGCGTGAACCAATTCGAGTACGACGCCCTGCACGGCGACGGCAGTTTCGCCGCGCTGGCCATTCCCAGCCTGGCGGCCCGCAATGCCGACTACAACGCCTATCTGCCCGCCACACCCAACCACCCGCTGGCCAGTGAACGCTTCCGTGCCGTGGCCGATGCCGATGATGCCAGCCTCACTGACCTCGGGGTATGGAACGTGTACGCCACCCCGGATCTGCCTGGGCCGCAGACGCGTCTGAAGACATTCCTGTGCGATGTGGCGCCCGGCACCGATTGCGGCAGTATCGACGACGACAGTCTGCTGACCCGTGCCATCGCCAGCTTCAAGACGCCCGGCCTGCGCGATCTGGGGCACTCCGGTCCCTACATGCACAATGGAGCATTCGAGACCATCGAAGCCGCAGTGCGTTTCTATCGGGATGCCTCGGAAATGGCGCGCGGCGCGACCCTGCGCAATGCAGACCCGCGGCTTGATGACATCGCTCTGAACGCAGATGATATTGCTGACCTGACCGCCTTCCTGAAAGCGCTGAATGAGGATTATGAATAACGCGAAATATACTGAGTGAAAAAACGCGGGCTTGTCCCGCGTTTTTTTTGGCAGAGTGCAGCTTCACTGCACCCTTTCGGCGCAGATCTCTACATCATCGACTGCAGATAGTTCTGCTCGCCCACCTTGCCCATGAGCTCCAGCTGGGTCTCCAGCCAGTCGATGTGCTCCTCCTCACTTGCGAGGATGGATTCGAACAACTCACGGCTGACATAGTCGCCGCTCTGCTCGCAATAAGCGATGGCCTCGCGCAGCAGCGGCACGGCTTCCTGCTCGAGCTTGAGGTCGCATTCCAGCATCTCACGCGTGTTCTCGCCGATATGCAACTTGCCCAGATCCTGCAGGTTCGGCAGACCGTCCAGGAACAGGATGCGCTTGATCAGCGCATCGGCGTGCTTCATCTCGTCGATGGACTCGCCGTATTCGTGTTCGTTGAGTTGACTCAAGCCCCAGTTCTCATACATGCGCGCATGCAGAAAATACTGATTGATGGCGGTCAGTTCGTTCTTGAGTGCCTTATTGAGATAGCTGATGACCTGATCGTCGCCTTTCATGGGAAATCCTTGTTGGTGTTTGAGTGACGACCAAAGAAATAACCGCAAAGCCCGGGGTATGCAACCCCGGGGACAGGAGGGATGTGGCAGCTGATGGAGGGAGTGCTTAGACCGCGACCTGCGGCTGGGCAGCCGGAGCGGCCTCGACTGCGCTGCGGGCGCAACTGTCGACCAGCTCACGGGCACAGCGGGCGCACTTGCCGCACTGGGTCGCCACGCCCAACTCGCGAGCCAGGCTGCGAACACAGCCGGCACGGCCGGTCTCGACAGCATCGCGGATCTGGCTGGAGGTAATGTTCTTGCACAGGCAGACGTACATGGATCGGGCCCTCACCGGTCGAAATCAGTTCATGGGCTCAATCCTAGTATGAACGATAATGATTCGCAATACCTTTATTGGACTTTTCTTGTTCGCTTCGGCTGCAGAAAAAGTAAAATGTTTTATTTCATGTAGTTATTTATTTGCCAGCACGTACCAGTCCGCCCAGACCCGCCTCTTCCAGGGCATTATTGAGCAGGACGCGTACGGCCACAGCCTTCTCCATCCCCAGGGCGGTCGACACCAGTTCCCGCGCCCGGGCCAGCGAAAAGGCCCGGATCACGGCCTTGACCCGGGCGATCGAGCCCACGCTCATGCTCAGGCTGTCCACGCCCAGGCCCACCAGCACCAGGGCGGCGGCCGGATCGCCGGCCATCTCGCCGCACACGCTGACCTCGCGCTCGCTGGCATGGGCCTCGTCGACGATCTGGGCCAGCGCCTGCAGGACGGCCGGGTGCAGACTGTTGTAGAGCTCGGCCACCTTGGCGTTGTTGCGATCCACCGCCAACAGATACTGGGTCAGGTCGTTGGTGCCGACGGAGAAGAAATCCACCCTTTTGGCCAGCTGCGGGATCTGGTAGATGACCGAGGGGACCTCGACCATCACCCCGATCAGCGGCAACTCGACCGCCACGCCCTCCTCGGCCAGCTCCCGGTGGGCGCGCCGGATCAGTTCCAGGGTCTCGTCGACCTCGCCCACGTCACTGATCATGGGCAGCATCAGGCGCAGATTGTTCAGGCCCTGACTGGCCCGGAGCACGGCCCGCAGCTGGGTGAGAAAGATCTCCGGGTGATCCAGCATCAGGCGGATGCCGCGCCAGCCCAGGAAGGGATTGTCCTCGTGGATGGGAAAATAGGGCAGCGCCTTGTCGCCGCCGATATCCAGGGTGCGCAGGGTCACCGGCCGCGGCGCGAAGCCCTCCAGCACCTGGCGGTAGATCTGCACCTGTTCCTCCTCGCCGGGGAAGCCGTCGCGGATCAGGAAGGGGATCTCGGTGCGGTACAGGCCCACGCCGTCGGCACCGCTGCGCAGCGAGGGCGAAATGTCCGACAGCAGGCCGGTGTTCACGTACAGCGGCACATGCACGTCGTCGGGGGTGAGCGCCGGCAGCGCGGCCAGTTCCTCCAGCCCGGCGGCCAGTTCGGCCTCCTCACCGACCAGCCGTTCGAATTCCTCCAGCATGTGGCCCGTCGGCCTGACATAGACCTGGCCGCGATAGCCGTCGATGACCAGATTCTGCTCGTCCAGCCGGTTGACCGGCAGGTCCTCCACGCCCATTACTGCGGGAATGCCGAGGGCATGCGCCAGAATGGCCACATGCGAGGAACTCGAGCCCTTCGCCGAGACGATGCCGGCCAGGTGCTGCGTCGGCACCTCGGCGAGATGCGAGGCGGTGACCTCCTCGCCGACCAGGATGGTCGGCTCGGCCACCTCCCGCACCTGAGGCTGGTCCGACTGCAGCCGCATCAGGATGCGCCGGCCCAGGTCGCGCACGTCCTCGGCACGCTCGCGCAGGTAGGCATCCTCCATGGCATCGAAGATCCTCACATGGTCGCGGATGGTCTCGCGCAGCGCCCCCGGCGCCCAGTTGCCCTCGCCGATGCGGCGCAGGGTGGGCTCGACCAGGGTGTCGCTGGAGAGCATCAGCAGCAGGGCATCGAACAGCGCCAGGTCCTCGGCCGGCAGCGAACCGCTCATGCGCCGGGACAGGGCGCGGATATCATCCTCGACCTCGGCGAGCGCCTGCCGGAAGCGCGCCCGCTCGGCCTCGACCTTTCCGGGCGGCAGGGCATGATCGGGAATGGCATCGAGATTGGCCGGCGGATAGACCACCAGCGCCTGACCCAGCGCCAGGCCCGGTGCGCCCGACAGCCCCTTCAGGGTGAAGGCGGTACCGCCGACCTCCTGCAGCAGCCGCGACACCCCGCCCGAGGCATCGGCGTGCGAGATGGCGCCGGCCAGCTGGGCCGCCAGGGTGACCAGGAAGGTCTCTTCGGTTTCGGCGAAACGGCGCACCGCGCGCTGGCGCACCACCAGCACGCCCAGCACCCGGCGATGCTGAATGATGGGCACGCCGAGAAAGCCGTGGAAGGGCTCCTCATCGGTTTCGGTGATATAGCGATAGCGCGGATGCGCGGGTCCGTCCTCGAGATTGACCGGCTCGGCGCGTTCCACCACCAGCCCCACCAGGCCCTCGCCGTCATCGAGCCGGACCATGCCGACCGCGGCCGGATTCAGGCCGTCGGTGGCCATCAGCACCAGCTGGCCGTCGGCATCGCGGAAGTACACCGAGGCCACATCGGCCCCGATGGTCTGCTTGACCCGCTGGACGATGATATTGAGCGCGGTGTTCAGGTCCGGCGCCGCATTCACCGCCTGGATGATCCGGCGCAGGCTGTCGAACATATCGGCTGGGGGCATGCCTCAGGCCTTTATCAGAATAGTGAGGGGATTATGTCCCAGATCCGGGGCGCGGCGCTAACGTCCACGGGGCAGGTGGGGATTGGGGCGGGTCAGCGTCGGGCGCGGGTCGCGAAGCGATGGCGGTTGCGCGGCAGCGGCGGCGCACCGCCGGGAAACAGCAGCGGCGCCAGTTCGCGCAGGGCACGCTTGTATACACCGCGCTTGAACGGCACCACCTCGTGCAGAGGCCGCCAGTAATCGACCCAGCGCCAGTCGTCGAACTCGGGATGATCGGTGGCGTTGAGCCGCACATCCGCCTCTTCGCCCAACAGCCGGAGCAGGAACCAGACCTGCTTCTGGCCGATGCACAGGGGCCGCGAATGACGGCGGATGTAGCGGTCGGGCAGACGGTAACGCAGCCAGCCGCGGGTCGCGCCGATGATCTCGACATGCAGGGGTGAGAGTCCGACCTCCTCATGCAACTCGCGAAAGAGCGCCTCCTCGGGGGTCTCGTCGGTGCGGATACCGCCCTGGGGGAATTGCCAGGCATTCTGACCCAGACGGCGCGCCCACAGCAGTTCCCCCTCCTGATTACTCAGGATGATGCCGACATTGGGACGATATCCATCCGGATCAATCACTTGCACACCCTTCAGGCAGGATTTCCGACATTTCTATTTTCACATAAAGCCCGGTCGGGCGGCAAATCGTACCCCGCCATGCATACGATCGCCGCTAAGCACTTGAATTTGAATGTGACCTACCCCTCGCCGCCGCAGCCGGAAGCGCCTGTGGCGGGCGGCACGGATGCGACGCGACGGAGGCTTCCAGTAGAATGCCCGCTGGCAAGGCAAGCGCATACATCTTCGACCCACACCAAGGAGAGCCGCCGGTGGCACTGGCCCTGTTCGATCTCGACAACACCCTGCTGGGCGGGGACAGCGACTATCTGTGGGGCCGGTTCCTGGTCGAGAACGGCATCGTCGACGCCGATCTCTACGAACAGGAAAACCACCGCTTCTACCAGCAGTATCAGGCGGGCACGCTGGACATCCAGGCCTTTCTCGCCTTCTCCCTGCGCCCGCTGGCCGAGCATCCGCCGGCGCAGCTGCATCGCTGGCGCGAGGCCTTCGTAAGGGAACTGATCGAACCCATCATGCTGCCGGCCGCCCGCGATCTGCTGGAACGCCACCGCAGCGCGGGTGACACCCTGGTCATCATCACCGCCACCAACCGCTTCATCACCGCGCCCATTGCCGAGCGCTTCGGGGTCGAGCACCTGCTGGCCACCGAGGTGGAACAGCACGACGGGGTCTACACCGGCCGCAGCTTCGACATCCCCTGTTTCCAGGCCGGCAAGGTCAAGCGGCTGGAGCAGTGGCTGCAGGCGAACGGCGCGGACCTGGACCGCAGCTGGTTCTACAGCGATTCGCACAATGACCTGCCGCTGCTGGAGCGGGTCACCCACCCGGTGGCGGTCGATCCCGACGATACCCTGCGCCATACCGCACTGGCCCGGGGCTGGCCGGTGATCAGTCTGCGGGAATGAGTGTGCCGTCGCGCCCGCTGTCGCTCCTGCTGCTGCTCGCGCTGCTCAGCGGACTGACTCTGCTGCTGGCCGCCGGCCTGGGCAGTGTGGAGTTGGGGCCGGCGGCCATCCTCCAGGCCCTGCTGGATCGCGGCCCCGACTGGCCCCGGACCCTGGTCTGGGAACTGCGCCTGCCGCGCGCCCTGCTGGCCTTCCAGGTCGGCGGTCTGCTGGCCCTGGCCGGGGTGCTGATGCAGGTGCTGCTGCGCAATCCGCTGGCCGACCCCTATGTACTGGGCACCTCCGGCGGCGCGGCGGTGGGTGCGCTCGGCGCCCTGCTGCTGGGCCTGTCCGGCCTGGCGGTACAGACCCTGGCCTTTGCCGGCGCCCTGCTCTCCACCCTCGTGGTATTCCAACTCGGCGGCGGCCTGCAGCGCTGGCACAGCCACCGGCTGCTGCTGACCGGCATCGTGGTCGCCGCCGGCTGGGGCGCGATCATCACCTTCCTGCTCACCATCGCCCCGGCCGAACGGGTGCACGGCCTGCTGTTCTGGCTCATGGGGGATCTGAACACCGCCGCCCCGATCCGCCTGGGCGGTCTGTGGCTGCTGCTGTTGCTCGTGGTTGCCGTCGGGCTGGGCCGCACCCTCAACCTGCTGTTGCTGGGCCAGAGTACGGCGGCCACGCTGGGTGCGGCCGTCGGCCACACCCTGGTGCTGCTGTATGTGCTGGCGGCCCTGGCCACCGCCCTGGCCGTGAGTCAGGCGGGCAGCATCGGCTTCGTCGGGCTGGTGATCCCGCACCTGATCCGGCTGCTGGGCATCCGCGACCATCGCTTCCTCATTCCCGCCGCGGCGCTGGCCGGCGGCAGTCTGCTGGTGCTGGCCGACACCCTCGGCCGTACCCTGCTCGCGCCCCAGCAGCTGCCGGTGGGCGTGGTCACCGCCTTTCTCGGCGTGCCGCTGTTCCTGTACCTGCTCACCCGCCAGGCGCGGGCCACGGAGCCGGCATGAGCCTGCTGCGCGCCGAACAGCTCGGCATCAATATCGGTCCGCGGCGCCTGGTCGCGGGCCTGGACCTGGCGGTGGAACCGGGTCAGTGCTGGGCCATCCTCGGCCCCAACGGCTCGGGCAAGACCACCCTGCTGCACTGCCTGGCGCGACTGCGCCAGCCGGAGACCGGCCGCATCCTCATCGACGAACAGCCGCTCGAATCCTTTGCGCGCAAGCCCCTGGCCCGGCGCCTGGGCCTGATGCCGCAGGACAATCACGACCCCTTTCCCCTGCAGCTGCGCGAGGCCGCCCTGCTGGGACGCTATCCGCATCTGGGCGGCTGGCAGTGGGAGGGGCGCGAGGAAGTGGCGCGGGTCGATCAGATCCTGGGGGAGCTCGAGTTGCTGGCGCTGGCCGAACGCAACATCCAGACCCTGTCCGGCGGCGAGCGCCGGCGCCTGGCCTTCGCCACCCTGCTGGTGCAGGACCCGGCCCTGCTGCTGCTGGACGAGCCGACCAACCACCTCGACCTGCGCCGCCAGCTCGATGTACTGCAGCGCGTGCGCCGGAGCCTGGACCACAGCGACAAGGCCGCCCTACTGGTGCTGCACGATGTGAATCTGGCCGCCCGTTTCTGCAATCACGTCCTGATGCTGATGCCGGACGGCACCTGCCTGCAGGGCCCGGTCGACGAGCTGCTCAATACCGGGAACCTCAGCCGGCTCTATGCCTGGCCGATGCAGTCGGTCGCAGCGGATGGTGGCCGGTTCTGGTTTCCGCAACTCTGATCAAACGGTCGGCAGCGACAAGAAGGGGGGGATGTATTCGCGTTCAATCGCAGCCAGTACGACATAATTCCGCGCAGCCCATGTTCATCCCCGTCTATCCGAACAAACGTTGCCACCAGCGGCGGCGATTGCCGGGCAGGGGCATGTCCGCTTCGAGATCCGCGGGCTTGAGCTTGGACAGGATCCAGCCGGGCTTGGGGGATTGTCGGAGAAGCCGCAGCTCACACCCAGGTTGTTGGGATCGAAGATCTTCACATAGGTGGGCTGATCGAAGGAATCGGTGTAGACAATGCCGCAGTAGTCCTCTTCATGCTCACGGCGCAGCAGTACGTCCACTTCATCGATGAAACGGGCCAACTGTTCTGCCGTGGCTGAGGTCCCGGGCGGCGTCTCACCGACGGCATAGATGTACCAGCCGCCATCGGCATCGTCGCGCAGCCGCTGCCAGAGCTCATCCAGCTGGGGCCAGCGCAGCACGCCGTAGAAGCTGCCCCGAAAGGCGGCAAGAAAGGGATTCTGTGAAACCGCGGGTGCATTCCGGCTCATGCCCGAACTCCTAACATACCGATTGGTATGCCAGTCTACCCCGGCCGACGAACAGGTCAAGCCGGCCGTGTCAACTTGACCGGCCATCGGCCGCCGCGTAAAGTTCCGGCCACTTGAAATGCCTCGGGTGCCGCGCCTTCACAGCGCGGTGAAACGGGAAGCCGGCGCGAATCCCCTGGATTCAATTCCGGCGCTGCCCCCGCAACGGTAGGCGAGTCAAGACCTGTCACAGTGCCACTGCGTACGCGTGGGAAGGCGACAGGTCAGGGAAGCATACTTCCTGCTCGCGAGCCCGGAGACCGGCCCGAGGTATCCCAGGTGGCACTGCGGAGGGTGGTGCCCGCGTGGCATCCACCTCTCCCACGCAACACCTTTCCCTTGCCATGCACTCACAATAATCATCCGCACGCGGACGGGCGTGCGTTGGGAGAAATCGATGTTCAGAAACACGCTCGCGGCCGCAATCACGGCCGCTTCCGGATTCATCTCGCCTGCCGCGCCCGCGGCCGACTCGGAAGAAATGGCCCAGGTCATCGTTACCGCAACCCGGACGGCACAGACCGCCGATCAGAGCCTGGCCTCGGTCACGGTCATCGATCGGGACGAAATCGAGCGCAGCCAGGCCAGGTCCACGGTGGAACTGCTGCGCGCGAAGGCCGGCATTCACATCAGTACCAGCGGTGGCATAGGCAAGACCGATTCCGTCTTCATCCGCGGCACCAATTCCGATCATGTGCTGGTACTGATCGACGGTGTGCGTGCCGCCTCTGCCACCCTCGGCACCTTCAACTGGGGCAATCTGCGTCCGGACCAGATCGAGCGCATCGAGGTCGTGCGCGGCCCCCGCGCCAGTCTGTACGGTTCCGATGCCGTGGGCGGCGTAATCCAGATCTTCACCCGCCGGAACGAGGGACCGACCGCGCGCATCGGCTACGGCGGCGACGATACCCGCGAGATCGAGGCCGGCATCGGCGGCGGCAAGCGCTGGCGCTACAGCCTGCAGGCCGGCGCCCTGGACACCGACGGGATCCGCACCCTCGACCAGGCCAGCGAGAAGCACGGCTACGACAACCTGCATGCTGCGCTTGGACTGGACGGTGAACTGATGCCGGGGCTGGCGATGCGTTTCAACCTGACCCATGCCCACGGCACCAATGAACTCGACCCCGCCACCGGCGACATCGATTACAGGAACCAGGCCGCCAGCCTGAAGCTGGAACACATGACGACTGCGGTATGGAGCCAGTCCCTGACCCTGGGCTATGCCCTGGATGAAACGGATTCCGCCAGCCCGACCTCGCCGGCCGTGATTCAGACCAAACGCCGCAGTGCGAGCTGGCAGAACGATCTCACGGTATTCAACGGTCTGTTCACCGCCGGTATCGACTACTGGGTGGACGAGGCAAGCAAGGACCGCAACGGCGTCATCGACGAGAACATCTACAACAGTGCCGGCTTCGTCCAGCATCAGTTCAGCGCCCTGGCGAGCGACTGGACCCTGGGCCTGCGCTACGATCACCACAGCGAGTTCGGCAACGAGACCACGGGCAATATCGCCTGGGGACACGACCTCCCGACCGGCACCCGCGTGATCGCCTCCTACGGCACGGCGTTCAAGGCCCCGACGGTCAACGGCCTGTTCTGGCCACGCAGTGTGGACAGCTTCTTCGGCACCACCTACATCATCCAGGGCAATCCGGATCTGCAACCGGAGGAATCGCAAACCGCTGAATTCGGTCTGCGCCATACCTTCGGGAAGGTCCGCACCGAAGCGAATCTTTTTCATACCGACCTGAAGAACCTGATCGAATGGAGCACCGTCCAGACCGGTACGAGCACCTTCACCTCCAGTCCGGCCAATGTGCGCGATGCCACCATCCGCGGCCTGGAGTTGATCGCCGCCGCCGACTGGGCGGGCTGGAACTTCGGCGCCGGTTACACCTACCTCGATGCGACCAACGACAGCAACGACGAACAACTCGACCGCCGGCCCGAGCATTCGCTGGACCTGACCGCGCAGCGCGACTTCGGCCGGCACGGCATCGGCATCGAGGCACTGGCCCGTTCCGAGCGCAACGACCAGAACGCCACCACCCGCCTGGCCGGCTATGGGCTGGTGAATCTGACCTACCGGTATCGCCCCGCCCCCCGGTGGCAGGTCGAAGCACGGGTGGAAAACCTGTTCGACAAGGACTATGTACTGGCCTCCAGCTTCGCCGGCGACTGGAACACGCTGGATCGCACCCTGTTCGTCTCGGTGCGCTATAACGGAGAGTGATGAAACCTCGATCCGACAATGCCTGGCACCAGCAGCCGCTGCCCTGGCTTGTCCTGGCATCGCTGGCGCTGCATGCGGGCCTGCTGGCCTGGCAGGCGCCGCTGCAGCATGAGGTGCCGGCCCTGAGCAGTCGCAGCGGCGCACTGGCCATCCAGCTGACCGCTGCGCCGTCACCCGCTCGGCGGCCGCCGGCGCCTGCCGCAATACGCAAAGCCGGGGATGCAGAATCCGCCGGGGATGCAGAATCCGCCGGCGACCCGCACCAGGCAAGTCCCCCGGACGCGTCAGCCGCAACGCAGCCGGCCGCCCCCGACCCCGACCCCGTCGCCGCGGCCGGGACCACCAGGACCGAACCCGAACGGCAGGCGTCGGTTGAACGACCGGCACCAGCGCGCGGCGGGCGCCCGACAGGCGCCGAACCGCTGCCGCCCCCGCGCGCGGCGGCGCCCGCCACCACAGCGCCGGTGCAAACGCGGGCCGAGGTTCAGGGCAGCGCCGTTCTCGAAGAGATCCGCGACGCCCTGCAGCAGCATTTCTACTATCCGCGCCTGGCCCGACTGCGCAACTGGGAAGGCGATGTCCTGCTCGGTTTCCAGGTCCGCAGCGACGGGCGCATCGATGACGTGGAAGTCCTGGAAAGCTCCGGCCGCGCCGTACTCGACCAGGCCGCGCTCAGCGCCCTGCGCTCGGTCCGGCAGGTGGCCTACAATGCCGCCCACCCGGTGGACCTGCAGCTGCCGGTCGCCTATCGATTGCACTGAAAGAGGGAACACATCATGGGTCACCGCCTGTCCAAAATCTACACCCGTACCGGCGACGACGGCTGCACCGGGCTGGGCGACGGCTCACGCGTGGACAAGGACGACGCCCGGGTCGAGGCCTTCGGCACGGTCGACGAACTCAACAGTATGCTGGGAATACTGGCGGCACAGTCACTGCCAGCGGAAGTCCGCGAGGGCATCAATGCCATTCAGCATGACCTGTTCGACCTGGGCGGCGAGCTCTGCGTACCGGAGTTGGTCGCGATCGGCGACGGGCATATCCGGCGCCTGGAGGCCTGGCTCGACACCATGAACGCCGAGCTGGGATACCTGGAGGAATTCATCCTGCCGGGCGGCGTCCCGGCCGCCGCCCACTGCCACCTGGCCCGCACCGTCTGCCGCCGGGCCGAACGCCGGCTGGTCAGCCTGGCGCGCAGCACCGCTGTGAATCCGGCCGCCCTGCAGTACCTCAACCGCCTGTCCGATCTGCTGTTCGTGCTGGCCCGCCATCTGAACCGCCTGGCGGGCGAGGCGGACGTACTGTGGCAGCGCGGAAGAAACGGATAACCCACACCGCAGGTTGCAGCTGAGCGCAGTGAAAGCCGACAGCACCCACTACTGAGACTGCCGCACCTGCTCCAGCAATTCGCACATGCGCTCCGCGCCGTCGAGGATGCGCGGGCTGTGGCGGTGAATCAGATCGGGCGGGATATGAAAGATATGCGCATTGCGCACCGCGCGCAGCCGCGGCCAGCGCTGCCAGTGATCCAGCCACTCGGGACGCGTTGCGTCCATGCCGCCGGCGACAATGGCATCCGGATCGGCGGCCAGCACCGCTTCCAGGGCCACCTGCCCGGACAGCTGGGGCAGGTCGGCGAACAGGTTGCGGCCGCCGCACAGACGGATCACGGCGCTGATGGTGTGGTCGCCGTTGACCGTCATCAACGGCCGGTGCCAGACCTCGTAGAACACCCGCACCACCGGCCGGTCACTGTAGCGTGCCCGCAACGCATCCCGCCGGGCCCGGAACTCCCGTGCCGCCTGATCGGCGCGGGCCCGTGTGCCCGCCAGCACCCCGATGCGTTCCAGCAGCAGCGCAATATCGTCCAGGCTGTGCGGCTCGGCGATGAAGACCGGGATGCCCAGTTGCCGGAACCGGGCCAGTTGGGCGGGCGGGTTGCCGCTGCCCCAGGCCAGGACAACATCCGGCTGCAGGGCAAGGACGGCCTCCAGGTCGATCCTGTTGGCATTGCCCACAGCAGGCAGACGCCGGGCCGGTGCCGGGTAATCGCTGTAGGCGACGGCGCCGACCAGGCGTTCACCGGCGCCCGCCGCATAGGCCAGTTCAGTCAGGGACGGCGCCAGGCTGACAATGCGCTGTGCCGGCGCGTCCAGGACAAGGGCCTGTCCCGACATGTCCTCGACCCGGACCCCGGCAGCAACGCACGCGGCCGGGAATGCCAGAACCAGCCACAGAGACATGACACGAACCGCTTTCATCCGAACCAGTATACCGTCCGCACACATTGCATGACATGAACACACCGACCCTCATGATCCAGGGCACCACCTCGGATGCCGGCAAGAGCGTGCTCACCGCCGGCCTGTGCCGCTGGCTGCGCCGGCGCGGCATCCGGGTCGCCCCCTTCAAGCCCCAGAACATGGCACTCAACAGTGCGGTCACCGTCGATGGCGGCGAGATCGGCCGTGCCCAGGCGGTACAGGCCCAGGCCGCCGGCGTGGAGCCGCACAGCGACATGAGCCCGGTGCTGATCAAGCCCGGCAGCGACACCACCGCGCAGATCATTCTCCAGGGGCAGGTCTACGGCAATATGGACGCGGTCGATTATCACGCCTGCAAGGCCAGCGCGCGGGCGGCCGTACTGGAATCCTATGCCCGCCTGGCGCAGCAGTATGACGCCGTGCTGGTGGAAGGCGCCGGCAGTCCGGCCGAGATCAATCTGCGCGACAACGACATCGCCAACATGGGCTTCGCCGAGGCGGTGGACTGTCCGGTGGCGCTGATCGCCGACATCGACCGCGGCGGCGTGTTCGCCCACATCCACGGCACCCTGGCGCTGCTGTCCGACAGCGAGCGTGCCCGCACCCGCGGCTTCGTCATCAACCGTTTCCGCGGCGACATGGCGCTGCTGCAGGGCGGACTGGACTGGCTGACCCGCAGCAGCGGCAAACCCGTGCTCGGTGTGCTGCCCTGGCTGCATGGCCTGCATCTGGAGGCCGAGGACGCCATCCGGGCGGAACAACAGACCGGCTCAGACCACGACCGCCTCGACGTGGTCATCCCCATCCTGCCGCACATCAGTAACCACACCGATTTCGACAGCCTGCGGCTGCATCCGCAGGTCAATGTCATCTGGGTGCAGATCGACGCCACCCCGCCGCCGGCGGACCTGGTGATCCTGCCCGGCAGCAAGCAGGTGCGCGCCGATCTGGCGCGGCTGCAGGCGCGTGGCTGGCAGCAGTATCTGCAGCGGCATCTGCGCTATGGCGGCAAATTGATCGGCATCTGCGGCGGCTTCCAGATGCTGGGCCGGAGCATCGATGACACGGACGCAGTGGAAGGCACCCCGGGGAGCAGCGCCGGCTTCGGCCTGCTCGAGCTGCACACCCGGTTGCGGCCGGACAAACAGCTGCGGCGCTGCCGGGGTCGTCTGCTGCATGATGAAGCGCCGGTCACGGGCTATGAGATCCACATGGGCGAGAGCACCGGGCCTGCCCTGCAGCGCCCGGCCCTGCGGCTGAAGGATCGCGACGAAGGCTGCGTGTCGGACGACGGCCAGATCCTCGGCACCTATCTGCACGGTCTGTTCGACCATCCGGATGCCTGCCGCAGCCTGTTGCACTGGGGCGGACTGGATGATCCCGAGCCGCTGGATTATCCCACGCTGCGCGAGGCCGGGATCGAACGCATGGCCGATGCCATTGCGGCCCATATGGACGAGGCGCAGTTGCTGCAGCTCATCGGACTGGACGCCGGCTGATGTGACGGGCGGTCATTCCCCGTACACCGTGACCGTCACCGACCGGCGATGGGCCTGGGTGCGGTGTTCCCACAGGTAGACACCCTGCCAGGTGCCGAGCACGCAGTCACCGCCGGCCACCGGCAGAGTCAGATCGGCGCCGGTGAGGACGGTGCGGACATGGGCCGGCATGTCATCCGGCCCCTCGTCGTCATGCTGGAACAGGGGATCGCCGTCCGGCGCCAGCCGGGCCATGAAGCGTTCCAGGTCGGCCCGCACCGCCGGGTCGGCGTTCTCGCACAGCATCAGCGAGGCGCTGGTGTGCTGGACGAAGACATGGCACAGGCCGCTGCGGATGCCGCTGTCGCGCACCGCATCCCGGACCGCGCGGGTCAGGTCATGGGTCCCGCGGCCGCGGGTGGACAGGCTGAGGGTGTGCTGAAATACCATGGCTTCGGATCGTCGTCGTCGCTATGCACCAATTCGGTGCGCCCGTATCAACCCCCATTATATCAATGTATACAGGCCTGCCGGCCCGTATTCATGTATAATCCGCGCTCCCTTATTCAGAGTACCCGCACCGTGATCCAGAACCTGCGCAACATCGCCATCATCGCTCACGTCGACCATGGCAAGACCACCCTTGTCGATCAACTGCTTAGCCAGTCCGGGACCTTCGGTGACCGGGGTGTGGCCCCGGAGCGGGTGATGGATTCGAACGACCTGGAGAAGGAACGCGGGATCACCATCCTGTCCAAGAACACCGCCATCCAGTGGCACGACTACCGCATCAACATCGTCGACACCCCCGGCCATGCCGACTTCGGCGGCGAGGTGGAGCGGGTGCTGTCGATGGTCGATTCGGTGCTGCTGCTGGTCGACGCGGTCGAGGGTCCGATGCCGCAGACCCGTTTCGTCACCCAGAAGGCGCTGGAGCGGGGCCTCAAACCCATTGTCGTCATCAACAAGATCGACCGCCCCGGTGCGCGCCCCGACTGGGTACTGGATCAGACCTTCGACCTGTTCGACCGCCTGGGCGCGACCGATGAACAGCTCGACTTCCCGGTGGTCTACGCCTCCGGCCTGAACGGCTATGCCAGCCTGGACCAGGGCGCGCGCGAGGGCGACATGACCCCGCTGTTCGAGACCATCGTGGAGAAGGTCGCCTGCCCCGAGGTCGATGCCGACGGCCCGTTCCAGATGCAGGTCAGTTCGCTGGACTACAACAGCTACGTGGGCGTGATCGGCATCGGCCGCATCAGCCGCGGCAAAGTCAGGACCAACACCAGTGTCGCGGTCCTCGACCGCGACGGGCGCAGGCGCAGCGGTCGCATCCTGCAGATCTTCGGCTTCCTGGGCCTGGAGCGCGTCGAGGTCAATGAGGCCTCCGCCGGCGACATCATCGCCTTCACCGGCATCGAGAACCTGAACATCTCCGACACCCTGTGCGACCCGGCCCATCCCGAGGTGCTGCCGCCGCTGACCGTGGACCAGCCGACGGTGAGCATGACCTTCCAGGTCAACAACTCGCCCTTCGCCGGCAAGGACGGCAAGTACGTCACCTCACGCCAGATCCGCGAACGGCTGGACAAGGAGCTGGTGCACAACGTCGCCCTGCGGGTGGAGGATACCGAGGACCCGGACAAGTTCCGCGTCTCCGGCCGCGGCGAACTGCACCTGTCCATCCTGATCGAGAACATGCGCCGCGAGGGCTACGAACTGGGGGTGTCGCGCCCCGAGGTCATCGTGCGCGAGATCGACGGCGTCAGGCAGGAGCCCTATGAACAACTCACAATCGACGTCGAGGAGCAACACCAGGGCGGAGTGATGGAGAAGCTCGGCACCCGCGGCGGCGAGTTGAAGGACATGATGCCCGACGGCAAGGGCCGGGTGCGGCTGGACTACATCATCCCCTCGCGCGGCCTGATCGGTTTCCGCACCGAGTTCCTGACCACGACCCAGGGCACCGGCCTGCTGTACTCGGTGTTCGATCACTACGGACCCTACAAGCCCGGCAACTTCGGCCAGCGCATCAACGGCGTGCTGATCGCCAACGGCGCCGGCAAGGCCCTGGGCTATGCCCTGTTCAACCTGCAGGAGCGCGGGCGGCTGTTCATCGGCCCGGGGCAGGAGGTCTACGAGGGCATGGTCATCGGCATCCACTCGCGCGACAACGACCTGGTGGTCAATCCGCTCAAGGCCAAGCAGCTGACCAATGTCCGCGCCGCCGGCACGGACGAGAACATACTGCTCACCCCGCCGGTGAAGCTGTCGCTGGAACAGGCACTGGAGTTCATCGACGACGACGAACTGGTGGAGGTCACGCCGAAGGCGATCCGCCTGCGCAAGAAGCTGCTGCTGGAACACGAGCGCAAGAAGGCCGCACGCTCGGCATAGCTCAGGATTCAGGGGCCGAGGGGTAGGATGGGTGAAGGCGCAACGCGCCGCAACCCATCGCGGCCCGCCGGGCCTGATGGGTTACGCGACGCTTCACCCATCCTACGCCTGACGCAACGGTGCATCCTCATCCCTGGGACTCATACACCGCCATGATGGCCCGCAGCTCGGCCAGCAGCAGGCGGCGCCCGGCAGTGTCCAGATGGGCATAGGCCGGATGCTCGGTGCCCGACTCCAGGGCCAGGATGTATTCCTGCACCACCGTGCAGCCCTCCGCACACAGGCGATCGATCAGCGCATTGACCTCGGGATTGTCCGTGAGCGCCATCGCCTCACTCCCACCCTGCCAGCCACAGCCGCAGCCGCAGACCGATACCGGTGGTATAGCCGACGCTGGTGAAACGGATATCGCCCTGCGGGCCGATGACAAAGGAGGCCGGCACTCCCTGCACCCCGTAGCGGGCAGCAATGGCCCCGTCGCGGTCGTTGATCACGGTAAATCCCAGCCCCTGTTCCGCCATGTACTGTTTCAACTCCCCGTCACTGCCCGAATCCAGTGCCACCGTCAGGACCGGGTGGTCATGGGCAATGGCATCGATGCTGCCCTCCTCCAGCCGGCACACCGGGCACCAGCTGGCCCAGAAGTGCACCAGCATCGGCTGGCCCGCATGATCGGCCAGGGCAACCGGCCGGCCCTGGATATCGCGGGCCTGGAATGCCGGGGCTTGGCCGCTGGCGGTATCCCAGGTCCGGTACAGGTGCACCGCGCCCAGTACCAGCAGCACCAGCGCCACCTGCCAGGCCGCCCGTCCCAGGCGTATGAGATGCCTATGCCGGGTCATGAGGTCTGGGGAATCGCCGACTGTGGCGCATTGCAGCCGCCAACTCCATCACATTTTCGTCCGCAGAGGGTCAATAAACGTCAAAGCTGTGACGCAGATTCAGGCAGGGTTCAGCCTGCCATGACTAGAGTGAGCCTCAAGTGAACAGGAATCACCCAATGACCGCAAGCCGCAGCACAATCCGTCTTCGCAGCCTCGGCGCCCTCGCTGCGCTGGTACTGCTCGTCGGGTGTGCCGGCAGTGGTACCGACCAGCTTGCGCGGCAGGCTCAGGAAACCGCACTTGGTCAGGGCCATAATCAGGTCATTGCCTGGCTGCCGCGTGACGCGGCCCAGAGCCCCACCGTGGCCCGTGCCCGGACACTGGTGGCCCTGGGCGAGGCCAAGCGCAGGACCGAGGCCGCCCTGTGCAGCGGCGAGTGGGTATTCAGCGGCGAGGTGGACGAGGCCGGCATGCCCGCCATGGCCACCGCGCCGGATTCGCTTGGCCGTTATGCCGCCTGGCATTACCGCATCGCCTGGAATCCCGGCCTGCCCGACTGCGGCAATGTCCGCCCGCAGGAATACTATCAGACCCTGAGCGCTCACCTGCCGGAATGGATGTTGGTGCAGAGTGGCACCCCGGTGGCGGTGTATCATCAGGGTGAGGCGATCTTCCGGCAGGGTGACGCCCCGATGATGGTGGCGTTGCAGGACTGAACCGTGCCCCGCCCCGGACTGTGGCGCCAGCATCGCCGTGCCCGCGGCCGGAGCCCCCGTGAGGGCTTAGCGTGCACACCCCGCACATGCGCCCTCACGGGGGCTCCGGCCACAGGCACTGGTTCGGCGGGTTGAAGCTGCCTGAACTCGAAGAACCCTCATGATCCCGTACAACAACCCGCTTCCCGCCGCACGCAAGTCAGCGTCGGGCGGGCGAGGCTTCCGGGCGCATGTGCGCAATCTGCACGCTAAGCCCGGAAGCCTCGCCCGCCCGGCGCTGATCCGCCCGGCAGACATACCGATCAACGCGCAGGCTGCCTCTGCACCACCAGATCACGCAGGGTCATGCCATCCAGATGCGCGGCCTGCGCACCCTGCAGTTCCTCCATCAGGCCGTCCACCGCCTGCAACGCGGGCACCTGCCCCGGGCGCACGAAATGGCTCTCTCCCGCCTCCCGCACCCGGTTGAGCAGTTCATCCAGGCGGATGGTCTCGATATCCCGCGCGGGTACGTAGCCAACGATCTCACTCGCGGTCGCGACCAGGAAGCCCCGCTCGAGCAGCACCTCGAGCAGCTGGTTGAGCGGTTCGGCCGGCAGATTGAGGTGATCGCACAGCTGTGTCAGCGTCCAGGGCGGGCGATTGTGGAAGTGATTCTCACCGGCCAGGTACATCACCGTCAGCGCCAGCCGCTCCTTGAGCCGGTTGCTCAGCAGCAACCGCACCCGGTGCCGGGTCAGGTACTGGGGATTCTGGATATAGAACGCCAATTGCGCGCCCAGCAACAGCACCAGCCAGTTGATGTAGAGCCAGATCAGCAGCATCACCAGAATGGCAAAGCTGGAGTAAATGGCGGCGTACTTGGTCGATGAGGCGATGAAGGAGGCAAAGACCCAGCCGGTGGTCTGCCACAGAAAGCCCGCCAGCAGGGCGGCGATCGCCGCCGCGCCGAAGCGCACCCGCACATTGGGGATGAATATATATATGAAGGTGAAGGCGACCCAGATCAGCACATAGGGCACCAGCTTGGTGGCCAGGACGATCAGGGTACCGAAGGGCTCGATCGCCATCAGCTGCTGCATCAGCCCGGTGTTCATGACCGAGGCGGTCATGCCCAAAGCACTGATGATCAGCAACGGGCCGATCAGTATTACGCTGAGGTAATTGCTGAACCGCTGGGCGAACGGCCGCAGCTGCTCAACCCGCCATACAAAATTGAACGAGCCCTCAATTTTTTTCAGCAAAGACAATACGGTATAAACCAGGAGCAGGAGGCCGATGCCGCCCAGCACACCGCCCTTGACGTTATCGACGAAGGTCATGATCTGGGCGGCAACCTCGCTGCCCTTGGGCCCGAGCGGTTCCAGAAAGCCGTACAGCAGGGGCTCGATCTGCTTGTGGACACCGAAGCCCTTCAGCACGGAGAAACTGACCGCGAGCAGCGGCACCAGTGACAGCAGGGTGGTGTAGACCAGGCTCATCGCCCGCAGTGTCAGATCCCCGGAGAGGAAGTCGCGCACCATGACATAGAGCAGGCGCAGACTGCGTATCAGGATCCGTCGAAGCGGTGACAGCGAACGCAGATCATCCTCCCACACGAGTCCGTTAAGCCGGGTTATGACTTCGTTCAACTGATACATGACAGCCTCATTGGTTGATCGATACCGCGCTGACAATGCCTCGCCTCCAAGTCTAGCGCACATGCATGCGATAGGCTTCCCGCATGCCGCTGATGCAACAAGCACCCCAAAATCCCGGCAATTTTTGCCGACACAGAACGGCTCTCCCTGCACCCTCGCACAGGGCTGTAAACGGCCATACCCAAGCCTGTGCCACGACACACCTCAACCCCGGCAATAGCAAAGCTCATTCCTGCACCCTGTTGCACACGAATCGACAACAGATCGCTTTCAGACTGTATATATAGTGTTTTGCGCATATCAATCGCATCTTCGCACATCGGGACAGACACTCGCGCGGCTTTGGTTTCATCGCCGCAGCCGCAACTGCAGCGTCCATGCAGGCCAGTCAGAAGTTATCACACACTAGTGCAGTTCAATATCATTTTCCGGCGCTAATCTTTTATTTTTCGTTAAAGTTTTTATAATCAATAGCCGTTATGTTGCGCGAACCATTAAACAGGAGGGTTTCCTCATGGCAGTGAGAAAGAAAACCACGAAACGTAAGACGACAGCCAGGAAGAAGGCAGCCGTCAAGCGCAAGACAACGGCACGCAAGACAACAGCTCGCAAGACCACGGCACGCAAGACCACAGCTCGCAAGAAAGTCGCCAAGAAGAAGGCGAAGAAGAAGGTAGCCAAGAAGCGGCCGACCAAGAAGAAGGTCGCCAAGAAGAAGGCGAAGAAGAAAGTCGCCAAGAAACGGCCGACCAAGAAGAAGGTCGCCAAGAAGAAGGCGAAGAAGAAAGTCGCCAAGAAGCGACCGACCAAGAAGAAGGTCGCCAAGAAGAAGGCGAAGAAGAAAGTCGCCAAGAAACGGCCGACCAAGAAGAAGGTCGCCAAGCGCCGCACCACCAAGCGGCGGCGGTAACACCGGCGGCTTCAACGCTGAAAAAAGGCCCGCGCAAGCGGGCCTTTTCTATTACAAAAACAATAAGTTAATCTGACTCCTGCAGAAGGATGACCGGCGCCAGGAGCCGGCGCAGTTCAGTCCTCCCGATATAGCTCCGTTCATCATAGCCGTGCGCCCAGATCTCGCACTCCAGCGCCTGCAGCGGATGCTGACCGGCTTCCAGCTGGATGAGGGTGTGATAGTTGATCACCCCCCGCTCCCATACGCCGAAGTCAGTCGAACGTTGCACATTTGCAACAACCAGTTCGGTACCTGCCTCGATCGGTGGCAGGGTCTGTCCCGGCATACGCGCCACCAGCGAACAATGGTGCTCCCACACGGTGTAATCGCGCGCGCCGCCCGCTTCGCCATGCTGGATGTAGAGTCGACTGCCGTCGTCCGGCAGGTCCAGTCTCTGTTCGATCCGCAGCCGTTCGCCCGGCTCGAGCGGCAGCGGCACCGCCGTGTAGGAATCCATGTAGGCACAGCCTGCCAGCAGAAAGACGGCAAACATCAGTGTGAGTCGCGGCATCAGTTCCACTCCTTCAACAGGACATCATATCCCTTACGGTTGCGCTGCAGACGCCGCCGCACCCCGCGCCAGGGATCCTGCCAGGGCAGGTTGCGGCGCATCAGCGCCTGACACAGACGGCGCATGCCCGTCACATCCTGGAGATTGACGAACTCGGGCGCCGGTCCGCGCGGCCGCGGACAGTCTGCACCACCCTCATAGCCTTCATTATGATAGTTGCCCAGAGGCACCGTCAGGCCCACGGTGGGCAGACCGAAGGCCGTGGCCGCCGTCGCCTCGCAGGCCCCGCCGTCCATGATACGGCGTTGGTAACCGTCCCTGAGCGTGCGCGCCGCCAGTTCGTCCAGCAGCTGCATGGCATCGGCCTCGAATACCGTGCGTCTGTCACCGAGTCGCACGACCGGTCCCCGGCCGATGCGCGCTCCCGGCAGGGTGCGCGAGGCTTCCAGACTGACGCAGACCAGCGGCCGCCGGCGCGCCTCCAGCCAGCCCAGTTCGAAGTGCGCCACCGCGCCGACGAAGCCGACCTCTTCGGCCCGTGTGAGCAGGCCGAGAAAGGGCCGTTCACCGGCGCGTTGCAGGCGCACGGCCGTCTCGAGTATGCAGTGCACGCCCACCAGGTCGTCGGCGGCCTTGGTATAGACGCGTGCACCGCTGCGCCACACCGGCTTGCGGAAGGCGAAGCCGCCGAACAGCCTCCGGGCGGGCACGTTGCGACTGAGCTTACCTTCCAGACGCACCCGGGCGCGGGTGATACAGTAGCCCTTCTCATGCAGTTCCACGGCCTGCAGCCGCCCCGTCCCCACATAGCCCTGCGCGTCGGCGAGCCACATCCGGGCATTGCGCAGGTGCCTCACCGGCGACCCGCCATGCCAGACGATCTCCAGGCTGCCGTCATCGTGCCAGCGACGGCCGTGAAAGCCGGGGTGGTCCATGTGGGCGATGTACAGCCGCACCGGCTCGTCCGCGCGCTGTCGCAGCAGACGGCGATAGGCGATGGGTGAATCCACCCCGATGACCAGATTGCCATGCGGATCGGTGAAATGCGCCACGCCGGCCTGTTGCAGGCGTTCAACGGCATGGGCATGAACGGCCTGTTCCCGAAACGGCGCCGTCGGAATGCTTAACAGATCGAACAGACGTTGGCGTTCCTGCTGCTGCATGTGACTCCCCGTTGACTGATGAAAGGCGTGCCGGCACCGCTTCCGGTATCATTGCCCGACCGGAGCCAGCACCCGCACCTGTTCCTGACCGCCTCATGCCCCGCATCAGCATCCTTCTGCCCGTACGCAACGGCGCCGCCACCCTGCCCGAGGCACTGGACTCGATCGCCGGTCAGAGTTGCACCGATTACGAGGTGATCGCGGTCAATGACGCCTCGGATGATGCCACAGTCGACATTCTGCAACAGTACCGGGCGCAGGATACGCGTCTGCGCCTGCTCGAAAATCCCGAACCCGGGCTGGTCAACGCCCTGAACCTGGGTCTGGAACAGGCGCGCGGCGAACTGATTGCGCGCATGGACGCCGACGACCGCATGCACCCGCAGCGGCTGCAGTGTCAGCGTGACTGGCTGCAGGCCCATCCCGGCCATGACGTGGTGGGCTGCCGCGTGGATCTGTTTCCCGCCGAGGCGGTGCGCAACGGCATGCGCCATTATGTCGACTGGCTCAACCGCTGCCTGACTCCGACCCAGATCCACCAGGACATCTACCTGGAATCGCCCCTGGCCCACCCCTCGGTGATGTTCCGCCGCCGTGCCGTGCTGGCACACGGCGGCTACCGCAACGGCGACTTCCCGGAGGACTATGAGCTCTGGCTGCGTCTGCATCAACAGGGCGTGCGCTTCGGCAAGGTGGACCTGTCACTGCTGGACTGGCGCGAGCGGCCGGACCGGGTCTCGCGCTGCGACCCGCGCTGCTCGCGCGCGGCCTTCGACCGGATCCGCGCCCGTTACCTGAGCCGCGACCCGCTGCTGCACCAGGGCCGGCCGCTGGCCATCTGGGGTGCCGGGCGCAAGACCCGGCGCCGGGTCCGGCCGCTGCTGGAACTGGGCCACCGTCCGGATGCCTGGATCGACATCGATCCGCGCAAGCTGGGCCAGTGCCTGGATGGCGTACCCGTCGTGGCGCCGCCGTGGCTGCTGGCGCAGCCGGTCAGGCCGGTCGTCCTGATCTATATCGCCAGTCACGGCGCCCGCGAGGAGATCGCCGCCTGGTTGCAGGGGCACGATCTGCGGCCGGGGCGGGATTATTATCAGGTAGGGTAGCGCCCGGAATGGCTAAAGCCTTTCCGGCTTGCGGCCGATTCTCCCATGAAACCGCGGTTTTAACGTCACAGGGAAGACCTATGTCCGAGGAAAACACAGCGGCCGGAACCCAGGTACTGGTCGTGGATGACTCGCGTGTCATCCGCGTCGCCGCCAGGAAGATTCTCAAACAGGAGTTCGAGGTGCTCGAGGCCGGCGACGGCGAGGCCGCCTGGGATGCGCTGCAGCAGAACCCGGGTATCGCCCTGGTCATCTCCGACCTGTCCATGCCCTATCTCAACGGCATGGGCCTGCTCAAGCGCATCCGCGAGGCCGAGGACAAGCGCCTGGCCAACCTGCCGGTGATCATCGTCACCGGCGCCGAGGACGACGAGGACGCCAAGTCCTCCGCCTTCGCCGCCGGCGCCAGCGATTTCCTGAGCAAGCCCTTCGACTCGGTGCAGCTGCTGGCCCATACCCGGTCCCACATCAAACTGGCCACGACCGAGACCCGATTGGAGCAGACCGCCACGGCCATCGAGACCGAACCCACCGTGGACCTGCTCACCGGCCTGCTCAACCAGCGCAGCTTCACCGATCGCGGCCACCAGGAACTGGCCTACGCCATCCGCCACCGCAGCGAACTGGGGCTGGTATTCATCGACGTGGACGCCTTCGACGAGGCCTTCATCAAATACGGCAAACCGGCCGGGGAGGCCATCCTCAAGATCTTCACCCGGATCATCCAGGACAGCATCCGCGCCGAGGACACCGCCGGCCGCGTCGGCCTGGCCCGCTTCGGCCTGGTGCTGCCTTCGGCCAACGCGGTGGGGGCGCGCAAGCTGGCCGTGCGCATCTGCACCCAGATCGCCTCGCGTACCTTCAAGATCGGCAACGACACCCTCAGACTCACCGCCAGCGCCGGGGTGATCACGCCGCTTATCCGGCGTGACACCCGCTTCGAGGAACTGCTGGAACAGGCCCAGCGCCTGCTGGGCCGCGCCCAGCACAGCGGCGGCAACCGGGTGCTGTTCGACCAGGGCACCGCCGCGGCGGACGAACGCGAAGCCGTGGTCGCAGAAGCCGGGGACGATACCGCCGGGGACGAGGCCGCTGCGCAATCGGAAACCCCGCCGGCGAGCACCGCCGAACACCCGCCGGCAATGGCGGCACCCGAGCCGGAACCGCAACCCGAACCCGCAACCGAACCGGAACCGGCCCCGACCCTGGAGCAGGCGCTGCAACGGCTCCGGCACAGCGGCGAAGCCGCCGTCGCCCCCCACCTGCCGGGACTGATCCGGGAACTCCTGCCACTGCTGGAGGCCTGGCAGCGCCGCCAGGACGGCAGTCTCGACGAGGCACTCGAGCGAATCCGCGCCAGCCTCGACACCTCGGACCCCTGACCCCCGAGCCCCGATCCCTGGCAGCGTGAGTCCGCCCGCCGGCTGGGGTACAATAGCGCGCTTTGTGGACAACCCGCACGAGCGCCCCGATGAGTACAAGCGAGACCCCCCGCCAGGACAGCTTCAGCTACGAGGATCTGATCCGCTGCGGCCATGGCGAACTGTTCGGTCCCGGCAACGCCCAGCTGCCGCTGCCGCCCATGCTGATGTTCGACCGCATCACCCGCATCAGCGACACCGGCGGCGCCCATGATCGGGGCGAGATCCGGGCCGAGCTCGATATCCGGCCGGACCTGTGGTTCTTCGGCTGCCATTTCGAGGGCGACCCGGTCATGCCCGGCTGCCTGGGCCTGGATGCCATGTGGCAGCTCATCGGCTTCTTCCTCGGCTGGAGCGGCGGTCCGGGCCGCGGGCGCGCCCTGGGCAGCGGCGAGGTCAAGTTCAGCGGCCAGGTCACGCCGAAGAATTCCCTGGTCAGATACCAGATCGACATCAAGCGTATCATCAAGCGGCGCTTGTTCATGGGCATCGCCGATGCCACCATGTACGTCGACGACCGCGCGATCTATCAGGCCAACGATCTGCGGGTCGGTTTGTTCACATCAACGGAAGGGTTTTGAAGGTTATGCGCAGGGTCGTCGTCACCGGAATCGGCATCGTTTCCTCCATCGGCAACAATGCACAGGAGGTCCGTGAGAGCCTGCGCACAGGCCGCTCGGGCATCGAGTTCTCGGAAGAATACAAGGCGCTCGGCTTTCGCAGCCAGGTGCATGCCCCGATGCACATCGACACCGAGACCCTGATCGACCGCAAGCTGCGCCGCTTCATGGGCGACAGCGCCGCCTTCAATTATATCGCCATGCAGGAAGCCATCACGGACTCGGGGCTCGGCGAAGACCTGGTCTCCGATCCGCGCACCGGCCTCATCGTGGGTTCCGGCGGCGCCTCCACCGAAAACGTGGTGCTGGCCGCCGACACCCTGCGCGAGAAGGGTGTGAAGCGCATCGGCCCCTACGGCGTGACCCGCACCATGTCCAGCACCAACTCCGCCTGCCTGGGCACGGCCTACAGGATCAAGGGCGTGGGCTATTCCATCAGTTCGGCCTGCTCGACCAGCGCCCACTGCATCGGTCACGGCGCCGAGCTGATCCAGATGGGCAAGCAGGACATCGTCTTCGCCGGCGGCGGCGAGGAGGTGCACTGGTCGATGACCATGCTGTTCGACGCCATGGGGGCGCTGTCCTCCAAGTACAACGACCGTCCCGAACAGGCCTCACGTCCCTACGACGCGGCCCGTGACGGATTCGTCATCTCCGGCGGCGGCGGCCTGGTGGTGCTGGAGGAACTCGAACACGCCCGCGCTCGCGGGGCGAAGATCTATGCCGAACTGATCGGCTACGGTGCAACCTCCGACGGCTACGACATGGTCGCCCCCTCCGGCGAGGGCGCAGCGCGCTGCATGCGTCAGGCCCTGGAGGACGTGGACGGCCCGATCGACTACATCAACGCCCACGGCACCAGTACACCGGTGGGCGACACCAAGGAGCTGGAAGCCGTGCGCGAGGTCTTCGGCGACCGGGTGCCGAAGATCAGTTCCACCAAGTCGCTGACCGGTCACGCCCTGGGCGCGGCCGGCGTGCACGAGGCCATCTACAGTCTGCTGATGCAGCAGGACGGCTTCATCTCCGCCACCGCCAATATCGAGCAGCTGGACGAGAAGGCCGAGGGTCTGCCCATCGTGCGCCAGCTCGAAGAAGGTGCGGAACTGAACACGGTCATGTCCAACAGCTTCGGCTTCGGCGGCGCCAACGCCACCCTGGTGTTCCGCAAGTGGGCTGATTAAGCCCCGCCGGCCGGGTCAAGGCATCCCCGCAATGACGGGGCCAAGCGGCTTCGGACACTGGCTTGAAATCAACAAGTTGACGCACCCTTCCCATTCAGCCTGCATTCAGTTCCCCCGCCCTACACTGATCCCGCAATCTCAGAACAGACCCGTCTGTTCGCCAACCTCTACAGAAGGAGCGAGATCATGAACCGAATCAAGCAGGGCTTCATCGCACTGACGCTGGGTGCCGCCGCCCTGGCTGCCGCACCCCTGGCGCATGCCGAGCGCTATGTCGAGCACAACCATTACTATGACCGGGACTACGGGCGGGACTACGGCCGTGACTATGCCCGTCATGACCGCGGCCGCGGCCATGGCTACGGGCACTACAAGCCCCGCAAGGAGGTCCATAACCACTACCATCACAAAGACCGGTATAAACACCGCCGGCAGAAGCAGGTGATCCACCATCACTACCATCACGACCGCCCGTCGCGGGTGGTGGTCGCACCGCCGCGCCACTATCCGGCACCGCGTCACAGCGGCTATGGCGAGTACCGCTCCGCCACCCCGATGATCGTCGGCGGTATCATCGGCGGCGTGATCGGCAACGAGATGGGCAAGGGCCGCGGCCGCGATGCGGCCACCGTGGCCGGCGTGCTGCTCGGCGGTTCGATCGGGCGGGATATCGGTTATCGCTACTGATCCGGCACCGCCTGATGAAACCGTCCGGCGGCAGCGCCGACAAGCAAAAGGGGTGGCAATTGCCACCCCTTTTTCGTCCCCGTCATGGATAAGGGGAACAGGGACTCAGTTGAAGTCGTGCGTCGTCGTCTCGCCGGCCGTGATCGTCACGCTGGTTTCACCGTAGAACGACATGTCGTCGGCATCCCCGGTCTCGCCATAGTTGTCGTCATCGGTGCCGGGATCACCGTCCTCGGCGGTATCCTGATCCGAACCGCAGGCCAGGGCCACGGTGTAGACCCCGGGATCCAGGGGCGACACGGTGTAGTCGTTGACGCCGTCCATGGGCAGGTTCACCGTGGCAACCGGATCACCGTCATCGCCATCCATGTCGTCCACACTGTCGCCTTCCTCGAACACATAAACGGCTGCGGGTGAAGCGCAGAGCGCGGGGAACAGGGATGAATCCGCCGAGCCGGCCAGGGTGCCGGCCTCATCATCCTTCACCATCCGCAGCGTCGGCCGCATGATGTAATCGCCGGCGCCGGTCAGATGCACCGACTGGCGCAGATTGAAATCGATGGTGTAGGCCAGGGTCTGGTCGGCGGAGAGCGTGAAGCTGTTGTTCAGTTTCAGCCCGGTCTGGGCACTGCTCGGGATGGTCAGGTCATGCTGGCCGGTGCCATCCACAATGTAGGTATTGTCCTGATCCAGTTCCAGCCGGATCCAGGCATAGTCCCCGGCAGTAACGGCCTCATCATCAACCAGGGTCACGCTCGCACCGTTCTGGTAGTCCAGCAGGTTGATGCTCTGCGGCGTATCCAGGGTGATGGTTATCGCATCACCGTCGGCCGGCTTCAGGGTCACGGCGGTGAAGGTGACGACCACTTCAGTGACGTCATCGACCGGGGCATCGGTGATGGACAGGCTGAAGCTGCCGGTCCCGCCGGAATCGGAGCCCCCGCCACCGCCGCAGGCACTCAGGCCGACGGCGACCAGGCCTGCCAACAGGGTTCGGTGAAAATGCGTAGTGGTGGGATTCATGGTGCGCCCTCCATTATTCGAATTGGTGACCCGCAGCCTAGGGGATGACATGTCCTGTCGCTGCGAAACGACGCACACTTCCTGTGTATCAGGAGCTTGGGGAGGCCTGGCAACACTGTCAAGCCAATCGACAAGTTATTGCTTCAATGAAACTTACTGCCGGGTTCTATGAAAGTGCCTGCCGCACCTTCTGCAATCGCTGGTCGGAAACCTTCTCCCGCGTGCCCAGTTCCTGCGCGAACAGCGAGACCCGGAACTCCTCAACCAGCCAGCGGAAATGCTGCAGCGCATCGCTGGCCGGGCCCTGTGTCTGCAGCCGCGCCTTGCATGCCTCCCAATGCGGGGCGACCTGTGCGGCCAGCTGACGGTCCCGGCCGGGATTGCTCTCCAGTCGGTCCAGCCGGCGCTCGACTGCCTGCAGATAGCGCGGCAGTTCGCCCAGCCACGCCCGCGGCGTGGCGGCGACAAAGCCCGGATAGACAAGGTACTGCAACTGGTCACGGATGTCGTTGAGCGCGCCCAGCCACTGCGGCGGGACCTTGCCCTTGAGGCGGCGGGCGATGGCGTGGTGGCGCGCCAGGGCGGCACCGACCTCGCCGGCAAGCCGGTTGGCGGTCTCCACCAGCCGCGCCTCGGCTGCCTGGCGCGCACGTGCGTAATCCTGCTGCGTGCGCAGTTCCTCCTGTTCTGCAAACAGACATTCGGCCGCCGCGGCGCGGATGATATCGCGCTTGAGCGAATCGCAGTCACCGACCGGCGCATAGTGCAGGCACAGCTGCTTCGCCTGCGGCAGGTTCTTCTCCAGATAGCGCCGGGTCTTGTCCGCCTGGCGGCAGAACAGGGCCAGGGTGCCGGCACGGTGCGCCCGGCGCGCCCGCTCCGGATTGTCCAGCAGTCGCAGCGCAACGCCATCGTCTTCCGCCACCAGCGCCGGGTAGCCGCGCAGGCGCAGGCCGTCGCGCTCCAGTTCGATGGACTCGGGCAGATCGCCGACGTCCCATTCCATGATCCCTGCACGTTCATATTCCGCCGTAGGCAGACCGGCGAAGCTGCGCTCGGCGCGGGCGCCGATCCCGGCCTTGAGCGCCGCCAGGTCGCGGCCCTGTGCCAGACATTTGCCCTTGCCGTCCAGCACCCGGAAATTCATGAACAGATGCAGCGGCAGCTGCTCCAGCCGCCAGTCGTCCGGTCCGACCTCGATGCCGGTCATACGCCTGAGCTGCGCGGCCAACTGTTCGGTGAGCGATCCTTCTCCGGGGGATAGCGCCTGCAGACAGGCGCGGGCGAAGTCAGGCGCCGGCACGAAGTGCCTGCGCAGCGCCTTGGGCAGGGAACGGATCAGGGCCGTGGCCTTCTCCTCCAGCAGCCCGGGCACCAGCCACTCGAAGGGTTCCGGGCTGAGTTGGTTCAACGCCGCCAGCGGGATCTCCAGCGTCACCCCATCCTCGGCATGGCCGGGCTCGAAGTGATAGTGCAGCGCCAGACTCAGCCCGCCCAGTTCCAGTCGGGCCGGGAAGGCCTCGCCGGTGATATGGCCGGCGGCGTGCTGCATCAGGGTCTCGCGGCTGAGATGGAAGGCCTGCTGCTGTTCCGGCGTGGCGCGTTTGTACCAGCGCTCGAACTCGGGGGCATTGCTGACATCCGCCGGCACCAGGCGATCGAAATAGTCATACAGCACGGCCTCGTCGATCAGTATGTCCTGGCGCCGCGATTTGGCCTCCAGTTCCTCCACCTCCTCGATCAGGCTCCGGTTGTGCTGATGAAATTCCAGCCGGGTGCGGTACTCGCCGCGCACCAGGGCACCGCGGATGAACAACTCGCGCGCGGCCTGAGGGTCGACCCGGCTGTAATCCACCCGCCGCGCCGGCACCAGCACCAGGCCGTAGAGACTGACCTGCTCGTCGGCCACGGCGCGGCCGCGCTTCTGCTCCCAGTGGGCATCGCGCCAGTTGCGCTTGACCAGATGCGGCGCCAGCTGCTCGGCCCACTGCGGTTCGATGCGCGCCACGGTACGGGCGTACTGGCGGCCGGTCTCGACCAGTTCGGCGGCCATGATCCATTTGGGCGGCTTCCTGAACAGGCCCGAGCCGGGAAAGATATGCAGCTTGATCCCGCGCGCGCCCGTGTACTCCTGCCCTTCCCCCTTGAAGGCCAGGTTGCCCAGCAGCCCGCTCAGCAGCGCCCGGTGAATGGCGCCATGCTCGGCCGGCTCGGCATTGAACTGCAGGTCCAGCTCCCGGACCAGCCCCAGCAACTGACCGTGAATATCCTTCCATTCCCGCAGCCGCACCCAGGACAGATAGTGGCGCTCGCACAGGCGCTGCAGCTTGCGTCGGGTCAGGTGCCGTTCCTGTTCGCGGTAGAAGCGCCATAATTTGAGAAAACCGACGAAGTCCGACTGCTCGTCGCGAAACGCCGCCTGCGCCTCATCGGCGGCCTGCTGCGCCTCCAGCGGCCGCAGGCGGGGGTCGGGCACGGTCAGCGCACTGACGATGACCAGCACCTCCTCCAGGCTGCCCTCTGCATGGGCGGCCAGCAGCATGCGGCCCAGGCGCACGTCCAGCGGCAGGCGTGCCAGCTTGCGTCCGATGTCGGTCAGGCGGCTGTCGTCATCGATGGCCTGCAGCTCATGCAGCAGCCGGAAGCCGTCGCGGACATAGCGCGGGTCGGGGGGATCGATGAAGGGAAAGGCCTCGATATCCCCCAGCCCCAGCTGCAGCATCTGCAGTATGACGCTGGCGAGACTGGTGCGGCGGATCTCGGGATCGGTGAAGACGGGCCGTTGGGCGTAGTCCTCCTCGCTGTAGAGGCGGATGCAGATCCCGGGCGCGACCCGGCCGCAGCGACCGGCGCGCTGGTCGGCCGAGGCCTGCGCGACCGGCTCGATGGGCAGGCGCTGCACCTTGGTGCGATGGCTGTAGCGGCTGATGCGCGCCAGCCCGGTATCGACCACATAGCGGATGCCGGGCACGGTGAGCGAGGTCTCGGCCACGTTGGTGGCCAGCACGATGCGCCGGCCGCTGTGCGCCCGGAACACCTGTTGCTGCTGCTGCACCGACAGCCGGCCGTACAGCGGCAGGATCTCGGTCTGCGGCGGATGGTGCTTACGCAGCCGCTCGGCGGCGTCGCGGATATCGCGCTCGCCCGGCAGGAACACCAGGATATCGCCGGGGCCGGCGCGCGCCAGCTCGTCCACGGCATCCAGGATGGCCTCTCCGCGATCGCGTTCGCGGCTGTCCTCGTCCTCGCCCCGCAGCGGCCGGTAGCGGAGCTCCACCGGATAGGTGCGGCCGGAGACCTCGATGATGGGGGCGTCGTCGAAGTGGCGGCTGAAGCGTTCCGGGTCGATGGTGGCGGAGGTGATGATCACCTTCAGTTCGGGCCGCTGCGGCAGCAGCCGCTTGAGGTAGCCGAGCAGGAAATCGACATTGAGCGAGCGCTCGTGGGCCTCGTCGATGATCAGGGTATCGTAGGCCAGCAGCTGCGGATCGCTCCGGGTCTCGGCCAGCAGGATGCCGTCGGTCATCACCTTGATCAGGGAATCCGCGCCGACCCGGTCGCTGAACCGCACCTTGAAGCCGACCTGCGCGCCGACCTCGGTGTGCAGTTCCTCGGCGATGCGCGCGGCCAGGCTGCGCGCGGCGATACGCCGCGGCTGGGTGTGACCGATCAGGCCGTCCACGCCGCGGCCCAGTTCCAGACAGATCTTGGGCAGCTGGGTGGTCTTGCCGGAGCCGGTCTCGCCGCAGACGATCACCACCTGATGTTCGGTCAGGGCCGCAGCGATCGCCTCGCGATGCTCCACCACCGGCAGCTCCAGCGGATACTCCGGCCGCGGCAGGGAGCGGCGGCGCTGTTCACGCCGCTGCTCGGAGGCCGAGATCTCGGCGGCCACCGCGCTCAAGCCGCGATCGATGGGCTTGTTGCTGCGCAGGCGCCGGCGCAGCCCGGCCAGCCGCTTGTGCAACGCCGGTCTGTCGCGCAGCAGGCACCGGGCCAGGCGCTGTTCGAGTTGTTTGAGCTCAGAAACGGACATGCAAACAGGTATCAGCAGACCGGCCATGCCAGTAATGCGTCATGCAGGTATCGGCGGGATTCAGGGGCGCCGCAGGTCAATATGGATCGGACATGATATCCTGCCCGCCGCGGAACCAACAGGGCGGCGGGGAATCCCACTTCCTGCAGATCCGCTGGCCTGCATCCTGCATTGATCAGGTCGACACCCGGCAACAGGGCGCCCCAGTCCGACCAGCGCCCGGATGGAGATTCACAATGAAACAGCTGTTCCGTATTCTTGTTCTGCCGTTCTGCGCCCTGTGCCTGTTCGGAGCCACCGTCCCGGCCCTGGCTCAGGAGGGCGAGACCCAGACCGATTCCCTGTTCGGCGAACCCAGCCACAAGCTGGTCTACCAACTCAACCAGGCCGACCCGGACTACATGGATCACATCCTGTTCTCGGCCGGCGCCATGCTGCGCAAGTTCGGCGATGACATCAAGATCGTGATCACCCTGATCGGTCCCGGCGTGCATCTGGCGGCGAAGAACCCCGGCCGGCCGGTACCGGAGGAACTGCGCCAACGGGCCGAAAGCCTGGCCATGTATGACGTCGAGTTTCATGTCTGCGGCAACACCCTCAAGTCCCTGGAATGGACCATGGACGACATGGAAAGCTACGCCACCTACGTCGAGGTCGGCGCGGCGGACCTGATGCTGCTGCAGGAACAGGGCTTCAGCTATATCAGCTGGTAGGCAGGGCCGCAGGTCGGGTCAGCGCAGCGTAACCCGACATGTCGCGGCATGCGTCGGGTTACGCCTTTCAGGCCAACCCGATCTACATCCCTTTGACCAACCGCCGACGGCGGGTATGATCGGCGGCACATCCCCTCGAACCGGCGGCCGATGGCATCCCATTCCCACCAGCGCGGCATCTACGGCTGGGCCCTGTACGACTGGGCCAACTCCGCCTTCTCCACCACGGTCATGGCCGGCTTCTTCCCGGTCTTCTTCAAGCAGGTCTGGAACGCCGGCGAGCCGGTCGCGCTGAGCACCTTCCGCCTGGGTCTGGCCAATTCGCTGGCCAGCCTGGTGGTGATGCTGGCCGCGCCCCTGATCGGCGCGATGGCCGACCAGCTCGGGTACCGCAAGGGCGCGCTGCTGATCTTCGCCGCCCTGGGTATTCTCATGACCGGCGCGCTGGCCTGGATCCAGGCCGGACACTGGGAACTGGCCGCGCTGACCTACGCCCTGGCGGTGATCGGCTTCTCCGGCAGCAACCTCTTCTATGACGCCCTGCTGGTCTACATCGCCCCGCTGCGCGACAGCGACCGGGTCTCGGCACTGGGCTTCGCCCTGGGCTACCTGGGCGGCGGCCTGCTGTTCAGCCTCAACCTGGTCATGGCCTGGCAGCCGGAATGGTTCGGCCTGGCCGACCGCGATGCGGCCGTGCGGGCCGCCTTCCTCTCGGTGGCAGTCTGGTGGGTGGTATTCTCGCTGCCGCTGCTGCTGTGGGTGCATGAGCCGCAGCCGCCGTCACGGCCGACCTGGGGCGCAAGCCTGAGCCGGGGCGGACGTCAACTCGTGCGCACCCTGCGCGAGATCCGCGCCCTGCCGGAGGCCTTCATCTTCCTGCTCGCCTACTGGTTCTACATAGACGGCGTGGGCACCATCATCCGCATGGCGGTGGACTACGGCCTGTCGCTGGGCTTCCCCGACACCAGCCTGGTCACCGCCCTGCTGATCACCCAGTTCGTCGGCTTTCCCGCCACCCTGGTGTTCGGCCGCCTGGGCGGCCTGATGGGCACCCGCAATGCCATCTACCTGGCGCTGGGGCTGTACATGCTCATCACCCTGTGGGGCGCCTTCATGAGCGCGGTGTGGGAGTTCTATCTGCTGGCCACCGCCGTGGGCCTGGTCCAGGGCGGGGTGCAGGCACTGAGCCGATCGCTGTTCGCCCGCCTGATTCCGCTGCGGCAGTCGGCGGAACTGTTCGGTTTCTACAACATGCTGGGCAAGTTCGCCGCCGTGCTGGGACCGCTGCTGATGGGGACGGTGGTGCTGGTCACCGGCTCGCCGCGTGTGGGCATTGTCTCCGTGCTGCTGCTGTTCGGCATCGGCGTCTGGCTGCTCTCGAGGGTGGACATCGAGCGCGGCGAGCAGCGCGTGAACGCAGGCACGTAGGATGGGTGGAGGCGCTTGCGCCGTAACCCATCACACGACCGGGTCGCGATGGGTTGCGCTGCGCTCCACCCATCCTACACTCTGAGCCGCAATCCGCCCGTCATTCCGCCAGCCGGATGATATGGACGTTCTCGTCCACGGCATTGACCAGCACATAGGCCCGCTGGTCCGGCACGTAGCGGAAGCGGCCGAAGGTGCCGGCCGAGGGCGCCTCGCCCGGGCCGCTGCTGCCGGCCGCCACCCCCGCCTCGATGCGCTGCCAGACCCGGCTGTCCAGATCCAGCGCGTACAGGTCCGTGCCGCCCATCCAGGCCACCAGGCGGTCCAGGTCGGGATCGTAGACCAGGCCGGGGCTCTTGGCCGCGGTGACGGCGATATCACCCGTGGTCTGCACGCGGCGCGCGGCAGTCTCGCCCGCGGCCAGGTCCCACAGCATGATTTCCCCGGGCGCGCCGCCGGCATCGCCCCCCACGGCCACGAACAGGCGCCGCTTCGGATCGATGGCACCGGTCATGCGGCTGACCCAGGGATCGCTGCTGCGGTCGCCATGGCCGGCCCACTGGCGAGTGGCGGCATCGAAGGACAGCAGGTGGCCGCGGCCGCCGGCACTGTGCATCCACACCTTTTCTGTGACCGGATCCCAGGCCGTCATCACGCCGTAGCTGATCCGGCCCGGCACGTCCTCGAGGCGGAACCACTCGCCGGTCTCCAGCCGCAGACAGTCAAGGTTCTGCAGGGTGGTGCGGGTGGCCTGGTACAGGGCCTTGCCACCGAAGGCGCACAGCGCGTCCTCGCCCGGAACATACTCCAGCGAGTCATAGGTCGAACGCGCCCAGGGCAGGCCGTCGCGGTAGTAGCCTGTCTCCGGATCGCCCTCCTGCCACTCGCTGCGCGCGGACACCTGCTGCCATTGCAGCCGGCGGGTATCGAAGGCATAGACGGCATTGCCGCCGTAGCGGTTGCCGCCGCCGCCCCAGACCAGCAGCCGGCCGCGCCGGGTATCGAAGGCCGCACCGCTGCTGGCCTCGGTCAGGGCGCGCAGATAGGCCTCGGATTCGTCCCCGGCCACGGCGTCGGCCAGGCGGCTGTCGGGGATTTCGGTCCAGACCGCGGCCGGCAGGTTGGCCTGATCGAAGCCCTTGTCATTGACGCTGTAGCTGCGTTCCCACTGGTTGTCGGTGGGGGTGGGTTCCCTGCCCGCGCTGCTGACCGCAATGCGGACAGCGGCCGTCGGCGTGCTGTCACTGACGGTCAGGACGCGCACCGTCAGACGCTCGCCCGGCGCGAGGTCGGGCACCGGACAGGCGAGTTCATCGCCGCTGCGGGTACAGGCCACTTCGTCCGCGGTCATGCCCACACTCAGCGGGGCCTCGGTCACGGCCGAGAGCTGCACGCCGCGGGCGGTATCGCTGCCGGTGTTGGCGAGCTCCAGCGTCCAGCTGACCGGTTCGTTCGGTTCCAGGGCGGCCGGCGCGTCCAGGGCGAGCAGCTGGAGATCCACCTGTGCGGGCTCGATCATCAGACGATCCTCGAACAGGTTGTTGGACAGCATGCCGTCCGGTTCGGCGGCCAGCAGTTCGGCGCGTACGTCGATCTCGCCGGCCTCGGCGGCCGTCAGTTCGAGCGTGATGCCGCGCCGCTCGCCCGCCGCCAGCCCGTCCAGGGCACAGCGCAGGCCGTCGGTCCGGCGCTCACAGCCGGCAACCGGTTCGGTGAGCGCGACGTCGGCCAGTTCGCCCTCCAGGCGCAGGTAGGCATCGATGCCGGTGGCGGGCGTCTGCGACAGGTTCATCAGGGTCCAGCGCAGCTGTGTACGTCCGCCTGCGGCCAGCACCGGGCTGTCGGTCTCGACCACGGTGGCCACATCCACGTCCGGGGCCGGTTCCGGCACCGGCTCGTCCACAGGCTCATCGACCGGTTCATCGACGACAGGATCATCGGGGGTGGTATCCACCGTGCCCGCATCAGTGTCATCCGTAGTGATGTCCGGGTCCGGATCATCGATCGGCTCAGGCATGGGTTCGGGCCCGGCATCCGCATTGGTGTCATCGACCGAGTCAATCACATCGGGCAGGTCGGTGGCGCTCACATCCACACCGGCCAGACGCAGCAGGCCGCGGCCGGTGTAGCTCTTGCGGGTGCGGTTGGCCGCCGGCACGCCCGGCTGTACCAGGCTCAGGCTGCGATCGGGGCGATCCCAGATCTCGAAGCTGATCCGCACCTCATCGGCGTTGGCCTCGCTCACCGCCACTGGCAGACTGACCGGGATCACGGCGGGCTGGCCGTCGACCGCCGGGGTGATGTCGATACCATCGGCCAGCACCCGGAAGCGACCGTAATCCAGTGGCGAGTCGTCCCAGACCCCCACCAGCACCTGGCTGATGTAGCCGCCGGACAGCACCGGGGTAACGGTGAGTACCGGCCGCACCAGGTCATCGTGCACATTGGTCAGGGGCGCGCCCATGTCCACCCAGCGTGCCAGCAGTCGCTTCTCACGCTCGGGCATGTCGGCCACATAGCCGGCATGTTCGCTCACCTTCGGCCAGATCTCGGGGAACTCGCGCCCCTGTGGATCGACCGGCACGCCGCTGTTGACCGGCGGCAGGCCGGTGGCCGGATCGCGGCCGTCCAGACGCTCGCCGTACAGGGCCCAGATCAGCATGCTGGAGCGGGCGCTGTTCATGGCCAGCCAGCGCGACACGGTGCAGCAGCTGTAATGCCGGGTGATGCGGTCGGTGCCGGGTTGATCCAGATCGGTCAGGCCGTCGCCGGGCCGGGTGGTGTGATTGATCTTCACGCCGTCCTCGCGCACATAGGCGTTGCGGGTGAGCAGATCGTAGGTGCGCATATCGCCGTCCAGCCGCAGACCTGTCAACTGCTGTGCCGCTCTGCCCTCGGCGTGACAGGAGGCGCAGCGGCTCTGGATGATCTCGCCGATGCCGTTCTCCCAGTCCACACCCAGGCTGCGCCGCGCGCTGATGCCGGGCAGTTCGGGATAGACCGCCTCGGCGGCGGCCACCTCGACCCTGCCCTGCGCATCCACGCCGGCGAACAGCGGCGCGCTGTGACGGGTGAAGTCCCCGAACGGCGCGCCGGTATCCAGTTTGGCGAAGGACTGTTCCGGGTCCAGGCCGTCGCGGGTATGCACATGACAACCGACGCACAGCTGCTGCTCGCCGCGACCGACCGTGCGCGAGGCGGTTTCGATGTCCAGCGCCATGCCGTGCTTGTCGATGGTCTGGAACAGGAACGGCGTGTCGGCCGGGATGCGGACGATGAAGCTGGTATCCGGATTGCCCTGGCCGTCCGTCACCCCCGGCTTGCGTACCGGGAACTCGCCCAGGATGCGCAGATGGTGGTTCTGCGCCTTGCCGGCCCACTGCTCGCGACTGCCGGAAAAGCCGTTGGGGGTCTGCGGAATCGGCAGGCTCACCCGGATGCCGGCGATCTCTTCGTTGTCGAAGATCGCCAGTTCTCCGCCCTGCACCAGCAGGTTCTGGTAGGTGCGACCGGAATGGAAACCGCCGCCGTCCTTCGCGTTCCAGGGGGTGCCGTTGAGCGCCCGGGTCTCGCGGTCATACAGGCTCGAGGCGCCGGTCAGGCCCCAGGGCACGCCGGCGGGCAGCCGCGGATCCTCCAGGCCCAGGTTGTCATGGCGGGCGATGGTGTCGGGTTGCGGCTTGCCGTGAATGCGGCTGTAGGGCACCACGGCGCGCGGCATGATTTCATGATAGTCGGGGTGATCCACCACGATCAGGCCGTCCTCGGTCACATGCCCGATGGGATCGGTGCCGTTGGGCGCGAGCGGGAACAGCCAGATGCCGGCATCCTTGCCGATCTGGGCCAGGGTATCCTGCAGCGAGGCATAGTACTTGCCCATGGTCGAGGAACTGCCGATGGTGTAGGTCGTCAGCAGGCCGTTGTCCGGCGCGCCGGAGGGATGGGTGAACTTGCCGTTCATCATCACGGTGCGGCCATCGCCCGGATGGCGCCAGTAATCGCCGCTGTCGACATAGGGATCGGCGGCCTGGTCGCCGGCCGGCGCCTCGGGGGTGAGTCGGTATTCGCCGCGGCGGGCGAAGGGATGCAGCTGGTTGCCGCTTTTCCAGACACCCGGATCATGGTTGCGATGCTCGAAATCCGGTCCCGCGGGATCGGCCGGGAAGCGCTGCAGCGAGCCCATGCCGCCGTTGTTGTTGTCGTAGTACAGAGTCACCACCGCGTCGCCGTCGCTCAGCTGGGTGACATAGTGATAGGAGAAATGGGTGGCATCGGTCTTGCCGGCGAAGATGAAGGGATCCGAACCGTCGGGGTTGATGGTGAACAGCGAATAGTCGTTGTTGTTGGAACGCTGCAGCATGGTGTCCTGGCTGGTATAGACCACCTTGCCGTTGCTGAGCATGGCCGGGTGCAGCTGCTGACCCATGGCGCGATGGCCCAGCCATTCCAGGTTGTCGCCGTTCACATCCATGGCGAACAGCTGGAACTGGTAGAAGCCGCTGGCGCGGTTGCTGGTGAAGCCGATACGCCCATCGGGCAGGAAGAAGGGGCCGGTGTCCATGACCGGGATGGGGCTCTCCCACTCCGGGTCCAGACCGGGATGGGCGCGCCCGGCGAACTTGCCGCCCGGCGGCGAGACCCGGCGCTCGGTGCCTGTCTTCAGGTCATAGATGTAGACATGGGCCGGTGCGTCGAAGGACTCGAGCAGAATGCCGCGCCGATGGGCATACTTGCCCATGGGGCCGTCGCCGTCGGGATAGAGTTCCATCACGCTCTGCAGATGGTCGGTCTCGCCCCAGCCGCCATTGCCGTTGAAGCCGCGATCGGTGATGAAGCTGCGGGTGTCCTCGAACTTGGTATAGACGATGCGGCTGCCATCGAAGGAGACGTTCGGGTCGGCCACGCTGCAGACGGGGCCGCTGGCGATATCCTCGTCGCACTCGACCAGCACCTGTTCGGCCGCCGGATCGCCGTGCGGTTTGTCATGACGGTGCAGCACCAGATCGCAGCCCGGCTGCTGGTAGAGGTTGTTGGAGGCCGACAGCCAGATATCATTGACCCCGTTCCAGTTGCCGTATTCGTTGCCGTCCGGCATCCGCACCGGCTCCTTGCCGCGTGGACAACGCACATACACGACGTCGTAATCGAGCTGCGCGAACTGCGCCTGGCGGGGGGTCTGGGAATGGACTGAGAGGGTGGACAGGGCGGCCGTCAGGCCGACAAGGCATGCGGCCGCAAACGGGCCGGGAATAATCCGTTTCATCATCATCTGCAACTCAAAAAAATCAAAAAGAAAAAGTGGTGCCAAGTACAACAAGTGACGGCAGCATAACGGGATGCTGCAGCGATGAAACGGTATGAGTTCACACTATTCCGGATGCACCGGCCATGATCTGCACGATCTGAAGGAATCAGTCACAAACAGGGAAAACAACAGGGAAGGTGGGCTAAAGATTATGCGCAGCGTGCCGTGGGGCGACGGGATCAGGGATGCAGTCGCTCAGGCAGACTGACGCCGACACTCGGCTTCGAGCCGATCCGGCGCAACGGCACGCAACAGCCGATGGAGGATTTCGCGCATGCGTGCGCGCGCCATCCCGGCCCCGTCCAGCCGATGTGTCTGCGCCAGCTGCGACCAGGGATGATGCTGGAGACATTTTTCGATCAGGAAGGCGCGTTCGCCGGGGTCCAGGACATCGCTATGCCTCCAGGCCGCCTCGTACTGCTGCAGTAACCGATGGATCGCCACCAGGCTGACCTCGTAACCACGCCGGCCGCAGGCGAAGGCGGCCAGTTCGGCCCAGTCCTGCGGCTCCAATGCCGCCCCCGGATCGGTCGGCCCCACTGCTGCAGCCAGCAGCGCCCGGGCCAGTTCCGGCTCCAGCGCCTGCAGTCCATCGGCCAGCTGCAGGGGCAGCAGGGCATGAAAACGAATCCGCAACTGTTTCAGCTGACTTGCTGCGCTGCGGTTCAGTGCCTGCAGCACGATGAGCGCATGCTGGCCGCTGCTGGCTTCACGCCGCAGCCCTACCCGCACCGGCACATAGCCGTTGCCCTCCCAGAAAGCCAGCAAGGGTCGGTCCAGACCGAAACTCGCCCCGATCCAGTCGGCCTCGCCCCGTGCCTGCATCTGCGCCGTCAGATCGCGCAACAGCCGGCTGCCCAAGCCGCGGCCCTGGCGCCGGGGATGCACGGCGATGCGCATGATGCGCAGACCGCGCAGTCGGCCCGCCGCTTCGCAGCCGGCATGCGCCACCAGGGACTGGGCGATCAACTCGCCCCGCACCCGCCGCCGGCCGGCGAGAATCGCGGGTATCAATTCCATCGGCAGCGGCCCCTCGGGAATCGCCAGGGCAACCGCAAGCACTGCCTCACCCTGGCGCAATACATGGACTGACAACGCCGGCATGTCCAGCAACTGGCGCAGGTCCGAGGGCCGGGTGCGATAGTGGGCCGAGACCAGCAGACCGAACAGCTGCCGGAGCAGCGCCTCGTCGGTGACCAGCCGCCCGGGGTCGAGACATTCATATACCAGGGCTTCCGGCACCAGTGCGGGAAGGCGCTCCTCCGGGAACAGCTCGGCCTCCAGCAGCAGGGCACGGGCCAGCCACCGCTCCAGCGGGTCGGCCGCGGCCCAGCGGATGGGCTCGCTCAGGCGCAGCAGTTGCCAGCCCGGGGCGATGCGATCCAGCCGGGGGAAGAACTTCAACTCGAACCCGCGCCCGGTGCCTTCATATCCCTGCACCGTGGTGGCCAGTGCCACCCGCGGCCAGCCCAGCACCAGCTGCTCCAGCAAGGGCAGGGGAATGGCCGCGGCCTCGTCGATCAGCAGCAGGTCGGCGGCCGAACGCCGGCGCAGCAGTTCGTCGGGCGGGACAAAGGGCGGCACCCGGCCGCCCGCGCCGCGGGCATGACGCAGCAGGGTCTCGCAGCTTGCCCGCCCCGGAGCCGTGACCAGGATCTGCTGTGCCGGCAGCTGCGCGGCCGCCTGCCCGAGCGCGGTCGACTTGCCGCGTCCGCGCGGGGCGGACAGCACCAGCGGCCGGTGGCGATGCCGGGCCTGCGCCAGGGCCAGCACTGCGGCGACGGCCGCCGCCTGTCCTGAAGGGGCAACCGCGGATTCCGCTGCAGCCGCCGCCGGCGCTGGCGGCAGCGGCGGGCGCCAGCCATGGCCCTGTTGCAGCAGCCCCACGGCAGGATCGTCCAGGCACTCGGTCAGACGCAGGAGAAAATGCCCTTCCGGCTGTGCTGCATGCGCGGCGAAGCGGGCGAACTGCGCGTCCGCCCGCCGCGGCCAATCGGCCAGTGGCGGCACGAGCAACACCAGCAGGCCACCGCCGCGCAGGGTGCCGGCCACCGCCGCCAGGGCGTCCACATCGAGGCCGGCATGGGCATCCAGCACCACCAGTTCGTACTCGCCGCCCAGATAGCGGCGATAATCGCGCTGCGCCGCCGCCTCGCCAGCGTCCGGCGCGTCCTCACCGATCCATAACATGGATTCGGGCCGCCAGGCATGGGCAAGGCGCCGAACCGCCTCCACACACCAGTCCCGCGCACCGGCGCACACCCACAGCCGGCGCTGGCGGGCGCGTCGCAGGGCCGGACGCAGCTGCAGCAACTCGGCGGCGGCTGCGGCCCGGATATCTGTTGACGGTTCGGATATCATCGGTTTTGGCCCCACGCGCCGGATCGGGCATACTGACCGGCATTCCCCCGATGAAACCCGAGGAGCGCTATCAACATGCCAGTGCGCATGGCGGTGTCTTCACCCCTGTTCTGCATCGAGCCCGGCAGCTTACGGCACCAGGCCCCTGTTCCGGGCGTGTCGCTGTGAAGACCCGCCACGTCCAGTTGCGCGAGCACCAGCATCAACTCGCCCGCTGCCGCCGTTGCCCCGACATGCAGGGACCCCCGGTCATCGGCACCGCGGTGCTCTCGCCCATCATGCTGATCGGTCAGGCCCCCGGCGGCAAGGAGATCCATCTGCACCGTCCCTTCGCCTGGACCGCAGGCAAGACCCTGTTCCAGTGGTTTGCCGGCATCGGCCTGGAAGAGGAAGCCTTCCGCCGGCGCGTCTACATGGCCGCGGTGTGTCGTTGTTTTCCAGGCAAGAAGACCCGGGGCGGCGACCGGGTGCCGGCCCCGGAGGAGATCGCCAACTGCAGTACCTGGCTGGAAACCGAACTCACCCTGCTGCGCCCGCAGTTGATCATACCGGTCGGCCGGCTCGCCATCAGCCGCTTCATGCCGTTCCGGAAACTGACCGAGGTCATCGGCACCATCCACCACCATTCGGTGCAGGGACGGCCCACCGACGTGCTGCCGCTGCCGCATCCCTCCGGCGCCTCCACCTGGCACCGCACCGACCCGGGCCGGGAACTGCTGGCGCAGGCACTGCAACGGCTGGCACGGCATCCGGCCTGGCGGCGGGTGTGCGCCCAGCAGGATGACGACAAAGCCGCCGACAGCCAGGGCCATCCCGGACGGCTGTAATCGACTGCGGGGTCGCAGCGTCAGCGGGCCTCACCGACCGTCTCGATCAGCACCGGGATGCGTGCCGGCGCCAGGCACTGTCCGGCGTCGCTGCAGGCCTGGGCATGCACGCTCAACTCCAGCCCCGGCGGCGCGGCCCGCTCAAGTCGCAGTGGGATGCGCGTGCCGTCGTCATAGACCCGGATGGGCCATTCGAAGCCGGCCGCCAGCGGCCGGCCGGCGGGGTAATCGGCCGTCAGTACCAGTTCGCGGCCGCCGGCGCGGGCGCTGACCCGGGTCGGTATCAGGAACTCCAGCGAGGCCGGTGAGGCATTGACGTGCCAGCCGGGATCCAGTTGCAGGGTCAGGATCAGCCGGCGCGGATCCTCTGCCTCGGACCGGGCCACCACCCGCAGCCGGTCGGCCGTGTCCGGCGGCGTGAAATCCTGCGCCGGCGGCGCTGCGCCCTCATCGAGCCCCGCCGCACGGTATTCGGCCAGCGCCCGGAGCATGTGGGGCATGGCCGTGGGCGCCTCCTCCAGTACGGGCGTGAAGGCGCGCAGGGTCGCGGCGGCATAGGCACCGAAGCGCTCATCGACCTGTCGCGCCAGGCCGGCGAGGGCGCGCGCGGCCAGGCTGTTGGGTGCGGGCAGGGCGGCATCGCGACGCGACCTGGGCTGCACGACCAGGTGCCCGACGGCGGCATCGGCATAGTGGAAGCCGCCGGCCGGATCCCAGAGCGCGGCGATCATCGCATCGCCCAACTGTCCGGCGGCACGCCGCCAGCGCGCCTCGTCGCGCACCCGGTCCAGCGCCAGCAGTCCGAGAATGGTGGCGGCATAGTCATCGAGATAGGCCGGCAGCCGGGCTTCCCCGCCGCGGGCCACATGCAGCAGACGGCCGTCGGCGTCCCGCAGCTGCCGCAGCAGGGCATCGGCGGCACCCGCCGCCTGGTCGATATAGTCCTTGCGCCCCAGCGCCGCGCCGGCATCCGCCAGCGCCTCGATCATCAGGCCGTTCCAGGCCGTGATGACCTTGTCATCGGTGTGCGGCTGCGGACGCTGCAGGCGGACCGCGAGCAGCTGGTCGCGGATCGGCGCCAGACGCGCCTGCAGCCGGGTCGGCGTCAACCCCAGGGCCTCGGCCGTCGCCGCATAGCCCTGCGGCCAGTGCAGCACATGGCCATGATCCAGCTCGGGCGGTCCCTCCACGCCCCAGACCTGAACGGCCAGGGCATACTCCGCCTCGGCCAGCACCGCCCGCAGCTGATCCCGGGACCAGACATAGGAAGCACCCTCCACGCCGGCCACCTCGGCATCCTGCGCCGCATGGAACAGCCCGTCCGGGCCGGTCATCTCCCGCCTCACCCAGGCCACGATGGCCTCGGCGACCCGGCGATTGGCCGCCTCGCCGGTCAGCGCCCAGGCATGCGCATAGACCTGCAGCAGCTGGGCATTGTCATAGAGCATCTTCTCGAAGTGCGGCACGCGCCACTGCGGATCGACGGCATAGCGATGGAAGCCCCCGCCGACCTGATCGAAAATGCCGCCGCGCGCCATGGCATCCAGAGTGGCGTGGAGCATCTCGCGGGCCCTGGCGTCGCCGCTGCGCTCAGCATGGGTCAGCAGCAACTGCAGGTTGGACGGCAGCGGAAAACGCGGCGGCGGACCGAAGCCGCCGTCGAAGGGATCGAACTCCTGTTCCAGCCCGGCCACCGCCCGCGCGATCACGTCCTTCCCGGGCAGCTGTGCCGCCGCCTCGCCCGGAAGGGCATGGGCCTGTGCGACGCGCGCCATGATCCGGGCCGCGCGACGCTCAATCGCGGGCCGGTCCTCCCGCCACCGGCTCCGCGCCTCCTTCAGGGTGGCGGCCAGCTGTTCCGGGGACAGGTACACGGCAGCAAAGAAGGGGTCGAGATCCGGTGTGAGCAGCAGGTTCATGGGCCAGCCGCCGCGTCCGGTCATCTGGCGCAGGGCGGTCATGTAGACGGCATCCACCTCCGGGCGCTCTTCGCGGTCGACCTTAACGCTGACCGCATAGTCATTGAGCAGCGTCGCGATCGCCGGATCACTGAAGGACTCGCGATTCATCACGTGACACCAGTGGCAGGTCGAGTAGCCCACGGACAGGAAGATGAATTTGTCCTCGCGCCGGGCCCGCTCGAACGCTGCCGCGCCCCAGGGATGCCAGTCCACCGGGTTGTCGGCGTGCTGCTGCAGGTAGGGGCTGGCCGCATCGGCCAGCCGATTCCCCTCCCCCGGCGCCTGCGCCTGGACCGCGCCCGGGGCCAGGCACAGGCCGGCCAGGGAAACCATGACGGAACACAACCAGGCATGCATAGGAACCATATCCTCTTGGACCCGGTCCGGGTGAGTGCGTTCACCGGGACGCCGCCGTCGGAGTCGAGCCGCATACGTCAACAATTTTTACACGACATCAACTTCCATATCTTGTGACAACAGCCGTTAAATCAGCCGGTAACACCGAATATACGGGATGGCCGGCGGCTGCGCCCGGGAACCGGGGGCATTGCCGCCGGAACCCGAAGGATCCGACACATAGACCGCAATTTATTGTTTTTCATATTTTAAACAGCGCAAACTCAGACAAGGGGCGGAGACAGGATCTCACCCGCTTATGGAAAACCTTACGTTTTGTTGCCCGCGAGCGTGCCGATGTCACGTGAGCCGGCCTGACGACATCATATATCTCTGTTTATCCAGAACAAAATTTCACCTGGCAGGCCTCTTGCTTGTTCAACAGCGATTACTCCGTTTACCGGCCCGTCCGGGACGGATCTGCTGTTGCCCGCCCCCACCGGCCGGCGACAGGCCAGACGTGATAACGATTATTAAAGTTTGAGGGGGAGCCCATGCCGCACACTATAACCACATCAGGGTGGATGAAACGGGTTGCCGTCGCGCTGGGAACGGCCTGGCTGTATGCCTCAGCAGTCAGCGCGGCCCCATTGGGCCTGACGCAGCAGTTCCCGGATATCCAGACCTCGGATCTGAACATCAGCTATGACGCCGGCACGGGCAGCCTTAGCGCGAACCAGCCCACCTTCGCCATGTTCACCTATTCCGACGGCATCACCTCGACCCAGTACTATGACTGGACCTATTCATTGACCGCCAGCCTGGACAGCGGCACCGGCACCCTGACCTCCGGCAGCCTGGAGATCCAGGACGGGTCCAGCGTCACCCAACTCAGCGGCAGCCTCACCGCCTTCGGTTACACCGATGCAGGCAGCAAAGACGTATTCGAATTCCTGTTCGACGTGACCGGCGGCGCTCTGGCCGGCGACTTCGGCGCGCTGGGCGGCATCATCATCGTGACTGACACCAGCGACTTCACCGGAGACTTCGGTATCGATTTCACTGCCGCCAGCACGTCCAACGACACCTTCGCCGCCGTCGTCCCGGTACCGGCCGCCGTCTGGCTGTTCGGCAGCGGCCTGCTGGGCCTGGCCGCCGCCGCCCGACGCCGGCACTGAAAATGGACTTTCAGTCTGCACACAAGACAAGGAGCACAACCGTGACGGAACTGAAAACTCGTATCGGACGCACTGCCGCGGCCCTGCTGCTGGCACTGACGCTCGCACCGGCTCAGGCCACCCTGCTGGACATCGATCCCGATGCCCCCCTGCTGCGCTTCGGCAGCCTGCTGAATCAGGGTGCCGACTATGACAGCGCCAGCGGCCGGCTCAGCATCACTGGCGATCCGCAGGCACTGCAATTCGTCCTGCCGGGCCCCTTCACCGGTATCAGCGGACCGCGCTCCCTGAGCATGGACTTCTTCGTGGACAGCAGCGGCATCGTCACCGGCGGCATTGCCGGCAACGACTTCGAACTGTTCGGCGAAATCGACAGCGACGGCGACGGCCTTGCGGATTTCACCGGCCTGCTGCTGGCCGGCGAGATCCGCGACTTCGGTTTTCAGAACCTGACCGCCACGGTGGATGCAATGGACTTGCTGTTCGAGGTCAGCGGCGGCAGCCTCGCCGGCCAGTTCGCCGGCTTCGGCATCGGCGTGGCCATGACACTGGAGAACTCCAGCTTCACCGGCAGCTTCGCCCAGGACTTCACCAGCACCCGGGTCAAGGGCCGCATCGGCACCGCCCCCCTCCCGCCCAGCCAGATCCCGGAACCGGGCACCGCCTGGTTGCTGGGCCTGGCCCTGCCGGCCCTGCTGCCCGCACTGCGCCGCCGCACCCGACACGGCTAGACATCAGCGCGACCACCTGAGCCGCCGGTCAGGCCGCGGCCGTTGTACCGCGCCGGCGGAACCGGTGCCGAACAGCACCCGGCCGGCGAGCCACAGCGCCAGTCCCGACGCCAGCAGCAGCAGGCTGCGGCCCAGCAGTTGCTGCTGATCCACCAGGTAATTGGTGCATACCCGCACGGGAGCGGCGCTGTAGAGCCAGCCCAGCACCACCAGCATGCTGAGCAGGTTGCTCCACAGAAAGCCGCGGCCGATCAGCGGCAGGCGGCGCCAGCTCAGCGCCAGCGGCATCCCCACCAGCAGCGGCAGACTGAGGAACTTGGCCAGTTCCATCAGCGGCGCATTGAGGGCGGCATCGAGCGAGCGCGGCAGCATCCAGAAGGCCGCGGCGAACAGCGCCAGCAGGGTCAGCGGCAGGCCGGCGGCATTGCAGCGATCCAGACGTTGATGCAACCGGGGCGGCAGCCAGCGCCAGGCGAGCGCCCCGATCCCGACCAGCAGCGGCAGCTGCACCAGCATGTGGCTGACCATGCCCGCCTCCAGCCAGCCGCGCAGCGGCGGCGCGGCCAACAACGCATAAACCGCCACCAGCATCCAGCCGCGGCCCGGCCCGACCATTGGATTCACAGCCATTCCCGCACCCGCTCAACGAAGGCCAGCGGCCGGTCGTAATCCTCTATCCGCACCAGCCGCCCGTCGCGGTCGACCAGGTGCAGGGCCGCATTGTGCTCGAAGCCGCCGAAGCCGTCGGGAATGACCACGATGCCGAAGCTGTGCAGCAGGGCCTGCAACTCGTCCGGATCCTCAACCCGCGCCACCCGCCAGGCCTCGCCGTCCGCATGGTAGCGTGCCGCATAATCGGCCAGCCGCGCCGGGTGGTCGCGCTCGGGATCGAAACTGATGCTGAGCAACATCAGTTCCCGGCCCGGCACGGACGCCGGCAGGGCATCGCGCACCCGCTGGAAGGCCTGCCCCAGGGCCCGGCACACGCTCGGACAGTTCACATAGATGAACTCCACCGCCAGCAACCGGCCCTGCAGATCAGCCAGCGCAAAGCGCCGGCCGCTCTGGTCCTGCAGCGTCACCGCGGGCAGCGGCCGGGGGCTGGTGTGCACGGCAAGGCGCCGCGCGCCCTCGTCGGTGAAGGCACGGAAGCCGTCCGTGCCCCAGGCCAGAACAGCGACACCGAGCAGCGTCACCGCCAGCGCCGTGAGCAGGCTGCACCTCATACCGCCCGGCTCCGGGCCTGGCCCAGGCGCAGCAGGAACCGGCCGACGAACACCAGGGTGGCCGCCAGCACCAGCGCGGCGAACAACGCACCGGCGCGGTCATAGGGCAGCCACTGGGCCAGGTGTTCGGCATAGCGGCGCGGCGCGCCGGCCTGCCCGCCGGCCAGAAAGGCCAGCACGAAACCCAGCCCCGCCACGGCGAACACCCAGAAACCGATCCGGTCCAGGCCGCGGCCGGCGGCGGTCTGCCGGTCGCCGGTCAGGAAATACATGAAGCCCAACACCATGGGCAGCATGCCCAGCAGCAGATAGGTATGGAAATGCCCCGGCACCCACATGGTGTTATGCATCACCTGATTGATCACCACGGTGGCGTCGATGATGGCCGGGATCACGCCCGCCCCCCAGCCGAACATCGACAGCAGCAGCAGACCGGAAGTCAGGTCCCAGCGGATACCGGACCGGTAGACATTGGTGAGCGCGCCGAACACGGTCACCACCAGCACCGGCAGACCGCTGGCGTAGGAGATCACCTGGCCGGCCACCAGCGCCCACTGCGGCATGGCGAAGTCCATCAGCAGATGATGCGGATAATTGGTCATCACCATGATCAGCGAGGCGTTCCAGGCCGCCAGCACCACCTTGTTCGACTTCCAGGGCCGACCGGTATGGCGCGGCAGGATCTCGTAGACGGCGATCACGGCCATGTAGATGGTGGCGTTGATGAACACATGCCCGAAGAAGTAGGTCATGTTCTTGGCCAGCAGCGGATCGATCGCGAAGGCCGGCACATAGAGGTTGATCAGGGTCATGGCGAGGATGGCCGCGCCGACGGTGATGCCGATACTGTTGATGATCAGCACCATGGTGCTGGCCACCACCGCCACCGGCGGCGCCCGGCCGTCGTCGCGACCGAACAGCTGCGGCCAGCCCAGGGCGCGGCCCAGGTTGCCGTATTGCCCGAGGATGGCACGCGCCGCATCCAGATACAGCAGCAGGAAGCCGGTGCCGATCACCAGCAGCCCGCCCACGAACAGGGCTGCGGCCTGGGTGTCCCACACCCCCATGGGCCGGGCCGGCAGCGGATACAGGAAGGTCCAGGCGCCGGCGAAGCCGCCGGCCAGCACGCTGGCCAGGATCATCACCACTCCGGCCAGGAACAGCACCAGGTTGGCGATGAACATGCCGCGCGACAAGCGCACATACTGGCCCAGGAAGTGCCACATCACCGCCACGCTGGCGAGCGCGGCGATGCCCACCATGCCGGCGCCGTGCAGTGTCAGCAGTTCATAGAAGGTATCGGGTCCGAGTTGCAGCAACCCGCCCTGGGCCAGGCGCATCAGCAGCCCGAAGGCCATCATCAGCAGCACCACCGCCCCGGCCGTGACCAGGTAGGCCAGTACCGGCGCGGATGCGCGCCGCGCGGGATCCGGCGCGCCCTTGGCATCGACTTCACTCATGTGAGTTCTCCTCTTCGGCAACCGCCACCACCTTCAACTCGGCGATCATGTCGTGATGAATCAGACCGCAGTACTCCAGGCACAGCAGCTTGTAGGTGCCGGGCTCGGCAAAGGTGTGGCGCAGGGTGTTGGTGTAGTCAGGCATGGCCATCACCTGGGCGACCAGGCGCATGTCCGCGTCATAGATGCCCAGCCCGTGGTTGACGTCGGCGCTGGTGACCCGGAATTCCACCGGGGTGCCGACACTGGCCCGATCCGTACTGAGATCCCAGGCCCACTGTTTGCCGACCACCTCGATGACCTGGGACTCCCGGCGGTCGATCCCGGCGCTGGCATAGGGCAGGTCGAGCAATGTGTAGAGCATCACCGGCGTGACCACGACCAGCAGGGCCCAGAACAGGATCCCGCGGATGCGGTAGGCGCGGCTGACCACGGAGGCGTCCGCGTCCGCGCGGTCGCGCGCCCGCCGCGCCACGAACAGGAAGGCGATGAGCAGAGCCCCCATGAGGATGAGGCTGAGCTGCCAGGCAAGCGTCTGATACATAGAAGTCCCCGTCATTCGGTTGAACACAGTCACACCGGGCGGATGCCCGGCGCGCCTCCTGTTTGCCAGAACCATGCCAGATAACAACCAATTGACTTTACGGGATAATTTAATACATGTATTCTATATGAATGTTAATATGTGTTCACACTCCCGCCACGCTTGACGTTCACTCTGAACATCCGGATCTCCGCCCATGTTCACGCTGAATACCCTGAGCCGGTTCCTGGACAGCCTGGAGGAAGGGGTCCTGTTCCTGGATCGCGAGCGCCGCGTGGTCGCCATCAACGAGGCCGCCAGCGCGCTGCTCGGCCGGGCTCGGGACGAGGTACTGCGCCGGCCCTGTCCTGGCATCTTCGCCGATACCGCCTGCGCCCGCGCCTGCGAGGCGCGCGGCCACTGCACCCTGAGCCAGGCCCACGCCAGCGCCCGCCAGCTGCAGGACATCAGCCTGACCCGCCCGGACGGCCTGGCGGTGCATCTGCGCATGTGGTCGCTGCTGCTGCCGCCCAACCAGGCCGACCTGTACAGCGCCATCATCCTGCGCGACCGCTCGCGCGAGGTGGAACTGGAAGGCGAGGTGCGCGAGCGGCTGCGCCTGGGCGGCATCGTCGGCCACAGCCCGGTGATGCAGACCCTGTACGAGAAGATCCTGCGCGCCGCCACCAGCGACGCCACCGTGCTGGTGATGGGCGAGTCCGGCACCGGCAAGGAACTGGTGGCCCGCGCCCTGCACGACAATTCGCCCCGCAGCAGCGGCCCCTACATCGCCGTGCACTGCGCCGCCCTGCCGGAGAACCTGCTGGAGGCGGAGTTGTTCGGCCATGCCCGCGGCGCCTTCACCGGTGCGGCCACGGCGCGCGCCGGCCGCTTCGAGGCAGCCCACGGCGGCACCCTGCTGCTGGACGAGATCGGCGAGATTCCCCCCAGCATCCAGGTCAAGCTGCTGCGGGTGTTGCAGGAGCGCGAGATCGTGCGCCTGGGCGAGAACCACGCCCGGGCGATCGACGTGCGCGTGATAGCGGCCACCCACCGCGACCTGGCCGCCATGGTCCAGCGCGGCGAATTCCGCGAGGATCTGTATTACCGGCTGCGGGTACTGCCGCTGGAGGTCCCGGCCCTGCGCCAGCGCCGCGAGGACATCGCCATGCTCGCCACCCGACTGCTGGAGGACGTGGCCCAGAACTATCAACGCCCCCCGCCGGAGTTGGCGCATGAAACCGTGCTGCAGCTGGAAGCCTGCGACTGGCCGGGCAATGTGCGGCAGCTGGCCAATGCCATCGAATACGCCCTGGTCCACTGCGACGGCGAGCGCATTCTGCCCCGCCATCTCCCGCCGGACATCGCCGGCGACGCGGTGCTGTCCGCAGTACCGGCACCGGGCAAGGCCGGCCTGACCCGTTACTACCGCGCTCCGATCAACGACGCCGACGAATGGACACGAATCCGGCAGACCCTGCGCGCAACCGGCGGCAACAAGGCCGAGGCCGCCCGCCGCCTGGGCATGTCGCGCACCACCCTGTGGAAGCGGCTGCGGGAAAATGCTCGCCGTCAGCGTTGACTGGTGGATATATCCTCGACTGCATCGGTGTGCAAACAAAAAAGCGGAGTTGGATTAATCAGAAACCCCTTAAGTATTGAACGTGTAATCTGGCATTCAGACATGGTACTTATGATTACTGGAGTTAACCACGAGGATATATGAGAGGTTATTCAATGGAATTATAAGCAAACAAATCGTCAGCAATCGCAAGGAACACATTGTCTCGCTGCTGGTGTATCGCACAAAGTCCGGCTCATCCCCGCAGGCGCGGGGAACACGGCGAATCAGTCAGATATCAGCGCTAACACGGCGGTTCATCCCCGCAGGCGCGGGGAACACAGCGGGAACCCGGCGGCGGTCGTCACGCCACCCGGTTCATCCCCGCAGGCGCGGGGAACACAGACGGCTTAAAGACTTCTGCGGCGCCATGGCCGGTTCATCCCCGCAGGCGCGGGGAACACTCATCGTCCCGCAGCAGGATGGGAAGGACATATGGTTCATCCCCGCAGGCGCGGGGAACACGTCACAAGCGTCGGCTCTGCTGTGTCTCCTTCCGGTTCATCCCCGCAGGCGCGGGGAACACGGGAGGTGAGGAATGAGCGTGGAACGCGCGGACGGTTCATCCCCGCAGGCGCGGGGAACACCAGGGGTAGGTGACAGTGGCTGATATTGCCAGCGGTTCATCCCCGCAGGCGCGGGGAACACCGGGCGGCACGAGTTCATACCGCTGCATGGGCACGGTTCATCCCCGCAGGCGCGGGGAACACGATTATGCCCCGCAACTCTCAGAATCAGAGACCGGTTCATCCCCGCAGGCGCGGGGAACACTTCGCCGCCGCTGTTTCTGTGCGGTGTCCTCACGGTTCATCCCCGCAGGCGCGGGGAACACGGCTGCCACCGACCTCTCTACCGTAAAGGGGCACGGTTCATCCCCGCAGGCGCGGGGAACACGGTGTGCTGAAGATCTCCGGATCCTGCTGGGCGCGGTTCATCCCCGCAGGCGCGGGGAACACATGCCCGACATAGCCCGCGTCGGGGAAGGTTTCGGTTCATCCCCGCAGGCGCGGGGAACACGGCGAGCTTACCCAACGGATTGAGAATATCCGCGGTTCATCCCCGCAGGCGCGGGGAACACACCACAATATAATATTTCACATTTTCCATTTTCGGTTCATCCCCGCAGGCGCGGGGAACACGGAAAAATCGTATTGGAGCGCGGCGGCACTTCCGGTTCATCCCCGCAGGCGCGGGGAACACGCTGATCGTCGCGCTGTTGCCTGCCGGGTGTTCGGTTCATCCCCGCAGGCGCGGGGAACACGAATTGTGGGCCTTCAAGGACGGGCACCAGGTCGGTTCATCCCCGCAGGCGCGGGGAACACTCTTGACGTACCTCTTTTAACCAGTCTGCTCTACGGTTCATCCCCGCAGGCGCGGGGAACACCCGAAAAAAGGTGTATCTTGGAAAGCCGAAGACGGTTCATCCCCGCAGGCGCGGGGAACACATACGGCGGTGCTGCGCGCGCCGCACGTGACACCGGTTCATCCCCGCAGGCGCGGGGAACACGCCCCGCTGGTCATCCCCACCCAGGTCGGCGCCGGTTCATCCCCGCAGGCGCGGGGAACACTCCGGGTCGCCCACAGAGTCCACAGGACGGACCGGTTCATCCCCGCAGGCGCGGGGAACACCATCTGCTGTGTTTCCATCAGTGCCATTATGTCGGTTCATCCCCGCAGGCGCGGGGAACACGCGCTTCTCGCGGGCGATCTGCTCCAGGTTGGCGGTTCATCCCCGCAGGCGCGGGGAACACCATTCATCAATGGAATGGCGCTCGCATCCGATCGGTTCATCCCCGCAGGCGCGGGGAACACGATCCCCGATACCACGCCGGCGATTCCGTCGCCGGTTCATCCCCGCAGGCGCGGGGAACACGAGAGGCCAATGGCCCGGTGTGGGAGTTTGTGCGGTTCATCCCCGCAGGCGCGGGGAACACCGCCCCGGTGCGGCGCAGCCAGTCGCGGTAGTCGGTTCATCCCCGCAGGCGCGGGGAACACTCGGCGGGGCCCTGGCCCTTGCTGTCGGCCGCCGGTTCATCCCCGCAGGCGCGGGGAACACATACTGAGACGCCCGGTAATGCGCCCTGCCGGCGGTTCATCCCCGCAGGCGCGGGGAACACTGGGCCGTGGACACCACCACGGGGATCATCACCGGTTCATCCCCGCAGGCGCGGGGAACACAGCTTCGAGCTGGAGGGCGTCGACTCGACAAACGGTTCATCCCCGCAGGCGCGGGGAACACTGCGCTTGTTCCGTAGATTTTCAAGCCCATGCCGGTTCATCCCCGCAGGCGCGGGGAACACGCCAGGTCAACAGTCACATAGCGGTTGGAGCCCGGTTCATCCCCGCAGGCGCGGGGAACACAAGGCCGCTAGTCCTGGCGTCGGTTAGAGTGGCGGTTCATCCCCGCAGGCGCGGGGAACACTTGAGCATTGCGTCAGCCCACATGTATCGTGCCGGTTCATCCCCGCAGGCGCGGGGAACACCGCTCCTGCTGCTCTCCTGCCCAATCGCGGTCCGGTTCATCCCCGCAGGCGCGGGGAACACGGTCTGTGGCGGGCCTACAATACACAGAGTCCCGGTTCATCCCCGCAGGCGCGGGGAACACGCATTGGCAAGATCCCGAAGTTGGTCAGCAGTGCGGTTCATCCCCGCAGGCGCGGGGAACACGCGGAGAGCCTGCATGCGGAGCTGATCGACTCTCGGTTCATCCCCGCAGGCGCGGGGAACACCGTTCGAGCATGTCAGTCATGCCCTAAAATTCCGGTTCATCCCCGCAGGCGCGGGGAACACGCCGAGCGCAATCCTGGTGGAAACATCGGCGGTGGTTCATCCCCGCAGGCGCGGGGAACACTCCTGTCCGGTGCCACTGCCTGTAGCGCCGACCGGTTCATCCCCGCAGGCGCGGGGAACACCTGCGACAGCCACGAAGTCAGCATGCCGACCACGGTTCATCCCCGCAGGCGCGGGGAACACGGAGTCGGATCGTTGGGATCGCCGGTGCCGATCGGTTCATCCCCGCAGGCGCGGGGAACACGGACAACGTGTTTTACCGGGGCGCCAATGGCGTCGGTTCATCCCCGCAGGCGCGGGGAACACTGGCCAGTAATTGCCGATTGATCCCGACATGCCGGTTCATCCCCGCAGGCGCGGGGAACACACCCTGATCATCGCTGTTGCCGCTGTCGCTGGCGGTTCATCCCCGCAGGCGCGGGGAACACGGGCAACAGGCAGAGCGAATCCCGAAACCGGGCGGTTCATCCCCGCAGGCGCGGGGAACACGGGCAACAGGCAGAGCGAATCCCGAAACCGGGCGGTTCATCCCCGCAGGCGCGGGGAACACAAGGCCGCCGGCCTGTGGGCGGGCAAATTCGCCGGTTCATCCCCGCAGGCGCGGGGAACACCTGACAATTGCCAGTCAACGGGCGCCCGGCACCGGTTCATCCCCGCAGGCGCGGGGAACACATCGGCCCCGAGTATCTGCGCGGTAAAAAAGGCGGTTCATCCCCGCAGGCGCGGGGAACACTCGGTAGTGTCCTGACACCACTTGTGGGCATCCGGTTCATCCCCGCAGGCGCGGGGAACACCAGGGCGGTAGCACGCCTGAAGACATGCAACGCGGTTCATCCCCGCAGGCGCGGGGAACACTCGAGATATGACACCTTTCCGGCTGGGGTCATCGGTTCATCCCCGCAGGCGCGGGGAACACAGTGGGTATAGGCGTCTCTCCCGCATGAGCCGCGGTTCATCCCCGCAGGCGCGGGGAACACTCTACCAGCACTGCATCGAAATCGGCGCAGACCGGTTCATCCCCGCAGGCGCGGGGAACACTACAGCTACACAATTCCCGGCGACGCGCTCTACGGTTCATCCCCGCAGGCGCGGGGAACACCGCTGACGCTGCTGGCGTTTGTACTCATCCAGCGGTTCATCCCCGCAGGCGCGGGGAACACTCTTAGGATCACGCTTGAGTCCCATCAGTCAACGGTTCATCCCCGCAGGCGCGGGGAACACAATCGGCGGCGAGCTTGGCTCGGCGCTTATATCGGTTCATCCCCGCAGGCGCGGGGAACACTCCGCTGCTTCCAGGTGTGATACTGAATATGGCGGTTCATCCCCGCAGGCGCGGGGAACACCGGTGGTATTTACTCAGTAGCTCCTGAGCGTCCGGTTCATCCCCGCAGGCGCGGGGAACACGCGAAAGTGGCGTAATAGGCATAGTGGCGAACCGGTTCATCCCCGCAGGCGCGGGGAACACACCCGGACCTGTACCACATCGAAAAGTATTTACGGTTCATCCCCGCAGGCGCGGGGAACACTCAGCAATGCCAGTGCGGAGGATTTCTACCTGCGGTTCATCCCCGCAGGCGCGGGGAACACATCGGTCGGGATGCTGCGGCCGTCCGTCCAGGCGGTTCATCCCCGCAGGCGCGGGGAACACGTTCTGCCAGCCCTCATCCCCATTCTGGTTGGCGGTTCATCCCCGCAGGCGCGGGGAACACAGCGTGGCCTGGCGGTGGTCGATCTCCAGCTTCGGTTCATCCCCGCAGGCGCGGGGAACACGCGCTGCAGGAAGTTCTGGGCACGGGTGGTGCGCGGTTCATCCCCGCAGGCGCGGGGAACACAGTTCACCTCCCGCCGGGGCGGATGCTGATCACGGTTCATCCCCGCAGGCGCGGGGAACACCCGATGCTGTTGGCGTTATCGGCACACCAAATCGGTTCATCCCCGCAGGCGCGGGGAACACACCTGCCCTCCTGATCTGATTGACGTGAACATCGGTTCATCCCCGCAGGCGCGGGGAACACGCGGCCAGGCGGATTCGCGCGCGCCCGTGCACCGGTTCATCCCCGCAGGCGCGGGGAACACTTCGATGCGGCCGAGTTCGGCGGCAAGATCAACGGTTCATCCCCGCAGGCGCGGGGAACACTATCAGACCGACACCGGCTCCACCGGCAATGTCGGTTCATCCCCGCAGGCGCGGGGAACACAAAACACAACAAACAATTGCGGCTGTCACCACCGGTTCATCCCCGCAGGCGCGGGGAACACGGGGAGGTAGCATGAAAGACCTGATGGCATTGCGGTTCATCCCCGCAGGCGCGGGGAACACTGGATGATGGGTTGGCCGCTCGGAACGACAGCCGGTTCATCCCCGCAGGCGCGGGGAACACTGAGCGCGGTCTGTACGTCCGCCGAAAGTTACCGGTTCATCCCCGCAGGCGCGGGGAACACCCAACAGGCAGCACCGCATCTGTCGTAAAGGTCGGTTCATCCCCGCAGGCGCGGGGAACACACTTCCTACATCTTTATGATTTATCGAAAGAAAATGACCCGTGAATTTTCCACCGAAAAATCATGCCGATTTTGATGTATTTTTCCGAATTGTTAAAGAGCACTGAAATCCTCTTCATCGGGGATTTCGGGAAGAAAGGTCACAAGTTTCATGCCGTCCACGTCTTTGGGAATACGCCGATTGACACCAAGAGTTATGAAGTCGAATCCAGCTTCATTATTAGTCCGCCACGCGACAACGGCGTTCCCATCCTCGATGCCTGCCTCAACCTGTCCCCAGATCATATCTCGCACCTTGACCGAATAGTTCCCGACATAAACGCCGGCACGGATTTCGAGCAGCCAGGCAGCGAGTCGTCCTCGCAGACGTGGTGGTGCATTCTCAACTACGATGACCAGCATCGCCCAAGCCCTTTTTGTTGGGTATGGCAGGCTGGACTGCTTCAGGCGGCGGCTCTGGCGGCTTCTCACCACCCGCATCCAGAACATCGTTGATCATGGGGATAATACGGTCAAGCAATCTACTTTCGCGAAAAACATCTCGGCATGCCTGCCTCACCCTGCGCTCGGGAGTACCGGGCGACTGGGCTGCGACCTTGAAGGCTACGGGAACGACGGTATCAAACTTGACGATATCGGCAATATCATAGACGAAGGAAAGCGGCTTACCGGTGTGGATGAAGCCGATCGCGGGAGCGTAGCCGGCGGCGAGTATTGCGGCTTCAGTAACACCATACAGGCACGCAGTAGCGGCGGAGAGACAGCGGTTAGGGAGATCCGCTTTATCCCACTCCTGCTGATCGTAGCGCCGGCCTTTCCATGACACACCATGGCGTTTGGCGAGCAGTTCATAGGTTTTCTTAACCCGCGCCCCTTCGATGCCGCGCAGTTGCTCGACGCTGCGACGACTGGGCGGCTCTTCATTGAAGCGCAGGGCATACATCTTTCGCACAACGTTGAGGCGCAACTTGTCATCGAGCGCAAGTTTCGCTTGATACAGCAACTTATCGGACCTGGCACCTCCGGGTTGACCGGCAGAGTATAGTCGCACACCACCCTCGCCCACCCAAACCAACAACGTACCCACCTTGGCGGCTAATGCCGCGGCGCGATGCGATAACCGCACACCCGGCTCAAGCAAGAGGCAGGCGGTTCCGCCGAGCGGAACATGGGTTCGCACACCATTCTTGTCGATCATCACGAAAGCGCCGTCACGCACATCCACATGGCAGCGCTCGACAAAGAGAATGGAGTTTCGCTCCTTTAGGGGGATAGGGTCTATATCAGGAAGCATCGCCTACATGCGCTCGCCTGTGATTAGTTCAGGATCTAGACACGACGAACCATGAGCAAGCCACATCCGAGCCCTTTGGCTGGCCCTATCCCAGAGAACAGCGCCTCCCTAAAAGCCTGTTCATCGGTGACCGTCAAAAGACCACCAAAGTCAAGCGTACTGAAACTGATGGTTTTTGTCCCACGCCGTTTGCTGCTTTTGTGCTGCTCGTAACCATCCACAGTGATCAGCCCTTCTTCAAAGCTGAAACCGTGCCGTTCCGCACGCGGCCTCAGCCAAGCGAGTCCAGCATCGCGGATGATTGCCTGTAGCGACGGGCGCTCACGGGGGGGCATATCTTTGAATCCAATACGTTTTTTATGATCCATCACCACGTCATGACGCTGACGTCTGCCGTCGCCATTTTTTCGCGTCACCACCGGATTGGCGCGCAGGCTGAAAGCCAGCCTCATCCCCTTTTCGATCCTGGGCGTATAGGGTTTGATGTCGATGGTCCAGAGCCCATCATCATCCTGCGGCTCTCGCTCCGAGACGGTGTAATAACGCGGCCAGTGACCGGCATCCTCACGGCGGTAGAGAAAATCGCGCTCATCCACCCCCTCAAAGAGCCGCCAGACAAACTGATGGTGGCGATAATCATCGACTGCCAGGCTTTTGAGCAAACTTGTCACGCCCGGTCCGGAACGGTTAAGTTCGATACGGCTGAGATACATCACTCCCCCCTACCCGTTGTCGCCATCTGTTCGCTACGGTAATACTCATCGCGCTCACCGAACTGCCATCGCCTACGGCTGGTCGGTTCGTCGCGTCGCGGGCTGATGTGTAGCGCCTCCATGCCGGGGGCATCTGTCGCCTCCCAAGCAAAAATTCGCTCTTCACTCTCCGGCAGCAAATCCAGAATCGGTTCTTGCGGAAAGCTCGCCCGGTCAAACGCCTCTCTGAGATTCGCCGCCGTCACGATATGCGGCGCCAGTGGCAGCGCAGGCGGACAAGCCTTGCGGCCCAGATATAGGGTAAAGTGCGGACGGCGCAAGGCCTCTTCCAGCTGCGCCAGGGTCGGTGCCGGACTCTCTTCTGTGCGCCAGAGCGCGACGGTGTAGAGGGCATCGGTTCGATAGTCGCGCTGGGAGAGCAGGGTGTTCACCCTGTCGGCGCCAAGCTCGTCGCGGCGGGTGCGGTAGACCACCCCCCGGCGTTCCGGCGGCACCTGCACGGTGTGATAGTCGCGCAGCAGTTCACCACTGCGTTCAACACAAACCGCAAGCCCGAGGGAGGAGGCCAGTTCTCGCTGGCGTGCTTCTTCATCGCGACGGATCCCAAGCGCCGCGGCCAAAAGGCCGATAATAGCGGAACGACCAGGCCAAGCCGCCGAGGGCCGGACTTCCCCCACGGCAGTCTCGCCCCATGAGGCAAGCGGGCCGTAGAGGCGTAATAACAGATACTCGCTCATGGGGTTCACTCCGTGATGCAGTCGATGATCTCCCTGAGCCCACCCTTGCCGCTGACAAGGTTCATCACCTCTCGTTTGTCGGCACAGGCGCCGTAGGCCTTGTCCATTGCAGACACGGTTTTGTCCAGCGATGTCACCGATTGCTCCAAAATATCGGCACCATTTACCGGCTTGAGGAAGGCCACAGAAAGCGAGCGGGGCTGCTGATCACCCACCTCGGCGAGAATGTAAGAGGCGCGCGCCCGCGAGGCGAAGCTGTTCTGCTTTCCTGTCGGCGCAATGGTCGCGGCCGACTCGGTCAGCGCTGCCAACGCCTTGTCGGCCAGGGCCTCGTCGCCACCGAGATTATTCTTCAGTAACTCACGATCGACACAGATATATTGATAGAAGAGACCGGCAGCAAATTCGGTTTCACCCATATGCCCGGCTCCGACATCCTCTTCGCCGTTATTGAGATCGTCCACGGCGGTGAAAAAATCATCCTCCACCGTCACCTTGTGCACGCTGATGGCATGAGCAACTTGCGCAGCCGCCTCGGTATTGTACCCTGGGTCACTGGCAAGCATGCGACCAAAAAGCGCGATATCAGCAGCACTGTGGTGTTTGCGCAAAAGGTTCAGCTCATCATTTTCCGGCCCGTCACCACGCTCGGCCAACTTATCACAAAGTGCGCTGATCGCCTCACGCTCTTCCGGACTGAAGTGCGCAAGCTGCTCGATATCCAGCATATGCAGTGGATCCTTATTCTTTTTGTCTTCCTTTTTGGCCTTACCGAAAATACCAGCGATAGCTATGGCCCACGCCTTGGCATCCTTCTCCTTCACACCCTTATTGACAAGATCCTTGTAGATCTCTCGCCCCATCTCTTTGGTGCGAACGCCCAGATGACCACGCAGCGATTGCTGGAACAACTCCGAAGTCCGCCAAGCTCGTTTCAGGCTCTGGGAGGAAATACGCAGGCGCTGTGCGCCGCCCATCATGGCGGTTTTTGGCCGACCCAGATCGTCGCGGTTGAGATTGGCCGGCGGGTAGGCAGTGAGAAGATGAAGTTGTGCAAATCGGCTCATGACTTACTCCTTGTTTCGTTAATATGGTTATCTGTTTCAGTCCACTACCTTGGGAAAGTAGGCAAGTGCCCAGCGCTTGCGCACCCTGTCACCCCAGTAATAGATTGACGTGGCCAGGTCGCTGATATTGGCCTTCTCGTCCAGTTGACGGATGACCCGGATCATCGAAGGATAGATGTCCTCAAACGGTTCCTTGAGCAGGCGGCGGAAACGTAACGAGCTGAGCAGTGGCTTACCCCCTTTCGACTCCGACTCGGCCATCTGCTCGGCCAGAGGTTTCGACCTCTTGACCCTGACGTGGGCGAGCAGGCCGGCGATAGCCGCCAGGCGGTGAATCTCATATCCCTCCAGCTGTGTGTCATCGCTCTTTTCTGTCAGTGCGCCAAGGCGCCGGAGTAGACGGTGGAATGCCGGTTCCAGCATTACTTCTTCAGGCGTTTTACAGCGGCGCAACCGCGCTCGCCCGCCAGTGTCGTTCTGCAAACCCTCCCACCATTCGGCCAGGATCTCGCCGGCGGGCTTGTCTGGGCGGAAGTCAATCTGCATTAGCGGTCTCCTTTACTCCCATTGTCTTAACCTTCTTTGGCTTGGAAAGCCCAAGCAGTTCATACAGCTTGTTACCTTTCAGCCTCTTGCGCAGGTCGATGTGAGCGCGGGCGATGCGCGCCAGTTCCCCTTCATCGAGCGCGCCGCTCTCGGCGCGCTCCTCGAACAGCCTTTCCGCTTCACTTCGCAGGCGTTGCAGCCAGCGCTCACGTAGTGGGACCTCATCTCCACCGTTCAGCGCCACTTCATGACTCTCGCGCAGCAGGGTATAGAAGGCTTCCTCGGTTCGCACCATGAACTCATGGCGAATAAAGCTGGTATCGCCCTTGGCGTCGCCGGGCCTGCTGAACCACGCCTCCTTGACGGCACTCCGGGTGTAATAGGCAGCCTGTGTGGCTGCGTCGATCAGATTGTCCACCTGACGGATGAAGCGCCGCCGCCCCTCCCCTTCGGGCAACAGATAGAGTGGAACCGTGGTCTCATACCAGGCTCGCGCCTTCATGTTGTCCATGTCATAGCCACTGGACCAGAGGCGCAGTTGCGCATTGTCCATTCTGCGATGCTCATGGAAGTAACTCACCACTTGGGCCGGTTTGCGCGCCTCGCCCGGCGTGATCCAACCGCTCCAGTGGCGGAAGCTGAAGCCGCCGGGCTGGGCATGGTTTGGCATCGGCATGCCGCTTTTCTCGTCGATGTAGTGGGGTGTCAGCGGATGCTCCCAAGCACCGCTGTAATTGATACCGTAGTTCTTCGTCACATAGCGGCTCAGCAGCGTTTCACTCGCCGTGGAGCAGATATCGCACTCCCCCTCAACCGGCGCTTCCAGCTCCAGACGGATGCGCCGCGGCATGCCCCAGTACATCTGCAAGGGGTGGGCATGCTCGGGCAGGGTGTCCTCACCCCCCTTGCCGCTGATTCGTGTCGGCGCGAGCCAGGGGAAAATGGCGGCCGGTTCGGCGCGCTCGGAGTTACCGGTAAGTTGGCAGATATGCGACTGCGGCAGGATATTGAGCCAGAGATCGCGCCACAGGGTTGCCGCCACCTTTTCCCCCTTGGGGTCGAGCACCACCAGCGTCGTCAGCGGGCCGCCGCCACGCAAGGAGGTACGGTGCCCCGCGCCGCCGCCCGGAGCACTGGTTTGCAGCGTAAACAGGGCGGCGGCGGCGCAGGCGGGGCAGATGTGGTTCACACCGCCACGCTTGATGAAGTGGTCGGTGTTGTTGCGGAGAGTATTGGCGCCAGGGATCTCGATCAGCAACGAGGCGATCGGCTTGGGATCGTCGTCCAGTTCATCAAAATCCTGCAAGAAGCGCGGCCCCTCACCGCCCAGTTCAAAATAGTCGACATAGGGACCAACCAGCTCCTGCAGCTGCTGCGGTGAGGGCGGCGCTTCCAACCACTCGTCCCAGTCGATCCCCCTCTGCGCGTCGGGGGCAGCCGCCGTCTGCAACAGACCGATCAGAAACTGCGCCAGCGCCCCCTGGAAATCGGGCCGGGCAGCGTCCAGGGCGGTGACCGGATCGCTGTCGTGGCCGTCGGTTAGTTCCCAAGGGGCGATCCGTTCGCGTCGGCCGCTCCTTCTGCGGACGGGGAGCCATTGATCATTAATCAAATTCATTATCCGTACCTCTCACTCCAACTCAACGGTTTTGCGCCACATAATTAGCACTCATCCCCTACCAACAGCCCTTCAAGGCCACTGTAACGCACCGTCACACTATCGCCATAGCCGTTATCTGCGATCCCCTTATCCTCCTGATCGAGCAGCAGCAGCACGCCCCAGCGCCCTTTGGCGGGCAATGTTTCGAGCGTCTGTTCCCACAGTGCTTCGGTAACCGCCGCCGGCCGCTGCGCGGAGGCAATCTTCGCCGTCAACATCGATAACGAGGATAGCTGCCAGGGAAATTCACCCTCCTGTCGCAGGGGCACGATGTCACCGCCTTCCCTGCGCGCCAGATAAACCGGAGTGCTGTCGCCGAGACGGGTCGGCGCCCTCTCCTCGGACCACCAGCGTCCAACCCCGGTAGCACCATAATGGGCCGTTATCCTGAAGGCGTTGTAGTCGGCGAGACTCCCTTCACTGCTCTGCACACCGGCTGAAGCGATATCGCTGGTTTCCAATCCTGCCGGAAACGCCACGTCGTCACCATAGACACCTTCGATCAGGCCGCGGGCATCATCCGGCATGACGAAGCTGCCTTTCGCCATCAGCAGACGCAGGCCCAGCCAGAGGCGGGCGTGGTTGGGATAGACGTAGGCGGCCTTTGGGAGAAACGCGGAAAACCATGTTTCTTCAGGCTCGTCCAACGGCTCCGGCGCGTAGAGGTGAAGCACTGGCGTGCCGCGGCAATCCTCGCCGTCGATGGGATTCCCGGCTTGATCACGCCGGTGGCGATGCAGCCGCCCGGCACGCTGGATGATGAGATCAATGGGAGCCAGGTCGGATATCATGTAATCGAAGTCGATATCCAGCGACTGCTCTACCACCGGGGTGGCGATGAGAATCTGCCTTTTGCGCACGCTCGCCCCTCCCTCCTTGCCGAAACGTTTGACTACACGTGTCTCGATGGCCAGTCGATCGCCGAGGGCGTAGCGGGCATGAAAGAGATCGATTTCCCATTCGGGATGGCGCGCCGTCAGCTCGCGCCACGCCCAGCGGGCGTCGTGAACGGTATTGCGTATCCAACAGAGGCATTCCCCCCGTTCCATCGCCTGAGTCATGAGCGCCTCGGCCTGCTCCAGGGAATCGATGCGTTCGACTGCAACGGTACGGCAGACCTCGGGACGGGATTCGAGCACCTTCTCCTGCAATGCTTCGCTATTGGCACAGGTCATCAACGGGTAGTCCTCTTCGCCTACTCGCTCTATCCGCTTTGTCTGACTTTCGATGCCAACGTAAAAGGCGTCGAGAAGGGCCTGCCGCTGGTTTTGCGGCAGGGTGGCGGAGAGCAGAATGGCGCTGCCGCCGGAGGAGGCATGGAATGTGAGCAGGGCCTTGAGCAGATGGAAGAGATAGGCGTCATAGGCATGAACCTCATCGACGATCAGCACCTTGCCGAGCAGCCCCAGCAGTCGCAGAGACTGGTGTCGCGAAGGAAGCACCCCCAGTACCGCCTGGTCGACGGTCCCCACTCCCACCTCGGCCAGCAACGACTTTTTCGGATTATCGGCCAGCCAACCGGCACAGTGGAACTGGGCCGGCTCAGTGCCGTCGCCGTAATCGTTGTTCCCCGCGACCGGATAGTCCTCGATGGCGTCGCGAAAGCCCCTATGCAGCCGCCGCGCACCATGGGCCAGCACCAGCGACGGCGCCGCCTTCTCGATATAAAGATGGCGATAGACCTGTCCCATGCGCTCAAACATGGCATTGGCGGTAGCCATGGTGGGGAGAGCAAAGTAAAGCCCCCGGACACCCTGCTCAGCCATCAGACGGTGGGCGAGGATGAGTGCCGCCTCGGTCTTGCCGGCGCCTGTGACGTCCTCCAGCAGATAGAGCGCCGGGCCGGAGTACAACTGCAGTGACTGGCAGTGGGCCTGAAGGGGTGTCAGAGTCGTAAAGTATGAACCGAAAAGCTCAGTGGGCTTCTTGACAGGCGCAATAGGTGTCGGCACCACCCCTGAGCGCTGGACCGCCTTTTCCGCCTGCACCAAGGCGCGCTGCCAGTATTCCTCAAGAGGGATGACTTCTTCAACCAAAGGGAAGTATCTCTGATTCGAACCCAGCCAATCACACAGCACCGCCAACCCGGCCAACCACCAGGAGGCCTTCGCGACCGTTTCCGCCGGGGGTAGCGGCGTATCGGCACCAAGCCCGCGCAACTCGCGCCAGTCATCAAAGAAGTCCTTGGCTGCTTCCCTGGCGGTCTCGGGAAAATAGGATTCCGGAACCTCTCGCACTGAGGCATCTTTTGCGGAGACAGGTTTACCATGGTGCCCAAGCACCGTATGCAACCAGTAGTCGGCGGCTGTATCATAAGAGGGACGTCGTCCGCCGGCCGTCAGGCTGAGCAGGCCTCGTTCGGCACCATAGGGGTACAGTGTGGTGCGCCAAAGCAATTCACCGAGCACATCATGGCGCACATAGGGAAGTTCCGCCTGTTCACCTTGGAGTTTGTTGAACAACTCAGGCTGCAATGCCTGAAAATGGCGGGCGAATTTCCCGATATCGTGCAAGCCCAGAAAAAACACAACAAAAGAAACAAAGTCTTCCTCGTCAAGACCCAACATCTGTGCCAGTTGCCGACGAACATACTCATTTCTAGCGAGGTACACGTCACCTACCGCAGCAACATCCAAACAATGGTATGGTAAGAGGTGGCACAAGCCCCCCTCTCCGCTCTTCCCCCAATACTTGTAGTAATTTGGATATGTTTTCTGCACCACTTCACTTTCTCAGTTATTGTGTTTTCTGAAAGCAGTCTACCCCCTCCGGGGATCAAAACCTGATCCACTCCTGCCAATACTCACCGCGGCCTCCTAAAGTCTGGGATTTCTGGCATATCGGTGTCATGCCGTTGAATTCAGTCCCTACCGAACCTCTGTTCTGAGCGGACATCTGACTTGACGCCCGGACATTATTGTCCGATACTCTTTCCGTTCCCAGGGATCGGGATCATGACCGGAAACGAGTTGCTCAGAAAACTCAGGCGGTATGCGAAGGAGCACGGAATAAGGCTGCGGCTGGTTTCGCATCGCGGCAAAGGCAGTCATGTCACACTCTACCTTGGGGCACGGCGGACTGTGTTGAAAGACCGAAAGCAGGAAATCGGGCCCGGTCTTCTGAACGCGATACTGCGACAGCTGGGCATCGAGAAGCACGACATCGACTGAGTGTATCAACCATGGCCAAGTCGCAACTCCAATTCGCATATCCCATGCTGGTGACAGAAGACGATGCCGGCCGTCTGCTCGCACGCTTCCCTGACTTTCCGGAAGCCCTCACGGATGCGCCGGACCTCGAAACCCTTCTGGAGGAGGCGACTGACTGCCTGGATGAAGCCGTGGCGGCCCGCATTGCCGAAGGCATGCCGCTGCCGCATCCTGCGCAAGCCGTGAAAGGCCGGGTCCACTGGATCATGCTTCCCGCACAGACGGCCGCCAAGGCAGCGCTGTATGCCGCATTGCGGGATTCCGGCCTTTCCAAATCGGGCCTGGCCCGTCGTCTGGGCTGTGATGAAAAAGAGGTGCGCCGCATGCTCGACCCCCGCCATGCCACCCGTCTTCCCCGGATTGAAGCCGCCCTGGATGCATTGGGTAAGCGCCTGATCGTCCATACTGAGGATGTCGCCTGACCACAAGGCCCATTTCTGCCTATCCATCTTGTATCAGGTCTCGGGATCAGAATCCGTCCTCCCTTACCGATACCTCGCCAGCGCCGCCTCCAGCCGTGAGCGCACCTGGTGTCGCAGTTCCTCCGGTCCCAGCACCTCGACCTCGGGGCCGTACTTGAGGATGTCCATGATCAGTTCGGTGGGCTCGCTGTAGGGGATCTTCAGCTCATACCGGCCGTCCCACAACACCTCGCCCTGCTGGCGGGGATGCCAGTGTTCATCGGCCACCCATCTGGCGGCGGTCTGGCTGAACACCAGGTGGGCGAGCTTGTCCGCCGGACCGGCGAAGATGCCATAGGCGGCGGCGTAATGGCGGTCCAGTTCATCCTCGTCCCGCTCCAGCGCCGCCTCCTGCAGCACCTCGACGGGCTGGATGCGGTCGACGGCGAAGCTGCGCAGGCCTGCGCGGAGATGGCACCAGGCATCCAGGTACCAGTTGTCACGGTAGTAGACCAGCCGCTGGGGCGAGACGACGCGCTCGGTGATCGCATCACGCGCCCGGCCATGGTAGAGCATGCGCAGGCGCCGGCGCTGCATCATGGCACCGGCAATCCGGCGGAAGAATTTCAGGTCGGTCTGGCGGGTCGCCAGGGGCAGGATGCGCACCCGTTTCTCGATCTCGTTTGCGCCTATGCGTTCATCGCGCAGCAGCCGCTCCAGGCGCTCGCGCAGGGGCTGGATGCATTCATCCAGCAGGCCTTCCTGGATGCCGCCCAGAAGATGGTAGGTAGTCAGCAGCGCATGCAGTTCTTCCGCGTTGAACCAGAGCCCTGGCAGCTCATACCGGGGCGTCTCGTCGCGGGCATAACAATAGCCCTGGCGCTCGGGGTCATAGTCGATGGGGGCGCCCAGGCGCTCACGGAAGTGCCTGATGATGCGCTTGACGGTGGGTTCCGAGCATTCCAGCTCGGCCACCAGTGTCTTCAACGGCACCGGGTATCGCCGGGATTTGAGGATCCGATCCAGTTCGTAGATGCGGTCGAATTTATCCAACTGTCTCTGCTTATTATTTTCACTCACCCCAACCATAGCATGTCATGGAGCGGCCGGACAGCCTGAGCGCACCATTCTGGTTCGCACCATCGTATGGACAATGTTGGGTTACGCTTCGCTCCACCCAACCTACCCTGGATTCACCGGTTAATGGGGACTATGTTCTCTGCATCCCGTTTATGACGAAGGACCGGCGCTAATGCACACGAGGACACAGCAGTGCCTGCTGTTCGATCTCGACGGCGTGCTCTATCAGGGCGAGACGCCTGTCACGGGTGCCGTCGAAACCCTCGCCTGGGTACGGGAGCAGGATATCCCGCACCTGTTTCTTACCAACACCACCTCGCGCCCGCGTTCGGCACTGGTGGACAAGCTGGGGCGCATGGGCATCGACATCGGTGCCGACAGGCTGCTCACCCCGCCGGTGGCGGCGGTACGCTGGCTGGAGGCGCATGTTCACGGACCGGTTGCGCTGTTCGTGCCTGAAGCCACCCGGGCGGAATTCGAGTCACTGGATCTCGTTACGGAGGATACGCTGGAGGCGGCGGCGGTGGTGGTCGGCGATCTGGGCGCGGGCTGGGACTACGCCATCCTCAACCGCGCCTTCCGGCTGCTGATGCAGCAGCCGCAGCCGGCGCTGGTCGCGCTGGGGATGACCCGTTACTGGCAGGCGGCCGACGGTCTGCGGCTGGACGCCGGCGCCTTTGTCGCCGCGCTCAGTCATGCCGCGGGAGTGGAACCGGTGGTGCTGGGCAAGCCGGCCGCGCCCTTCTTCCGGACTGCCTGTGACATGCTCGGCGTCGAACCGGGGCACGCCGTCATGATCGGCGACGATATCCGCGGCGACATCGAGGGCGCGCAACGCGCCGGCCTGCAGGCCGTGCAGGTGCGCACAGGCAAGTTCCGGCCGGCGGACCTGGAGTTGGGGGTAACGCCCGACGCGGTGCTGGAGTCCGTTGCCGATCTGCCGGGCTGGTGGGAAGGGCGAGCGGTATCGCATTAACCCTCTGGTCACCTCTGATTTACGCTTCATGCCGGTCCGGCCGTGGCGGCAAACGATGGGTTACGCTGCGCTTCACCCATCCTACGCGAACAGGACATCGGGAGGCGACGGGTTGCGCTGCGCTTTACCCATCCTGCGCGCTCGGCGGGCGGGCGATGCCGAGGTCGTCGAGGATGACGTACAACGCCGGCAGCGCGATCAGGATCAGCACGGTGGAGACCAGCAGTCCGAACACCACGGCGATCACCAACGGGATGATGGCGGTGGCCTGGGTGCTGGTCTCGGCCAGCAGCGGCAGCAGGCCGGCGATGGTGGTCGAGGAGGTGATGAAGATGGCGCGGGTACGCTCGCGGCTGGCCCGGCCGGCGGCGGCCCGCACCTCCATGCCCTCGGCACGGTACTGCTTGATGAACATCACCAGCAGGATGGCGTTGTTGACCACGATGCCGGCCAGCGAGGCCGCGCCGACCAGCGAGGGCATGGACAGGTTGTAGCCCATCAGCACATGCCCCCAGATCGCGCCCATGAAGGCCAGCGGGATGGATAACATGACAATGAGCGGCTCGAGGTAGCTGCGGAACTGGAACGACAGGATCAGGAAGATCCCCAGCAGCCCGAGCAGCAGGCCGCGGGCGATGGACTGGCCGGTCTCGCGCGAGCGCGCGGCCTGGCCCTCGATGCCGACCTCCACGCCGGGATAGCGGGCGAGCAATTCCGGCAGCCAACTCTGGCTCAGATCGGTGACGATGGCATCGGCATTGGCCCGGCGGCCGTCCACGTCAGCGCTGACCGTCACCGTGCGACGGCCGTCGATGCGGGTGATCTGGGCCCAGTCGCGGGCCGCGCGGATCTCGACCACCTCCCCCAGCGGCACGGCATTGCCCTGCCCGTCCAGGATCACCGCGTCGCGTAGGAAATCCAGCGTGGCGCGCTCGGCACCGCTCTGCCGCACCAGGATCTCGATGTGCTGATCACCGACCTGGACCGTGTCGACGATCTCGCCCAGGATGCCGGTGCGCAGCTGCCCGGCCACATCGGCCGCGGTAAGTCCCAGCGGCAGCGCCCCCTCGGCCAGTACCAGCCAACGCTGCGGCTTGCCGGGACGCAGGTCATCGAGCACGTTGGACACGCCGCGGTAACCGGCCAGCTTCACGGCCAGCGCATCGGCGGCCTGCTTGAGCCGGTCGAGATCCTCGCCATAGAGCCGCAGCTCGATGGGGATACCGGCCGGCCCGAAGCCCGGCTCCTGGATCACCAGGCTGATCAGGCCGGGGATGTCACCGATGGCCTCGCGCCAGCGCCGACTCAGGGTATCCAGATCGGTACTGCGGTTCTCGGTGCTCAGCAGGTCCAGCATGACGGTGGCCACATGCGGCCCGGTCTCACCGGCGCTGGGGTTGTGACTGAAGCGGGTCTGCACCGCCCGGACCAGCGCGGCACCGCCCGGCTGCTGCGGCGACAACTCGGCGTCGAGCGATTCCGCCGCGACCGTCACCCGTTCGACCACCGCCTCGGTACGCGCCAGCGGCGTGCCCTGGGGCATGAGGATGCGGGCCTCGAGCACATCGCCGTCGATCTCCGGCATGGCCTCCATCTTCACATGGCCACCGGCGATGAAGCCGGCCGAGCCCAGCAGCACCGCCAGCATGACGGCCAGCACGGCATAACGATATTTTACACCGCCATCGGCCAGAATCCCGATCCGATCGCGGAAACGCTCGAAGGCAGCGGCAAAACGCGCCCGCAGGCGCGAGTCATGTCCCGCGGTCAGGGCCGCCACCCCGCCCTTGAGGTGATGCGGCAGGATCCAGAAGGCCTCGACCAGACTGGCCAGCAGGGCGGCGATCAGCACCACCGGCAGCACCTCCAGCACCGACCCGAGTTCGCCGGCGAGAAAGGACAGCGGCACGAACACCGCGGCGGTGGTGAGAAAGGAAGACAGCACCCCCGGCAGCACCTCCCGCGCCCCCGCGACCACGGCCTCCAGCGGCGTTCGCCCTTCGCCGGCGTGGCGGGCGATGTTGTCGGTGATGACCACGGCATCGTCCATGACGATGCCGATGGCCATCAGCAGCCCGACCAGGGTGATCATGTTCAGCGACAGACCGGTCAGCGCCATCACCGCGAAGGCGCCGGCGAAGGCCGCCGGCAGCCCGAACAGCGCCCACAGCGCCAGCCGCGGGCGGAAGAACAGGCTCAGCACCAGGCCCACCAGTACCAGACCGAGGAGACCGTTCTCCACCAGCATCTGCAGGCGGTCGCGCACGATGGAGGTCATGTCCTGGGTCAGGGTCAGGCGCACGCCTTCGCCCTGCCGGCCACGCTCGCCGGCGACGAAGGCACGCAGCCGGTCCATGACATCAAGGGCATCGGCGTAGCGGGCCTTGTGCACCTCCAGCACCAGGGCGCGTTCGCCGTTGAAGCGCACCTGTTCCTCGGCCCGCTCGTAGGTCTCGGTGATGGTGGCGATCTCGCCCAGGCGCAGCTCGCCGCCGGCCGGACCGGCGATCACCACCAGCTCGGCCAATTCCTGCGGCCGGCGGCGCTGATCGACGAAGCGCAGCTGGATATCGCGGGCTTCGGTTTCCAGCACGCCCAGCGGCAGATCCACATTCTGCCGGCGCACGGCGGCGGCGATGTCCTCCACCCCCAGTCCGTACTGGCGCAGCCGGTCGCGCGGGACCTCGATCTGCCACTGAAGCTGGGACAGGCCGCGGCTGACCACATCCACCACGTCCGGCAGCGCCAGCAGCCGGTCCTCCAGCTGGCCGGCGTAGGTCTCCAGATCCGGCAGGCGCATGTCGCCGGCCACGGCCAGGGCGGCGACCAGGTCGGTGCGGTGCAGTTCACGGATGATCGGGGCCTCGGCCCGCTCGGGCAGGTCGGTCAGGGCCTCGATCTCGGTGCGAATGTCATCGAGGAAGCGGCCCATATTCCCGCGCGGATCCATCGCAGCCAGGGCCTCGGCCAGGTTGTCGCGGGCGGTGCAGCGGAATTCGTCCATGAACTCCACCCGCGCCAGCGCCTCGCCCAGACGCTGACAGATGGCCTCTTCCACATCGGCGGCGGCCGCGCCGCGGTACTCCATCTGAATGCCGACCTCGGGCGGCAGATAATCGGGAAAGGTCTCGCGGGTCAGGGTGGGGGCGGCCAGCGCCCCGACGGCCAGGATCAGGATCAGCAGCAGATTGGCCGCCGTGGGGTGGCCGGCGAACCAGCGGATCACGGCGCCGTCCCGGCAGCGCGCTCGGCCAGCGCCCGCCGGGCCTCGGGATCAGGCTCGACCCGCAGCCGCATGCCTTCGATGGCCGGCGCCAGGTCATCGAGGATGACGCGCTCCCCGGGCGCCAGGCCGGCGGCGATGACCGCCAGGTCACGCTGACTGAGCAGCAGTTCGACCGGGCGGCGGCGCAGCCGGTCCCCGGCATCGGCGACATGAACCTCGCCCTGGTGCACCGCCGCAAGCGGCACCAGGATGCGGGGTGCGGCGGCCGGCGCTGCCATGACCGCTTCCACGTACATGCCGCGCACCAGCGGCGGCTGCCGGGGCGGGTCGGCGTTGCGATAGGGTGCGGTGACCGTCAACACCACCGGCACGGTGCGGGTCTTCGGGTCAAGCGCGCCGGCGATGCGGCTGACCCGTGCCGGCCAGCGCACCAGTGGCGCTGCGCTCAGCCGCAACTCGGCCGCGATGGTGTCGAACCCCAACCGCTCGGCAAGCTCCAGCGCGACCGGATCGGCTGGCAACTCCGCCGCGCCCAGCAGCTGACGCAGTTGCGGAATGGGCACCTGCACCTCCACCTCGGCCGTCTCGATGCCGTCGGCGATGAACAGCAGTTCGCCGCTGCGCACCTGCTGGTGCAGTTCGACTTCGGCCTGGTGCACACGGATGTCATAGGGGGCGGTGAAGCGGGTATCGGCCAGATCCTCCCGCGCCCGTTCGAGCGCGGTCTGCGCACCGTCCCGACGGGCGCGCAGGTAATCGAGCTGACTCGGAATCAACCGCAGCCGGTTATCCAGCGACTGCACCGCCTGGCGCTGCGCCAGCGTGGCCCGGGTCTGTTCGTCGCGCCGGGTCTGCGACAGGGCCCCGGTCCGGGCCAGCCGCTCGACCCGGTCCAGTTCCTGCTCGGCCAGTTCCAGCCGCTGGCGTTCCAGCGCCAGCAGGTCTGCGGTGTTTTCCCGTTCCTGCTCCAGCTGGCGGATCTCGGTTTCGATCGCGGCCAGTTCCGCTGCGGCCGCGGCCACGGCCAGTTCATAGCGGGTGGGATCGATTTCCAGCAGCCGGGTGCCGGTCTCGATCAGGTTGCCGCTTTCCAGTTCCGGGTGGCGGTAGACGATCCGTCCGCCGACAGCGGCCACGGCGCGCCAGCTGCGCGCCGGCGTCACACTGCCGAAGCCGCGCGCCTCGACCCGGTAGGGCAGTGCCTCGGCCTCGATCACCCGCACTGTGCGCAGTGCATCGTCACCGGGTTGCTGCGCCGGCGGCGGTTTCAGGTTCACCATCAGGATGATGAAGGCGACGCCAATGACCAGCGCACCGGCTGCCGGCAGGACCCTTTTCAGCCGGACTGAACGGCTCATGCGACCAACACCGGCCCGGGCCGTCCTTGCAAGTTGACGGAAGCGGCAACCGGGACAAGCAAGCGCGCGCACAGCCCCCGCGGATGAGGACGCGGATCGAAGTTGTGAGTATCAGTCATGATGCGCATGATCCGTTCGTTTCCACAGGTGAGGTCGACGCAGCTGAGGGACATCATGGGCCGGCTGGTGCCGGCGGTTCAGCCATGCAGTTCCTCCCCGTCAGGGAAAAATGAACAACGGCGGACAAGAGGGCGCAGACGTGATGACACATCATGCGGGCGCTGCGTCCCGCCTGAGCCTACACCTTCCGCCCGGCAATATGCACGGCCAGGAATCCGCCCCAGGGCAGCATACCGGGCAGCATCGCCTCGGCCAGCCGCGCCGGCAATCCCCCGTCGGGGAAAAAGATTGCCGTGCGCTGACGCTCACACACCGGGGCCGGCTCGAGCACAGCCAGCCATTGTCGCACCTGTCGCCAGTCATCCCAGCGGGCGCCGCGGTAACTCCCACGGTCGTGTTTGCCACGGTACAGCAGACTGCGGCGGTTGAGCAGTCCCAGCACCAGGCCACGGCGACTCACCCGCCACAGTTCCCGCAGCGCCCGCACCGGCTCCGGCACGAAGCACAGGCTGGTCACTGCAGCGGCGTAATCGAAGCTGGCATCGGGGAAGGGTAAGGCGCGGGCATCGGCCCGGACATAATCCAGATCAAGGCCGGTGGAAAGTGCGCGTGCTTGGGTGAGCATGGCCGGATCCGGATCCACCCCGGTGACTGCCAGGCCGGCGGCGGCGAAGCGGCGGCTGAAGTGCCCGGTACCGCAACCCGCATCCAGCAGACTGGCGCCGGATTGCGGACGCAGCAGCCGCAGCATAAGTGCGGCCTCGCGCCCGGCGATCCAGCGTCCGCGCGGGCTGTGATACCAGGCTTCATAGTCAGCTGGATCGTGTGTCATGCCGAAGGTCGGTTGTCCACGGAGTCACATGGAACGATGGGTACCCGAACATTCATTCCAGAAGAACGGATACCATTCCAGAACCAGACCTCCGTCCCTCCGCCATCCCGGCGAAGGCGGGGATGACGGTGTTTGCACAGCACCGGCTCAGGCTGCGCCGGCCCGATCTGCACGCTTTACTCCTGCGCTGACAGAAAACCCTCGACGGCCTCGGCCACGTCATACCAGTAGAGGTCGCGGAACATGTGATCGGCGCCCTCGATCACCGTCAGGCTGATTCCGTCCGCCTCGGCCACCGGCGCCATGGCCTCTTCCACGCCCGGGACGACCGTATCCGCCGTGCCGGCGATGACCAGCACCGGCGCCTCGATCTCCGGCACCAGGTGGGCCGTGTCGCGACGCGGATCGGGGGCGTAGTAACTGAGAAAGGCCCCGGCGCTGACCGTGGTGTTCTCGCAATACAGGAAGTCCACGCTTTCCATCAGGGTGCCGCTTTTGCCGTCCTCGACCAGTCCCCGGGCCCGGTCGAGCAGCGGCTGCAGCTCGACTTCATAGCGGTCCTTGTATTCCTTGCGGTCATATTCCTCGTCCCACAGCATCGGCGCGATCAGCACCACGGCATTCACATCGCTCATGTCGCGCTCGGCCGCGTACCAGGCCGTCTGGTTGCCGCCGCGCGAATGACCCAGCAGGGTGACCCGGCCCGCGCCCTGCTCGCGCAGCCAGTCCAGCCAGAGCCCGATCTCGTCCAGGGCATCGGTGTGCCTGTGGGTGTGGGTCTGCGCGCAGTCGTACATGCCGTGACGGTCGTCGATCCCCAGCCCCAGGTTGATGGCCAGGGTGTTGTAGCCGTATTCCCTGAACACGTTCTGCAGGCCGCGCATGATACCCATGCGCGCATGGGCCAGGGTGCCGTGGGTCATCAGGATCACGCCGTCGGCCAACTCACTTCCCGGCGCCAGTTCCAGCTCGGCGTTTAGCGTCAGGCCGTCGTGTTCCAGCTTGACCTCCTCGGCCTGCGCCGGACTGAATGCCAGCGCGATCAGGCTCAGGATAGCAGCGCGCCAGAGGGTGTGGACTCTCATCATCATCTCCTTATTCGGTCTTCCCAGGTGTATAGATTCGTGTCAGGCGCAGGATGGGTGAAGGCGTCTGCGCCGTAACCCATCGATTGACCACGCCACGATGGGTTGCGCTTCGCTCCACCCATCCTACGATGCCCCTTTGGGTCAAAGCGCTTCAGAAACGGGCGGCGCGGCACTCATTACAGGGTAGACGCCTCAGCCCGGTAAATCAGTCCCGTGCGGAAAGCCTGGCATGCGCCTGCCGCAACACGTCCGCCGCCCGGTCGATATCCCCGTTTGCCGTGAACCGCCCCACGGACAGACGCACCGCCCCCCGCGCCCGCGCCGGGGACAGCCCCATTGCGGCCAGCACGCCGCTGACCGTCGCGCTGTCCTCATGGCAGGCCGAGCCGACCGAGGCCGCAATACTGTCCGCGACCGCATCCAGCAGGGCGCGGCCGGTGACGTCCGGGAAGGACAGATTGAGGGTATTGGGCAGGCGCTGATCGGGATGGCCGTTGAGTCGCAGCCCCGCAATGGCTGCCTGCAGCCGGGCGTGCAGCCGGTCGCGCAGGCCCTGCAGCCGTTCGGCCTCGGCAACCAGTGATGTGGCGGCAAGACGCGCCGCCGCGCCCAGGGCGACGATGTGAGGGACATTCTCGGTGCCCGGCCGCAGCCCCTGCTCCTGACCGCCGCCGACCAGCAGCGGCTCAATGGATGTGCCGGGCCGCACATACAGCGCTCCCACACCTTTGGGGGCGTAGAACTTGTGCCCGGCCAGGGTCAGCAGGTCCACGCCCAGATCGTCCACGTTCACCGGGATCTTGCCCACCGCCTGGGCGGCATCGGTATGCAGCAGGATGCCGCGCGGCCGGGTGAGCGCAGCCAGTTCAGCGACGGGCTGCAGGGTGCCGACCTCGTTGTTGGCCAGCATCACCGACACCAGCACCGTGTCCGGGCGCAGGGCCGCTTCCAGCGCCTGCGGGTCCACCTGACCGCACTCATCCACCGGGAGTACTGTAACCGCCCAGCCGTCGGCACGCAGCCGCTCGGCCGGCCCGATCACGGAAGGATGCTCCACCGCGGAGATGATCAGGTGCCGGCCCGACTCGCGCAGCGCCCGGGCCACGCCGCGCAGGGCCAGGTTGTTGGCCTCGGTGGCGCAGCCGGTGAAACAGAGGCTCCCGGCCGGTGCACCGATCAGACCGGCGACGGCCTCCCGGGCCGCGGCCACCGCCTGGGCGGCGCGCCGGCCATAGACATGATCGGAGGACGGATTGCCGAAATGCTCGCGCAGATACGCCAGCATGGCTTCGGCCACTTCGGGGGCAACCGGGGTGGTGGCGTTGTAGTCGAGATAGATCGGAACGGACATGGGCGGCGATTATGCCGCCAATGCGCAGAGAATGTGAACGAAAATGGTGGCTACGCCCTGATTCGAACAGGGGACCCCATCATTATGAGTGATGTGCTCTAACCAGCTGAGCTACGTAGCCGTATTCGGGAAGAGGCGGAATTCTAGGGGTTTGCGGGACGGATGTCCACTCCCGGGCCCGCCTCAGACATTGAAGCGGAAATGCATCACGTCGCCGTCCCTGACCACATAGTCCTTGCCCTCCAGGCGCAGCTTGCCGGCCTCCTTGGCGCCCTGCTCGCCGTTGCAGGCGATGAAGTCGTCGTAGGCGGTGACTTCGGCGCGGATGAAGCCCTTCTCGAAGTCGGTATGGATGGCGGCGGCGGCCCGTGGGGCGGTGTCGCCCACGCGGATGGTCCAGGCGCGGACCTCCTTCACCCCGGCGGTGAAATAGGTCTGCAGGCCCAGCAGGCGGTAGGCGGCGCGGATGACCCGGTTCAGACCCGGCTCGTCCTGGCCCAGCTCGTCCAGGAAGGCGGCCCGGTCCTCGGCGTCCAGGGCCACCAGTTCGGCCTCGATGGCGGCACACACCGGCACCACCTCGGCGCCCTCGTTCGCAGCCAGTTCGCGCACGGCTTCCAGATGCGGGTTGTTGTCGAACCCGTCCTCGGCCACGTTGGCGATGTAGAGGGTGGGCTTGATGGTGAGCAGGTGCAGGTCGCGCAGCTGTTTGCGCTCGTCCTCGGTCAGTTCCAGCGAGCGCACCGGATGGCCTGCATCCAGATGCGCCTTGACCTTCTCCAGCACTTCCAGCTTCGCCCGCGCCTCCTTGTCGCCGCTCTTGGCCACCTTGGCGGTGCGGGTGAGCGCCTTGTCCACGCTTTCCATGTCGGCCAGCGCCAGTTCGGTGTTGATGGTGTCGATGTCCTCCAGCGGGTGGATGCGGCCGGCCACATGGATGACGTTCTCGTCCTCGAAACAGCGCACCACATGGGCGATGGCGTCGGTCTCGCGGATGTTGGCCAGGAACTTGTTGCCCAGGCCCTCGCCCTTGGAGGCGCCGGCCACCAGGCCGGCGATGTCGACGAACTCCACCGTCGCCGGCAGCACCTGCTGCGGCTTGACGATTTCGGCCAGTTTATCCAGGCGCGGATCGGGCACCGGCACCACGCCCACGTTGGGATCGATGGTGCAGAAGGGATAGTTCTCGGCCTGGATGCCGGCCTGGGTCAGGGCATTGAACAGGGTGGACTTGCCGACATTGGGCAGGCCCACGATACCGCATTGGATTGCCATATGAGTGACTTCAACCGTTGATGGCGGTATCACCGCCGGAGTTCGGGCGATGCAGCGCGTTCATGGCCGCATCGAGATCGCCACTGACGATTTTCGGCACCTCGAGCAGGGCGCTTTCGATGGCGGCATCGATGGCGATGCGGTCTTCGGAACTGGGCCGGTTCAGCACATAGTTGACCACGTCGTCGCGATGCCCGGGATGGCCGATGCCCACGCGCAGACGCAGAAACTCCCTGCTGCCCAGCGCACTTATCAGATCGCGCAGGCCGTTGTGGCCGCCGTGGCCGCCGCCGCGCTTGAGCCGTACGGTGCCCGGCTCCAGGTCCAACTCGTCGTGCACCACCAGGATGGCCTCGGGCGGGATCTTGAAGAAACCGGCCAGGGCGGCGACCGACTGGCCGCTGCGGTTCATGAAGGTGGTCGGCTTGAGCAACCGGCAGTCGGCGCCGTCGATGTCGCAGCGTCCGGCCTCGCCCTGGAAGCGATTCTCCGGATTCAGCGTGCAGTGAAAGCGCCGGGCCAGCCCGTCCAGAAACCAGAACCCGGCGTTATGCCGGGTCTGGTCGTACTTGGCACCGGGATTCCCGAGCCCGACGATGAGGGCGACAGCGGACACGCGTATGGCTCCGCGGGGTCGGCCTCAGGCCTCGCCCTCACCCTCGGCGGCCTCGCCTTCGACCTCTTCCTCGTCACCGCCGCCCTTGCGCGGATGGATGGTCACCACCGGCAGGTCGTGCTCCTCGCCCTTGAGCAGCTCGGTGACCTGAGCGCCGGCCGGCAGCTTCAGATCGGAGAGGTGAATGGCCTCGTTCAGACCCAGACCGGAGATATCGACCTCGATGTACTCGGGCAGATCCTTGGCCTTGCAGGTGATGTCCACCTCGGTCAGCTCGTGAGTCAGCAGACCGCTGGCCTTCAGGCCGGGGGAGGCTTCCTGGCCGACCACGTGCAGCGGAATCAGCATGTGGATGGTGTCTTCGCCGCTGACGCGCTGCAGGTCCACATGCACCAGGGTGGGCTTGTAGGGATGGCGCTGCAGATCACGCAGCACGCAGCTGTGGGGCTTGCCGTCGACCTTGACCTTGAGGATGTGCGAGTAGAAGGCCTCGTAGTCCAGGCTGTGCAGGACCTTGTCGTGATCCAGGGTCAGCGGCATGGGCGGCTCGCTGCCGCCGTAGAGAATCGCCGGCAGTCTGCCGGCCCGACGCAGGCGGCGGCTCGCACCTTTCCCCTTGTCGGAACGCAGCTCGGCGTCCAGTTCGAATGAGATACTCATGTTTTGCACTCCGGTTGCCGCCCATGGCGGCGTTGCGTTTACTCCCCCGCGACCAGGGGAGGCCGTAACGGACAGGCCGGGCCTGTCCGGCGTCAGTCCATGAACAGCGAACTGACGGATTCTTCCTCGCTGATGCGCCGCAGCGTCTCGCCCAGCATCTCGGCGATGCTGAGCTGGCGGATGCGCGAGCACTTCTGCGCGTCGGGGCGCAGCGGGATGGTGTCGGTCACCACCAACTCGTCGAGCTGCGAGCCCTCGATGTTCTTGATCGCCGGCCCCGACAGCACCGGGTGGGTGCAGTAGGCGGCCACCCGCGAGGCGCCGTGCTCCTTGAGCGCGCCGGCCGCCTTGCACAGGGTGCCTGCGGTGTCGACCAGGTCATCAACCAGCACGCAGTCGCGGCCCTCGACGTCACCGATGATGTGCATCACCTGCGAGACGTTGGCGCGCGGACGGCGCTTGTCGATGATGGCCAGGTCCGCGTCGTCCAGGCGCTTGGCCAGGGCCCGGGCGCGCACCACGCCGCCCACGTCCGGCGACACCACCATCAGATCGGGGTGCTTGTTGCGCCAGATGTCGCCGAGCAGGATCGGCGAGGCATACACATTGTCCACCGGGATATCGAAGAATCCCTGAATCTGGTCGGCGTGCAGATCCACCGTCACCACCCGGTCGGCGCCGACCTTGCAGATCATGTCGGCCACCACCTTGGCGGTGATCGGCACCCGCGCCGAGCGCGGCCGCCGGTCCTGGCGGGCGTAGCCGAAATAGGGCATCACGGTGGTGATGCGCGCGGCCGAGGAGCGGCGCAGCGCATCGACCATGACCAGCAGTTCCATCAGGTTGTCGTTGGTCGGCTCGCAGGTCGGCTGCACGATGAAGACGTCCTTGCCGCGGACGTTCTCCATGATCTCGACCATCACCTCGCCGTCGCTGAACCGGCCCACCACCGCCTTGCCCAGCGGAATACGCAGATGGTTGACGATGTTCTGCGCCAGCTGCGGATTGGCGTTGCCGGCGAAGACCATCATGCGGCCGTCGACATCAGGCACCATCCCACCTCGTCTGTTGTCTGCAGTGACCATCCGGTTCATTGATGCGGCCGGTTAAAAAACGGCCAGCGGCTCGGCCGCTGACCGGTGATGTGTTTGGCTGGGGCGGCAGGATTACTCGGCCTGCGGCCTCGCCCCTGCGGGGCCGGCTCCGCTGCGCTGCGCCGTTCTTTCGCGCTGCGCGCTCAAGTCGAACCTTGAGGTTCTCATCCTGCCGCCCGGTGTTTCTATAGATTCGCTGCGCGAATCGTTGTTTGGCTGGGGCGGCAGGATTACTCGGCCTGCGGCCTCGCCCCTGCGGGGCCGGCTCCGCTGCGCTGCGCCGTTCTTTCGCGCTGCGCGCTCAAGTCGAACCTTGAGGTTCTCATCCTGCCGCCCGGTGTTTCTATAGATTCGCTGCGCGAATCGTTGTTTGGCTGGGGCGGCAGGATTCGAACCTGCGCATGCTGATACCAAAAACCAGTGCCTTACCGCTTGGCGACGCCCCAATGTTCAATGGCAAAGCGACGGTTCACATCCGGTCCGCTGCCAGTGCGGCATGCAGCGGCGAGCGGTTGCAGCCCCGGGCGATGAAGCCTTCCCAGCCGGCGGGCAGGGCCTGCTGCGCCGCCAGTGCCGCTGCGTGATCGCGGAAGGCACCGAACACGCAGGCGCCGGTCCCGGTCAGACGCGCCCGCGTCCGGCCGTTCAGCCAGTCCAGCGCAGCGGCGATCTCGGGATAGAGCTGACGCACAATGGCCTCGCAGTCATTGCGCGACCGGCCCGCGAGAAAGTCGGATATTGTGATTGGGCGGGAATCCCGTGTCAATTCCGGATGCTGGAACACCGCGGCAGTGCTGACGCTGACCGGGGGCACGATCACCAGGTACCAGGGCTCGGGCACCTCGACCGGGGTGAGCCGCTCCCCCACTCCTTCGGCCCAGGCGGCGCGGCCGCGCACGAACACCGGCACGTCGGCGCCCAGCTGCAGGCCCAGGGCGGCCAGTTCGTCCTCGTCCAGTCCGGCTTCCCACAGCCGGTTCAGCACGACCAGGGTGGTGGCGGCATCCGAACTGCCGCCGCCCAGGCCGCCGCCGAGCGGCAGCCGCTTGTCCAGCCGGATCTCCACCCCCCGCCTCACGTCGGCCCGCTGCTGCAGCAGGCGGGCGGCGCGCACCGTCAGGTCCTGATCCGAAGGGACACCCGGCATGGGTGTGAGCAGTCGGATGGCAGGGGCTTCGGTCAGGGAGAACTCCAGCCGGTCGCCCTGATCCAGGAACTGGAACAGGCTCTGCAGGGTGTGGTAACCGTCCGGCCGGCGGCCGGTGATGTGCAGGAACAGGTTGAGCTTGGCCGGCGCCGGCCAGCCGGACTCAGCTCGCATCATCCGCCTCGTCTGCGGCCGGCAGGTGCTGCCACTGATCAATGATGAGCTTGACCCGCACCTCGCCATTGACCAGCTCGATCCTGCGCGGCAGGGCACCGGTCTGGAAGAAATCGGTATAGCGGATATCCCAGCCGGCCTGATGCAGCTCGACCAGCCGCCCCTGGTCGTCACGGCGGCTGCGGGTCCCGATGTCCGGTACCGGCCGGCCGCGCACCCAGTAGCGCAGACCGCTGACCGGCAGCTGCCAGCCGGTCTCCTGGTACAACAGGATATCCGGATCGCGGGCCTGGCTGATGCGACCGTCGGCCCGCTCCAGGATCACACCCGCTGCACTGCCGCTGAGTTCCAGCGCCCCCTGGCCGAGCGGCCCCTGCAGGCGCAGACGATAGCTGCCCGGGCGCTGCTGCCAGACGACGCTGGCATGCCAGCCCTCGTCCTCCAGCCGCAGGGCGATGCGTCCCTCCAGGGTCCAGGTGTCCGCGGCCGGCACCCGGGCCGGTTCACGGGTGGCGAGCCCGCTGCAGCCGGTCAGCGCAACCACCAGCACCAGGCCGGCGAACCGGAGCAGGGCACCGGGCGCAGACATCGGCATCAGGGCTGGAGGAAACGCTGCATGGTGCGCTCGAGCACCGGATTGTCGGACCCGGCCTCGAGCGCGGCCTCCCACACCTCGCGGGCTTCGGCCCGGCGCCCCTGCTGCCACAGGACCTCGCCCAGGTGGGCGGCAATCTCCCCGTCCGGCGCCTGCTCCAGCGCCCGGCGCAGATAGGCCTCGGCCTGCTCCAGGTTGCCCAGTCGGTACTGCACCCAGCCCATGCTGTCGAGGATGGCCGGATCCTCGGGCCGCAGCGCCAGGGCCTTCTCTATATAGGTCAGGGCCTCACCATAGCGGTCGGTGCGATCGGCCAGGGTATAACCCAGGGCATTGAGGGCATGGGCGTTGTCCGGCTCGACCTCCAGAACCCGGCGCAGATCCTGCTCGGTCTGTTCCAGGTTGCCCAGCTTCTCCGCCAGCAGAGCGCGGGCATAGAGCAGGTCCGGGTTATCCGGCATGTTTTCCAGCACCGAGTCGTACAGATCCATCGCCTGCTGTTCCGCCCCCACTGAGACCAGCAGTTCGCCCTCCGCGATATACAGCTGCACGGCCATCTCGGGATTGCGTACCCGCATGCCGTGCAGCTGACGTCGTGCCGCCTCCACCTCACCCAGCTGCGCCCGCAGCCGGGCCGAGCGGAGTTGGGCATCCAGCAGATAGTCGCCCTCGCGCACCCGGTCATACCATTCGATCGCCGACTCGGGCGCGTCCTGCGCCTCGCTGATCCGCCCCAGATAGTAGCGTGACTCCTGGGTGCGCCCGCCCAGTTCGAGCAGCCGTTCGAAGCGTGTCCCGGCGGCATCGTAACGTTCGGCTTCCAGTGCCAGCAGGCCCAGGGAATAGATCGCATCGAGGTGCTCGGGGTCCTGCTCGACCACCTGCCGGAACTGCTGTTCGGCCGCCTGGAATTCACGCGCCTCCAGCAGCAGCCTGGCGTAGGTCATGCGCACCGGCAGGGAGTCGGGCTGGCGCTGGACCGCCGCGGCCAGTTCCTGCAGCGCCAGCTCCTGCTCTCCGTCCTGGACCCGCAGCCGGGCCCGCTGGATCAGGGCCTCGGACCAGTCGGGACGCAGCGTCAGGGCCCGCTCCACGGCGGCCAAGCCCACCTCGGGCCTGCCCGCATGCTGGGCCAGACGGCTGAGTGCCAGCTGGGCATCGGGCAGGTCGGGATACTGCTGCGCCAGGCGCTGCATCAGCTGCAGCGCGGCCTGCCGGTCCTCGTCGCGGGCCAGCAGGCCGGTAATCGCGGTGAAGGCCTGGTCACCGGCGCCCAGTTCGGTGATGATCTGCTCCAGCTGGGTGAAGGCCTCATCCTCGATGCCGGCGCGCAGCGCCAGCACCGCCAGCGACTGGCGCGCATCCAGGCTGTCAGGCGCCAGTTCCACCCAGCGCCGCGAGGCGGCCAGCGCCGCCCGCTCATCCTTGGCGAAGGCGGCGATACGCAGGGCCCGTTCGGCCACGCGCGGGTCGCGGCTTGACTCGGCGGCCCGCAGATAGTGCTCCACCGACACATCCAGCCGGTTGCGCTGCCCCGCGATCTCCCCCAGCAGGATATCGAACAGGACATCGCCGGAAAGCTCGGCCACGGCCGGGGCCGCGGCCGACGGCGGCGCGACTGGCTGGACGGCCTCCGCCCCGGGCGCGGTCTCGGTGGCCGGCCCGGCGGCCTCCGGGGCCGTCGCCAGGGGTTCCAGGTGCTGGCAGCCGCCCAGCAGCAGCGCGGCCAGCAATCCGGCCGGGATCGAAACGGAAGTCTTCATCTGGGGTATTGTGCCAATGCGTAATCCAAACCTCAGTGTACGACGACTTGCCGACCGATTTCTATCAAGCCACGCCCCTCCGGCCGTTCAGGGGTTTCTTGTAATCCCCCGGCATATCCCGCAGAATTTCCGGTTCGACTGCATCCACCAGCCCTTCCATGTCCCTGATCGCACTCGGCATCAATCACCGCACCGCACCGGTCGATATCCGCGAGCGCGTGGCGTTTCCGCCCGAGCGCATGCCCGAGGCCCTGCGCGAACTGACCGCCCTGCCCATGGTGCAGGAAGGGGCGATCCTGTCGACCTGCAACCGCACCGAGATCTACTGCCACCTGGACCAGACCGGACACCAGCAGCTGCTGGACTGGCTGTCCGCCTATCATCGACTGGGGCGCGACCAGCTTCAGCCCTACGTTTATGTGCATCCGGACCTGGAGGCGGTCAAGCACCTGCTGCGGGTCTCCTCCGGGCTGGACTCCATGGTCCTGGGCGAGCCCCAGATCCTCGGTCAGCTGAAAGATGCCTTCCAGGCGGCCAGCGAGGCGGGCACGGTCTCGCACCTGCTCAACCGCCTGTTCCAGCACACCTTCAGCGTGGCCAAGCAGATCCGCACCGACACCGCCATCGGCGCCAGCCCGGTCTCGGTGGCCTTCGCCGCGGTGCGCCTGGCCCGCCAGATCTACGGTGATCTCGGCGAGACCACCGCCCTGCTGATCGGCGCCGGCGAGACCATCGAACTGGCGGCCCGCCACCTGCACGAGCAGCAGCTCGGCCGCATGATCATCGCCAATCGCACGGTCGAACGCGCCCACGCCCTGGCCAGCCAGTTCAACGGCTACGCCATCGCCCTGGACGAGATCCCCGCCCATCTGGCCGAGGCCGACATCATCATCGCCTCCACCGCCAGCCAGACCCCGGTGCTGCGGCGCGACACGATCAAGACCGCACTCAAGGCTCGCAAGCACAAGCCGGTGTTCATGGTCGACATCGCCGTGCCACGCGACATCGAACCCGAGGTCGGCAAACTCGAGGACGTCTACCTCTACACCATCGACGACCTGCAGCAGGTGATCCAGGAGGGGTTGAAGTCGCGCCGCGAGGCGGCCCATCAGGCCGAGGAGATCATCGAGGTGCAGGCTTCACACTTCTATGGCTGGCTGCGCTCGCTGGACGCCGTGCAGACCATCCGTGCCTGCCGCGACCGGGCCGATGCCAGCCGCCGGGAGGTCCTGGACAAGGCCCTGGCCCAGCTGCGCCAGGGCCGGGAACCCGAAGCGGTGCTGGAGTTTCTGGCCCATACCCTGACCAACAAGCTGCTGCATGCCCCCAGCGCCAATCTGCGCCAGGCCGGCTACGATGGCCGCGCCGAACTGATCGAGGCGGCACGCGAGCTGTTCGGGCTGGACGAGTCCGGGAAATGACACTACGCGCCCTCACTGTCGCTGCTACCCCGACACCCTCACCCCGGCCCTACCCAGGAACCGGTGGCCGCAGGCCACCTGCGACCTTCCCTCGCCCGCACAGCGGAAGAGGGGGGACCGCTCGCAAAGCGAGCGGTGGGAGAGGGAAAGGGAGAAACCGGATAGCTGCGCGATATGCGGGCATACCCGCATGAAGGATTCGATCCGGAAAAAGCTCGATCAGCTCAGCGACCGCTTCGAGGAGGTCGGCGCCCTGCTGTCCCAGCCCGAGATCATCGCCGACCAGAACCGTTTCCGCGGCCTGTCGGTGGAATACAGCCAGCTGGAGCCGGTGATCAGGTGCTACGGCGACTATCGCCGGGCCCGGGCCGACCTGGACAGCGCTGAGGAAATGCAGAACGACCCGGACCCGGAGGTGCGGGAAATGGCCGGCGAGGAACGCCGGGCGGCCGCCGAACGGCTCGAGGCGCTGGAACTGGAACTGCAGAAGCATCTGCTGCCGAAGGATCCGCACGACAACAGCAATATCTTCCTCGAGATCCGCGCCGGCACCGGCGGCGACGAGGCCGCCATCTTCGCCGGCGACCTGCTGCGCATGTACAGCCGCTACGCCGAGACGCATCACTGGAACGTGGAGATTCTGAGCGAATCCCCGGGCGAACACGGCGGCTACAGGGAGGTCATCGCCCGCATCGTCGGCCAGGGCGCCTACTCGCGGCTCAAGTTCGAATCCGGCGCCCACCGGGTCCAGCGCGTGCCGGAGACCGAATCCCAGGGCCGCATCCACACCTCGGCCGCCACCGTGGCGGTACTGCCGGAACTGGAGGCAGCCGAAGCGGTGGACATCAACCCCGCCGACCTGCGCGTGGACACCTACCGCGCCTCCGGCGCCGGCGGCCAGCACGTGAACCGCACCGACTCGGCCGTGCGCCTGACCCACCTGCCCAGCGGCATCGTGGTCGAATGCCAGGACGAGCGCTCCCAGCACAAGAACAAGGCCCGGGCCCTGTCGCTGCTGGCGGCCAGGCTGGAACAGATCGAGCGCGACCGCCGCGCCAGCGAACAGGCGCAGACACGGCGCAGCCTGGTCGGCAGCGGCGACCGCTCCGAGCGCATCCGCACCTACAATTTCCCTCAGGGCCGGGTCACCGACCACCGTATCAACCTGACCCTGCACAAACTCGACGAGATCCTGGCCGGCAACCTGGACCCGGTGATCGACCCGCTGATCAGCGAATACCAGGCCGATCAACTCGCCGCCATCCATGCCGAGTGATGTTCCCCAGACCCTGCAGGACTGGCTGCGCCGGGCCACGCAGCGCCTGCACGAGGCCGGCAGCGACTCCCCGCGCCTGGACGCCCAGATCCTGTTAGGACATGTACTGACTCGGCCGCGCAGCTATCTCTATGCCCATGGCGAGGACCTGCTCACCGAATCAGAATGGCAGCAGGCCGAGGCCCTGCTGGAGCAGCGGCTGACAGGGCATCCCATCGCCCACCTGCTGGGGCGGCGCGAATTCTGGTCGCGGGAACTCGAAGTCAGCCCCGACACCCTGATCCCGCGGCCCGAGACCGAGATCACCCTGGAACTGGCGCTGGAGCAGATCCCGGTCGGGGCCGACCGGGCGCTGCTGGACCTCGGCACCGGCAGCGGGGCGCTGGCCCTGATGCTGGCTCTGGAACGCCCCGGCTGCCGGGTGACCGCCATCGACATCTCTTCCGCCGCCCTGGCCGTGGCCCGCCGCAATCGGGAGCGTCTCGGGGTGGATAACCTGGAACTGCTGGAGGGCGACTGGTTCACGCCGGTCGCCGGCCGGCGCTTCCAGCTGATCGTCAGCAATCCACCCTATGTGGCCGAGCGCGATCCGCATCTGGATGCCGGTGACGTGCGCTTCGAACCACGCCGCGCCCTGGCCGCCGGCGCCGCCGGTCTGGATGCTCTCGAACAGCTGATCATGCAGGCGCCGGAGCACCTGGAGCCCGGCGGCTGGCTGGTGCTGGAACACGGCTTCGACCAGGCCGACAGCGTCGCCAGCCTGTTGAGGGAAAAGGGGTTTATCGACATCCAGTGCCGTCATGACCTGGCCGGCCAGCCGCGCGCCACGGCGGCCCGCCACCCCGGCAGCGGCTGAAGCGGGCAATTCTGCTTGATTCCTGCCCCGACCCGGCTAGCATGGAGCCATGAGCGAATTGCAGGAACACATCAAGCACCGCGAGATCCTGTTTCGCGGCCCCCACCATGAGCCGCATCAGGCCCAGGCGGCCGCACTCATCCTGAGCAATGTCGAAGGCGTGCTCCACATCCACCCGGCCCAGCCCGAACTCCTGCACGTCAGCTACGACGTCACCCTGCTCACCCTGCAGGTCATCGAGGAACTGCTGGTGGAACTGGGCTTCCATCTGGACAACAACCTGATGATCAAGCTCAAGCGCGCCCTCTACTACTACAGCGAACAGGCCCAGCAGGAACAGCTGGGCTGCCTGCGCGGCCGCGGCAACTGCACCCAGGCCGTGTTCATCGAGAAATACCAGCAGCGACCGCACGGCTGCCGCGACGGCCGGCCGGAACACTGGCGGCGTTACCTCTGATCCTATTGCACTTACTTCGTCATTCCCGCGAAGGCGGGGATCCAACGCGCGTTTGCCCTGCCAGGCACTGGACTCCCGCCTTCGCGGGAATGACGGGTAAGGTGAAATACGACTCATGCGGGCTGGCATACATCTTCCCCTTAAACTGCATTGTCATACTGCCGCCCCTTCACCTTTGATCGGCCCGGGGCTACCATCCCGCAATATCGCAACCGTTTACTCTCCCCATGAACGACGATCAACTCCTGCGCTACAGCCGCCAGATCATGCTGCCCGACTTCGGTGTCGAGGCGCAGCAGCGGCTGAATGACGCACATGTGCTGATTATCGGCGCCGGCGGACTGGGCTCCCCGGCCGCCCTGTACCTGGCCGCGGCCGGCGTGGGCCGACTCACCATCGCCGATCCGGACCGGGTCGATGTAAGCAACCTGCAGCGCCAGATCCTGCACGGCCAGCGCGACCTGGACCGGCCCAAGGTGGATTCGGCCCGTGAGCGACTGGCGGACATCAACCCGGACACCCGGGTCGTTCCCATCGCTGAACGGCTGGAAGACGCCGCCCTGCAGGCGGCGGTCGCCGCGGCCGACCTGGTGGTCGATGCCAGCGACAACTTCGCCACCCGCTTCGCCGTGAATGCCGCCTGCTGGCAGGCCGGACGAGCACTGGTCTCGGGCGCGGCCATCCGCTACGAGGGTCAGCTGAGCGTGTTCCGGGGCGATCTCGCCGCCGGACCCTGCTATCAGTGTCTGTACCGCGACGGCACGGAGGCCGAACAGACCTGCGCCGAAAACGGCATCCTGGCGCCGATCGTCGGCATCATCGGCAGCCTGCAGGCGCTGGAGGCGATCAAGGTGCTGACCGGGCTCGGCGAGCCCCTGGACGGCCGCCTGCTGATCCTCGATGGCCGCAGTCTGGAACTGCGCACCCTGAAACTGCATCCGGACCCGGACTGCCCGGTGTGCAGCGGGACCCGCGTGCAGACACCCGCCCACCCGGCCGGCACCGGCTGATGCGCCAACCCGCGACAGCCCGATTCGCCCGCCCGCTGGCGGCACTGTTTCTGCTGCTCGCCCTGAGCGGCTGCGGGGAAGCACCCTCGGATCCGGAAGCCGCCATCCGCGAACTGATCGCTGCCGCCGAGCAGGCCGCCCAGGACCGCGACCTGGACCTGTTCAGGGACCATATCGCCGCGGACTACAGCGACAGCCGCGGCAACGACCGCGCCGCGGTCCTCAACCGTCTGCGGCTGCTGTTTCTGCGCTACCGGCAACCGAAGCTGCTGACCCGCATCCGGGATATCCGCTTTCCCGCCCCCGACCGGGCCGAGGTCGCGTTGTGGCTGGGCACGGCCGACACCGGACGCCTGGCCTTCGACAGCCGGCGCCTCGAACTCAGTTTGCGACGCACCGGCGGCGACTGGCAGGTGCTGTATGCCCAATGGGAACGCGCCGCGCCTGGAGGCGAGTTGCTGGACTGGGATCAATGAAGGCCGTGCGGTTCCTGCCCGGCCCCACCGGCTGGCTGTGGCTGGCAATCTATGTCGGGGTGCTGGTGTGGTCAGGCATCGAACCCTACGACCGCCTGACCTGGTGGATGGAGGTACTGCCGGCCATGCTCGGCCTGGCGGTGCTGATCGCCACCCGCAGGCATTTCCCGCTCACCCCGCTGGCCTACGGCCTGATCCTGCTGTTCGCCATCATCCTGATGGTGGGCGGGCACTACACCTATGCCCGGGTGCCGGTCTTCGATGTCATCGGCGACTGGTTCGGCTGGCCGCGCAACAACTTCGACAAGCTGGGGCATTTCCTGCAGGGCTTCGTCCCGGCCATGGTCGCCCGCGAGATCCTGCTGCGGTTCGAGGTCATCCGTGTGCGCGGCTGGCTCGCCCCCCTCATCCTGGCCATCTGCCTGGCCATCAGCGCCCTGTATGAACTGATCGAATGGTGGGCGGCCCTGGTCAACGAACAGGCCGCCGAATCCTTCCTCGGCACCCAGGGTTATGTGTGGGACACCCAGTCGGACATGGGCCTGGCGCTGCTCGGGGCGGCGGTGGCGCTGCTGACGCTGTCGCGGGTGCATGATCGGCAGTTGGCCGCCAGAGGGTAGGATGGGTGGAGCGAAGCGCAACCCATCGGCATGTACATGAAGATGGGTTACGGCGCCAGGCGCCTTCACCCATCCTACCCGGCTCCGCGTTCCCACCGCCCGACTCAGCCCCCCAGCCACCCCCGCGTCTCGGGATGGAAATGCACCAGCCCCTCCAGCACCCCGGCGCTGTAGTTGCCGTTCATGCCCATGAAGTCGCCGGCGGCACAGTACAGGCCTGCGGCCTGGTTGCGCGCCCCGGCCTCGCGCAATGCCTGCTCACGCACGGCATCGGTGGCATTGGCCACCAGCACGCCGGGGATGTCGCTGGTCAGCACGTTCAGATCGTTGCCGCTGTCGCCGGCGAACACGGTGTGATGCCGGCCCAGGTCCAGTTCCCGCATCAGAAAACGCACCGCCCCCAGCTTGGTGGCGCTGGCCGGCAGGATGTCCAGCAGGCCGGTGTTGCTGGTCTCGTCCACGCTCCACACGATCTCGAAATCGATATGCAGCTCGCGCAGCCGCCGGCGCAGCTCCAGCAGCACCCCGCTGTCGACCAGGTCCGGCATGGCGTAGTAGCTGAGCTTGTAGTCGTGCTGGTTGGTCTCCTCCTGCAGCGCCAGTTCCTCGATGTCGTCCAGGCGCGGACGCAGATCGTGGTTGCGGTAATGCCGCCAGTCATGGCCGATCTTCTGCCGCCAACTCTCCCACAGGCGCCAGTCGCCGCCCTGCCAGCGGTAGATGGAGGTGCCGACATCGGCCAGGGCATAGGCCGGGTGCGGCAGGTGATACTGTTCGATGGCCGCTTCGATCAGATCGATGTTACGGCCGGACACATAGGCCAGGATGAGCTCGGGGTGCTGCGCCAGTCGGCGCAGGCGCGGCCGCGCTTCGGGGGATTCGGGCTGATTGCCGTTGGGCAGGAGGGTGCGATCGAGATCGCTGCACAGCAGCAGGCGTTCGGACATCTTGGACTCCGTGGACTATCATGCGGCTTGTAGGTTGGGTTAGGCGCAACTGCGCCGTAACCCAACGAATCCGGACCCAATGTCGGGTTACGCCCTTCGGACTAACCCGACCTACGATGCTCACAAAAAATATTCAGAGAACGGAACATCATGCCTGCGCGCAGTATCACCCTGCCCTCTTCCCTGATCAAGCCGCTACTGGAGACAGCGCTGACCACGCCGGAAGTGGAGGTCTGCGGCCTGATCGGACACCGGCCGGAGGCCGGTTATGACATCTATCCGGTTGCCAATGTCGCGCAGCATCCGCAGTCGCGCTTCGAACTCGATCCGGCCGGTCAGATCGCCGCCATGCGCACCATGCGCGAGAAAGGCGAGACGCTGTTCGCCATCTACCATTCCCATCCGGACGCACCGGCGCGCCCCTCGACCACAGACATCGAGCAGGCCGCCTACCCGGAGGCGCTGAATCTGATCATTTCACTGCAGGACCGGGATGCGCCCGAGGTCAGGGGCTGGTGGATTCGAGGCGGTGATGCCAGAGAAGCGGTAATCGTTATTGCGTGAGCCGCGAATGAACGCGAACAAACCTGGCGGATTCCCTGTCATTGCGAGCTGCGTCAGCGGCGTGGCAATCTCCTGCCGGTGACCACCGGAAGAGTTCGCCGGCCGGGATAAGCGCAACTTTCCCGGCAACGCGGATAATGCCGGAAACGGGCATCCAGCCCTTATTCCGGCCTACGGACTACCCAGGAATCCCGTCATCCCGGCGCATGCCGGGATCCATTGACCACCGCGGTTTCTGGATTCCGGCATGCGCCGGAATGACGGAACAGGAGAGTACACCGACGGGATACACCCAATACCGCTCCGCTTCACGAAGCTTTGCGTCTCTGCGTCTCCGCGTCCTGTGTGTTGCTGTCGCGCAGGCAACTATTCATTCAACAGCTGCTTGAGCAGCTTGTTGACCTCACCCGGATTGGCCTTGCCCTTGGAGGCCTTCATCACCTGGCCAACGAAGAATCCGAACAGCTTGTCCTTGCCGGAGCGGTACTGCTCAGCCTGTTCCGGATTGGCGGCGATCACCTCGCGGATCATCTGCTCAATGGCGCCGGTATCGGTGATCTGCTTCAGGCCCTTGGCCTCGATGACCGCATCGGCATCGCCCTCGCCGGCCCACATGGCCTCGAACACCGTCTTGGCGATCTTGCCGGAGATAGTGTTGTCGTGGATGCGCGCGAGCAACCCGGCCAGGCCGCCGGCGTCGATGGGCGAATCCTCGATCTCGATGCCGTCCTTGTTCAGCGCGGCCGACAACTCGCCCATGACCCAGTTGGCGGCCAGCTTGCCGTCCACCTGCGCGGCGGCGACCACAGCCTCGTAATAGTCGGCCATCTCGCGGCTGGCGGTCAGCACGCCGGCGTCATAGGCGGACAGGCCGTACTGCTCCATGAACCGGCTCTTTTTCGCATCGGGCAGCTCCGGCAGGCTGTTGCGCACCGCCTCGATGAAGGCTTCATCGAGCTCCACCGGCAGCAGGTCCGGATCGGGGAAGTAACGGTAGTCGTTGGCCTCCTCCTTGGTACGCATGGAGCGGGTCTCGTCCTTGCTGGCATCGTACAGACGCGTTTCCTGCACCACGGCGCCGCCGGATTCCAGCACCTCGATCTGGCGCTCGATCTCGAAGTTGATGGCGCGCTCGACGAAACGGAAGGAATTGATGTTCTTGATCTCGGCACGGGTACCGAAGCGGTGCTCGCCCCGGCGCCGGATGGAGACGTTGGCGTCGCAACGGAAGGAACCCTCCTGCATGTTGCCGTCGCAGATCTCCAGGTAGCGCACCAGCGAGTGCAGCTTCTTCATGTAGGCGACCGCCTCCTTCGCCGAACGCAGGTCGGGCTCGGAGACGATCTCCAGCAGCGGGGTGCCGGCGCGGTTGAGGTCGATGCCGGTGACGCCATGGAAGCCCTCATGCAGCGACTTGCCTGCATCCTCCTCCAGGTGGGCGCGGGTGATGCCGATGCGCTTGGTCTCGCCGTCATCCAGCTCGATATCGAGATACCCCGTATGGACGATGGGCAGCTCGTACTGGCTGATCTGGTAGCCCTTGGGCAGGTCGGGGTAGAAGTAGTTCTTGCGCGCGAACACCGAGCGCGGGGCAACAGTGGAATGCGTGGCCAGGCCGAACTTGGCTGCCATGCGCACCACCTCCTCGTTCAGCACCGGCAGCACCCCGGGCAGGCCCAGGTCCACCGCGCAGGCCTGGCTGTTGGGCGCCGCGCCGTAGGCGGTGGAGGCGCCGGAGAAGATCTTGCTCTTCGTCGCCAGCTGGGCGTGGATCTCGAGCCCGATGACTGCTTCCCATTCCATAACTCAAATCCTCAATTCAACGCAGAGGCGCAGAGACGCAGAGGACGCAAAGAATACTTGTATAAGACTTTGCGCCTCTGCGTCTCTGCGTTGAAATCCGAATTCCGCAAATCACTCATAGCCCTTCGGCACGCGCCTATGCCAGTCGGTGACCTGCTGGTAGCGGTGCGCCACGCTCAGCAACCGGGCCTCGTCGAAATAGTTGCCGATCAGCTGCAGCCCCACCGGCAGTTCCTCGACGAAGCCGGCCGGGATCGACATGCCGGGCAGGCCGGCCAGGTTGACGGCGATGGTGAACACGTCCGACAGGTACATGGTCACCGGGTCGTCCACCTTCTCGCCGAGGCGGAAGGCCGTGTTCGGGGCGGTCGGACCGGCAATGACGTCGACCTGCTCGAACGCCGCCCGGAAATCGTCCGCGATCAGATGCCGCGCCTGCTGCGCCTTGAGGTAATAGGCGTCGTAGTAGCCGGCCGACAGGGCGTAGGTGCCGATCATGATGCGGCGCTTGACCTCGGGGCCGAAGCCCTCGCCGCGGGAGCGCTTGTACAGGTCCTCCAGGTCACGCGGGTTCTCGCAGCGATAGCCGAAGCGCACGCCGTCGAAGCGCGACAGGTTGGAGGAACACTCGGCCGGGGCGACCACATAATAGGTGGGCACAGCAAGGCCGGCATTGGGCAGACTGATCTCCACCGGCTCGGCACCGAGCTTCTTCAACTCCGCGATGGCGGCCTCCACCGCCTTCGCCGTGCCGGTGTCCAGCCCCTCGCCGAAATATTCCTTCGGCAGGCCGATCCTCAGACCCTCGAGGTCGTTGTTCAGACCGGCGCTGTAGTCGTCCACCGGCCGGTCCACGCAGGTGGAATCCTTCGGATCGAAACCGGCCATGACCTGCAGCAGCAGCGCGGCGTCCTCGGCGCTGGCGGCCATGGGGCCGGCCTGGTCCAGGCTGGAGGCGAAGGCGATCATGCCGTAGCGCGACACCCGCCCATAGGTGGGCTTCAGCCCGGTGATGCCGCACAGGGCCGCCGGCTGGCGGATGGAGCCGCCGGTGTCGGTGCCGGTGGCCGCCGGCGCCAGGCGCGCGGCGACCACCGCGGCCGAGCCGCCGGAGGAACCGCCCGGGACGGTATTCGTATCCCAGGGATTCTTTACCGGACCGTAGTGGCTGGTTTCATTGGACGAGCCCATGGCGAACTCATCCATGTTGGTCTTGCCCAGCATGACCGCCCCGGCCTGCTTGAAGCGGGCGGTGACGGTGGCGTCGTAGGGGGCGATGAAGTTGTCCAGCATGCGCGAGCCGCAGCTGGTCTTCACCCCGTCGGTGCAGAAGATGTCCTTGTGGGCGAAGGGAATGCCGGTGAGCGGCCCGGGTCTGCCGGAGGCCAGCTGGATGTCGGCCTCGCGCGCCCGGGCCAGGGCGGCGTCCTCGCACAGGGTGATGAAACCATTGAGCCCGCCATCGAGGCGTTTGATACGCTCGAGATAGTGGCGGGTCAGTTCCTCGCTGGAGAAGGACCGGTCGCGCAGACCGCGGGCCAGTTCGGCCAGGGTTTTGGTATGCATGGGGTATCCGTTGCTGATCGCTGAAATTCGAACCGTCTTACTCGATGACGCGCGGCACCAGGTACAGGCCGGCCTCGACGGCCGGGGCGCTGGCCTGGAAGTGCGTGCGCTGATCAGTCTCGGTGACGGCGTCCGGGCGCAGGCGCTGGGTCGCCTCCAGGGGATGCGCCATCGGGGTCACATCGCCGGTATCCACCGCTTCAAGCTGCTCGACGAAGGCCAGGATATCGGACAGGTTGCGGGCATAGCCCTCGACATCGGCCGGATCGATGGCCAGCCGGGCCAGATGCGCGATCTTTTCCACTTCCGCTGGCTTCAGGGCCATGAGGACGACTCCTTGAATGACTGATCAGGCTTGCGGGAAACGCGAAAATTAACACACCCCGGGCCCGGGGTGTAGCGCCAGGCTGTCCAGCCTCTCCCCTTCCTTGACGGGAGGCGACCGAGGGGAGGGTGATGCATGGCGGATCCGCCTTGCTCACCCCCCTGTCAGGGAAAAGGCGTTATTCTGCTCCCGGACCGATCGCGCGCCCCCGCTTTTCAGCGAAATCATTGTGATGCCGGCCTCAGCCTGCCGACAGCTGTCTTGCCCAAACCCCCACCCGTTGCTACAGTACGCCGAAATTCGCGGAGGCATCACCAACCAATGCTGGGTTTCAAACGTCTCGTCGGGATCTTCTCGGAAGATCTCTCCATCGACCTGGGCACGGCCAACACCTTAATCTATGTCCGCGGGCGCGGCATCGTGCTCAACGAGCCCTCCGTCGTCGCCATCCGTCAGGACCGCGGCCCGGGCGGCCCCAAGAGCATCGCCGCCGTCGGCATCGAGGCCAAGCGCATGCTCGGCCGCACCCCGGGCAACATCACCGCCATCCGCCCGCTCAAGGACGGCGTGATCGCCGATTTCACCGTCACCGAGAAGATGCTCCAGCACTTCATCCACAAGGTGCACGAGGGCCGCTTCTTCCGGCCCAGCCCGCGGGTGCTGATCTGCGTACCCTGCGGTTCCACCCAGGTCGAGCGCCGCGCCATCAAGGAATCGGCCGCCGGCGCCGGGGCCCGCGAGGTCTACCTGATCGAGGAGCCGATGGCCGCAGCCATCGGCGCCGGCATGCCGGTCGACGAGGCCAGCGGCTCCATGGTGCTGGACATCGGCGGCGGCACCTCCGAGGTGGCCGTGATCTCATTGAACGGCATCGTCTACTCCTCCTCCGTACGCATCGGCGGCGACCGTTTCGACGAGGCCATCATCAACTACGTGCGCCGCAACTACGGTACCCTGATCGGCGAATCCACCGCCGAACGCATCAAGCACGAGATCGGCTCGGCCTACCCGGGCAACGAGGTCAAGGAACTGGAGGTCAAGGGCCGCAACCTGGCCCAGGGCGTGCCGCGCAGCTTCACCCTGAACAGCAACGAGATCCTCGAGGCCCTGCAGGAGCCGCTGTCCGGCATCGTCAGCGCGGTCAAGACGGCGCTGGAACAGACCCCGCCGGAACTGGGCGCGGACGTGGCCGAGCGCGGCATCGTGCTCACCGGCGGCAGCGCCCTGCTGCGCGATCTGGACCGGCTGCTGATGGAGGAAACCGGCCTGCCGGTGGTGGTCGCCGACGATCCGCTCACCTGCGTGGCCCGCGGCGGCGGCCGCGCCCTGGAGATGATGGACGAGCGCGGCGGGGACGTATTCTCGCTGGAGGGGTGACCTCTAACCTCCTCCCCCTTGATGGGGGAGGATTGAGGCGGGGGTGCGTTGATTGACATTCACCCCCTCCCGGCCTCCCCCATCAAGGGGGAGAAGTTCACCGTCAAACACTGCTGAGTGCTCTACCCATATAGCCCATCCCGCCCCGGACAGGTACCATTACTGCTGGTCCAACACCCGGACACGCGGAGCACGGAACCATCAAACTCATCTTCACACAAGGCCCCTCCCTGACTGCCAGGCTGGTGGTCTTCGTCTTCGCCTCCATCCTCCTGATGACCCTCGATCAGCGCCAGCAGCATCTGGACAGCCTGCGTTCGGCCCTGTCGGTGGTGGTCTTCCCCATTCAATGGCTGGTCGATCTGCCGGCGGCCAGCCAGGACTGGTTTCAGGAGACCCTCTCCAGCCGCCGGACGCTGCAGGAGGAAAACGCCCGCCTGCGCACCGAGCAGCTCATTCTCAAGGCGGAACTGCAGAAACTGGAGGCGCTGGAGGCAGAAAATCTGCGCCTGCGTGAACTGCTGGACTCTTCCTTCAAGGTCCGTGAACGGGTCCTGATCGCCGAGATCATGGCCGTGGACCTGGACCCCTATCGCCACCAGATTCTGCTCAACAAGGGGCGCTATGCCGATCTCTACACCGGCCAGCCACTGGTCGATGCCAATGGGGTGATGGGGCAGGTGATCCAGGCCGGGCCCTTTTCCGCCACCGCCATGCTCATCACCGATCCCGCCCACGCCGTACCGGTGCAGGTCAACCGCAACGGCCTGCGCAGCATCGCCCTGGGCACCGGCTCACTGACCAGCCTGTCCCTGCCCTATCTGCCCAACAACGCCGACATCGAATCCGGTGATCTGCTGATCACCTCGGGACTCGGCGGCCGCTTCCCCCCCGGCTACCCGGTGGCGGAGGTACAGAGCGTGATCCGCGACCCGGGCGAGTCCTTTGCTCAGGTCTTCGCCCGGCCGCTGGCCGAACTCAATCGCAGCCGCGAGGTGCTGCTGGTCTGGTCCCAGGGCGAGGCCGGCATGGATCCGGCCGCAACGGAACCGGCCGCAGACGAACCTGCCGGGGAATCGACACCATGAGCACACTGGTTCGACACCAGGGCGGCGGCGTGATCCTGCTCAGCCTGCTGATCGGCCTGGTCCTCGGCATCGTGCCGCTGCCGCGCGTGCTGGAACTCTACCGCCCGGACTGGGCATTGCTGATCCTGCTGTACTGGAGCCTGGCCCTGCCGCAGCGCATCGGTGTGGGCATCGCCTGGCTGACCGGGCTGTTCCAGGATGTGCTCACCGCCACCCTGCTGGGTCAGCATGCCCTGGCCTATGCCGTGGCCAGCTACCTCATCATCAACCTGCACCAGCGACTGCGTCTGCACCCCCTGTGGCAGCAGAGCCTGAGCATCCTGGTGCTGCTGATGCTGGCCCAGCTGATCATCTTCTGGATCAACGGCATCATCGGCCGGCCGATCCAGTCCTGGCTGTACTGGCTGCCCTCGGTGGTGGGCGCGGCCCTGTGGCCGGCCGTGTTCGTGCTGCTGCGGGGGCTGCGCCGCGCCTTCCACGTCAGCTGAACCGGCACCGGGACCAACATCCGTGGCACGCAGGATCACACTCAAGGACAACCTCCAGGAAAGCCGCCTGTTCCTGCGTCGCACCCTGGCCGCCATCCTGGTCGTCTTCCTGCTGCTGCTGGTCCTGCTGGGCCGGCTGGCCTATCTGCAGATCGTCTCCCACGAGCATTTCCGTACCCTGTCCGAGGACAACCGGGTCCGCATCGAGCCTGTGCCTCCCACCCGTGGACTGATCTTCGACCGCAACGGCGTGCTGCTGGCCGTGAACCTGCCTTCCTACCGGCTGGACATCGTCCCCGAACAGGTCGATGACCTGGATACCACCCTGGACCGGCTGGGCGAGCTGATCGAGATCCGGGCGCAGGACCTCGAGCGTTTCCACCGCCTGCGCCAGCGCATGCACCGTTTCGAGGGCGTGCCGCTGCGGCTGCATCTCAACGACCAGGAAGTGGCCCGTTTCGCCATCAATCGGCATCGCTTCCAGGGCGTGGACATCCAGGCCGGCCTGACCCGCCACTATCCCCTGCGCAGCCAGGCCGCTCACGCCGTCGGCTATGTCGGTCGCATCAACGAAAACGACCTGCAGGTACTGGACGAGAAGAACTACCGCGGCACCACCCATACCGGCAAGACCGGCATCGAGAAGACCTACGAGGACGTCCTGCACGGCACGGTCGGCTACCAGCAGCTGGAAACCAATGCCCAGGGCCGCACCCTGCGGGTACTCGAACGTCAGTCCCCGCTCCCCGGCAGCGACCTCTATCTCACCCTCGACGCCCGACTGCAGGCCGCCGCCGAGGCCGCCTTCGGCGAATTCAACGGCTCGGCGGTGGCCATAAACCCGCGCGACGGCTCGGTGCTGGCGCTGGTCAGCCTGCCGGGCTTCGACCCCAACCCCTTCGTCAAGGGCATCGAATACGACCGCTACCAGGCGCTGCAGCGCAACCCCGATCAGCCCCTGTTCAACCGCGCCCTGCGCGGCCAGTATCCGCCCGGCTCCACGCTCAAGCCCTTCGTCGGTCTGGCCGGGCTGGAACTGGGCGTGATCCGTCCGGACAGCCATGTCTTCTGCCCCGGCTTCTATACCCTGCCCGGCAAGGAACGCCTGTATCGCGACTGGAAACGCAGCGGCCATGGCCACATGGACCTGCACGACTCCATCGTGCAGTCCTGCGATGTCTATTTCTACGACCTGGCCCGCTCGCTGGGCATCGATCGCATGCACGACTTTCTCGCACAGTTCGGGTTCGGCGAACGCACCGGCATCGATATCGTCGGCGAACTGCCCGGGCTGCTGCCCTCCAGCGAATGGAAGCGCCGGGCCAGAAACGAACCCTGGTTTCCGGGCGAGACCCTGATCAGCGGCATCGGCCAGGGCTTCAACCTGACCACCCCGGTGCAGCTGGCCGCCGCCACCGCGGCACTCGCCACCTATGGCGACTTCTATCAGCCGCACCTGGTCAAGGCGCTGCACGCACCCGGCAGTCCCGGCCTGCAGCCGGTATTCCAGCCCCAGGCCCAGCGCATCCCGCACTCGGACATCCGCAACTGGGACGAGGTCATCCAGGGCATGATCGATGTGGTGCACGGGCCGCGCGGCACGGCCCGCGCCATCGGAGAGGGGCTGGGTTACCGCATCGGCGGCAAGACCGGCACGGCACAGGTATTCAGCATGCCGCAGGAGGAGGACTACGAATACGATCCCGAGGAGATCGCCTTCCGCCTGCGCGACCACGCCCTGTTCATCGCCTTTGCCCCGGTCGACAATCCGCGCATCGCGGTGGCGGTCGTGGTGGAGAACGGCGGTTCCGGCAGCGGCGTGGCCGCGCCGATCGCGCGCAAGATCCTGGACCGCTATTTCGCGGACCATCCTCTGGAACAGGCATCCACGGACAATGACGGACAACCATGAAGACACGCGGACCGCAAAGGCGAACAAGGAATATACTTATCCATTCATCCCTTTGCGCACCGTCTGCGCCGTTGCGGTTAAAATGTTTTTGAGCTGAAGGGACGAACGCAACCCACATGGAAATCAACCCCGGCTCCGGCACCCGACGCACCCTGATGCAGCGCCTGCACCTGGACGGCATGCTGTTGCTGGGCCTGCTCGGCCTGTGCATGCTGGGCCTGGTGGTGCTCTACAGCGCTTCGGGCCAGAGCGATGCCGTACTCCAGCGCCAACTCATCCGTCTCGGCCTGGCCTTCGTGGTCATGTTCGTGGTGGCGCAGATCCCGCCCTCGCTGCTGCACCGCTGGACGCCCTGGCTGTTCGGCGCCGGCATCGGCCTGCTGGTGGCGGTACTGGTGATCGGGGATGTCGGCAAGGGCGCCCAACGCTGGCTTGATCTGGGCGTGATCCGCTTTCAGCCCTCGGAGGTGATGAAACTGCTGGTGCCGATGATGATCGCCTGGTTCCTGGCCGATGCCCGGCTGCCGCCCGACGCCAAACGGCTGCTGGGTGCCGGACTGCTGATCATCATTCCCACCGTGTTGGTCGCCCGCCAGCCGGATCTGGGCACCTCGCTGCTGATCGCCAGCGCCGGCTTCTTCGTCCTGTTCCTGGCCGGACTGTCCTGGCGGCTGCTGGCCGGCCTGGGCGTGCTGGCCGGCGCCCTGCTGCCGGTGCTGTGGTACTTCATGCACGACTACCAGCGCCAGCGGGTGATCACCTTCCTCAATCCGGAGCAGGACCCGCTGGGCGCGGGCTATCACATCATCCAGTCCAAGATCGCCATCGGCTCGGGCGGCCTGTACGGCAAGGGCTGGCTCAACGGCACCCAGTCGCACCTGGAGTTCCTGCCCGAGCGCTCGACCGACTTCATCTTCGCCGTGCTGGCCGAGGAATTCGGCCTGGTCGGAGTGCTGCTGCTGCTCGGGATCTACGCCTTCATCCTGCTGCGCGGCCTGTATCTGGCCACCCGCGCCCAGGACACCTTCACCCGCCTGCTCGGCGGCAGCCTGTCGCTGACCTTCTTCGTCTACCTGATCGTCAACACCGGCATGGTCACCGGCCTGCTGCCGGTGGTCGGGCTACCGCTGCCCCTGGTCAGCTATGGCGGCACCTCGATGGTGACCCTGCTGGCCGGATTCGGTATGCTGATGTCCATACACACCCACCGCAGATTGCTGCAGAGTTAACCGCCCATGCGCCAGTCCCTGATTCTCGCCCTGCTCGCCCTGCTCTCTGGCCCGGCCGGCGCCGCATCCTATGCCGATCACCCACAGGCCGACGCCTTCGTGCAGGAACTGGTCGCCGCCGGCTTCGAGGCCGACGAGGTACGCGGCTGGCTGCGCGCGGCGGAGAAGAAGCAGAGCATCCTGGACGCGATTTCGCGGCCGGCCGAGGCCAAGCCCTGGTTCGAGTACCGCCCCATCTTCGTCAATCGCGAACGCATCGAACTCGGCGCCATCTACTGGGATGAGCACGAGACCATCCTGGACCGGGTCGAGCAGGAACTCGGCGTCGACCCCCACGTGATCGTCGCCATCGTCGGCGTCGAGACCCGCTACGGCCGACACGCCGGCCGCTACCGGGTGCTGGATGCGCTGGCCACCCTGGGCTTTGACTACCCGCCCCGGGCCGACTTCTTCCGCAGGGAACTGCATCAGTTCTTCCTGCTCAGCCGCGAGGAAGGCATCGACATGGCCGATGCCCTGGGTTCCTACGCCGGCGCCATGGGCCATGGCCAGTTCATCCCCAGCAGCTACCGCCACTATGCGGTGGACTTCGACCAGGACGGCCAGCGCAACCTGTGGCACAGCCCCGAGGACATCCTCGGCAGCGTGGGCAATTACCTGCAGGTACACGGCTGGGAACACAGCGCGCCGGTGGCCATACCGGCCCGGGTCGAGGGCAAGGCACATGAGCAGCTGCTGGAAGCCGGGATCAAGCCGAGCGTCCGCGCCGACGAACTGAGCCGATACGGGGTCAGCCCCCAGGCGGCCATCGCCCCGGATGCCGAGGTGGGCCTGATCGCGCTCGAGACCGCCACCGGCCAGGAGTACTGGGTAATATTCAACAATTTCTATGTCATCACCCGTTACAACCGCAGCCCGCTCTACGCCATGGCGGTACACCAGCTTTCGCGCGCCATCGCCGAGCGGCGCGAACAGGGACGGGTGCAGGAATAGCAAGCAGGATGGGTGAAGGCGCGCAGCGCCGTAACCCATCAACGACCGCCGGACAATGATGGGTTGCGCTGCGCTTCACCCATCTACGCAATTCAGGCCAGTCACACCGGGACCGATAACGGGATGCTGCACATGAGGAAACACACCATGTCCGTCACACGCCCTCTTCTCTATGGCCTGATCGCCCTGCTGCTGAGCGCCTGCGGCGGCGGGGCCTATGTCGACCGCGACGGCGCGCCCGGCCGCGATGTGGATGTGGCCTCCATCCCCGACGCCGTCCCGCGACATGAGCCCCGCAGCCGCTACGGCAACCCCAGTTCCTACGAGGTCTTCGGCAAGCGCTATTACGTCATGGACTCGAGCCATGGCTATGCCGAGCGCGGCATCGCCTCCTGGTACGGCACCAAGTTCCACGGCCGACGCACCTCCAGCGGCGAGCCCTACGACATGTACGCCATGACCGCCGCCCACAAGAGCCTGCCGCTGCCCACCTACGCCCGCGTGACCAACCTGCGCAACGGCCGCTCCATCGTGGTCAAGATCAACGATCGCGGCCCCTTCCACGAGGGCCGCATCATCGACCTGTCCTATGTGGCAGCGAAGAAACTCGATATCGTCGCCACCGGTACGGCCCCGGTCGAGGTCGTGGCCCTGAATCCGGGCCAGTCCGAACCGCAGCTGCGCAGCGCCAGCGCCGCCCCCCGGCCGGCAGTGATGCCGGCCCGCGATGGCAACCCCGATCTGTACCTGCAGGTGGGCGCCTTCAGTTCCCGCCACAATGCCGAACGGCTGAGCCACCGGCTGCAGGACATCGACCTGCCCGGGATCGAGATCCAGCAGGGCTACAGCGACCAGCGCCCGGTGTTCCGCGTGCGCATCGGCCCGCTCGCCAGCATCGAGGATGCCGACCGCATGGCCGAATCCCTGACCCGTTTCGGCATCCAGCGCCCCCACGTCGTGGTAGACTAGGGGCTCTCGCGACGTCGTCGCGACCGCCCCGTTATCAATGTCTGACCGGAACCGAAACGCCAAGCAATGATGAAATCCTTTCTGCACTTCGCCCACAGCTTCCTGACCCTCCTGCTCCTGCTGTCCTTCCAGACTGCCGCCGCCGCCCCCATGCCGGTGCCCAAGGCCCCCGAAGTGGGTGCCGAATCCTACCTGCTGATCGATCATCACAGCGGTCAGGTACTGGCGGAGAAGAACAGTCACAACCCGGTGGAGCCGGCCAGCATCACCAAGATGATGGCCGTCTATGTGGTGTTCAAGGAATTACAGAAGGGGGCCCTGAGCCTCGAGGATCAGGTCAGGGTCAGCGAGCGCGCCTGGCGCATGCCCGGCTCGCGCATGTTCATCGAGGTGGGCAACCGGGTCAGCGTCGAGGACCTGCTCAAGGGCGTGATCGTCCAGAGCGGCAACGACGCCACCGTGGCGCTGGCCGAGCATATCGCCGGCAGCGAGGACACCTTCGCCGAATACATGAACAAATACGCCGCGGACCTGGGCCTGGAGAACAGCCACTTCACCAACAGTACCGGCCTGCCGGACCCGGAGCATTACATGTCCGCGGCCGATATCGCCAGGGTGGCCCGCGCCCTGATCCAGGAGTTTCCCGAGCACTACCAGTGGTACTCGCAGAAAAGTTTCACCTACAACGACATTACCCAGCACAACCGCAACAAGCTGCTGTGGCGCGACGCCTCGGTCGACGGCATCAAGACCGGCCACACCGAGGCGGCCGGCTACTGCCTGGTCACTTCCGCCCAGCGCGAGGACATGCGCCTGATCTCGGTGGTGCTCGGCACCGGCAGCGAGGAGGCGCGCGCCGACGCCAGCCAGGCCCTGCTCAACTACGGTTTCCGCTTCTTCGAGACGCACAAGCTCTACGATGCCGGCGCCAAGCTGGTCGACGCCCGGGTGTGGAAGGGTGCCAGCGAAGTCCTGCCGCTCGGCGTGGAGACCCCGCTGTATCTGACCATTCCGCGCGGCCGCTATGAAGACCTGCAGGCCAATGTGCAGCGGGCCCCGCGCATCATCGCACCGGTCGCCGCCGGTGAACGCCAGGGCAGCCTGGTTATCAACCTGGATGGCAATGCACTGACCGAGGTGCCGCTGGTGGCGCTGGAATCCGTGGCCGAAGGCTCCTTCTGGCAGCGCACGGTGGATGAGGTGTGGTTGTATTTCGAGTGAGGCATTGCGTAGGCCGGATTGGCCAAAGGCATAACCCGACCTACATCACTCACTAATCCGTCATTCCGGCCTGCGCCGGGTTGACGGACTAAGGCAAAGACTCCTCGTTCCTCACTGGACTTTTACATGCCCACCGTCTTCCTCAACGGCGAATTCCTCCCCCACGACCAGGCCCGCGTCTCCGTCATGGACCGCGGCTTTCTGTTCGGCGACGGCGTCTACGAAGTCATCCCGGCCTATGGCGGGCACCTGTTCCGGTTGCAGCCGCACCTGCAGCGCCTGGACAACAGTCTGCAGGCAGTACGCATCCCCAACCCCTACACCGAGCCGCAGTGGCAGGGCATCCTGGAGGAGCTGGTAGGAGAAAACGCGGGAACAGACCAGTCCGTGTACCTGCAGGTCACACGCGGCGTGATGGAGCGGCGGGATCATGCCTTCCCGGCGGATCTCAAGCCGACCGTGTTCGCCATGAGCAACCCGATCCCTGAACCGGATCCGGCACTGGCCGAACACGGGATCACCGCGATCAGCCTGGACGACATCCGCTGGCAGTCCTGCCACATCAAGGCCATCACCCTGTTGCCCAACGTGCTGCTGCGCCAGCAGGCGGTGGAGGCCGGTGCGGCCGAGGCCATTCTGCTCCGTGACGGCGAGGCCACCGAGGGCGCGGCCAGCAATCTGTTCATCGTCCGCGACGGGCTGTTGATCACGCCGCCCAAGGGCCCGCTGCTGCTGCCCGGCATCACCCGCGACCTGGTCATCGAACTGGCCGCCCGCCACGGCATACCCTACCGTGAGGGCGCCATCAGCGAGGCAGAGCTGCGCGGCGCCGACGAGGTCTGGCTGACCAGTTCGACCAAGGAGATCATGCCGGTCACCACATTGGACGGCGTGCCGGTCGGCGACGGCCGCCCCGGCCCGCTGTACCGGCAGATGCACGGGATCTACCGGGAATACAAGCAGGCGGTGCGGGAAGGCCGGGCCGGCTGAAACCAGCCTGACATTACACAGCAGTCAGGATTATTGGCCACAACATCGAAGACGCCGTCATCCCCGCGCAGGCGGGGATCCAGAAACCGCGGCGGTATATGGATTACTCGCTGCGCTCGCCCTACGTACCCATAGAGCATAAAGGCCGCCGTGCCGGCGTTCAACGCGCTTCGCGCTTTTGTCCCGCTTGCGTGGGAATGACGGGCAGCGCAGGCCGGGATAAGCGCAGCGTTCCCGGCAACCCGCGCCGGGCCCGCTCACGCCGCCCGGCGATAGGCCAGCCGGTACAGCGCCGGCAGCACCACCAGGGTCAGCAGGGTCGAGGAGATGATGCCGCCGACCACCACCGTGGCCAGGGGCCGCTGCACCTCGGCGCCGATACCGACATTGAGCGCCATGGGCACGAAGCCCAGGCTCGCCACCAGCGCGGTCATCAGCACCGGCCGCAGCCGGCGCCGGGCGCCGTCGCGGATCGCCTGTTCCAGCGCCACGCCCTGGCGGCGCAGGTCGCGGATGAAGGCCAGCATCACCACGCCGTTGAGCACGGCCACGCCGGACAGGGCGATGAAGCCGACCGCGGCGGAGATCGACAGCGGCAGGTCGCGCAGGGCCAGCGCGGCCACGCCGCCGGTCAGCGCCAGCGGCACCCCGCTGAACACCAGGGCCGCGTCCCGGGCCGAGTTGAAGGCCATGAACAGCAGCCCGAAGATGATCAGCAGGGTCGCCGGCACCACCAGTGACAGGCGCTGCGTGGCCGAAATCAGCTGCTCGAAGGTACCGCCGTAATCCAGCCAGTAGCCGGACGGCAGCGCCACCTGATCCCGCACCGCCGCCTGCACGTCCTCGACGAAACTGCCCAGGTCGCGGCCGCGCACATTGGCGGTGACGAACACCCGCCGCTTGGCGTTCTCGCGGCTGATCTGGTTGGGGCCGGTGACGTATTCGATCGTCGCCAGTTCGCCCAGCGGTACGGCCTCGGGCGCGGCGGCGGCGACCCCGGTGACATCGGCATCACCGACCACCTCCGGATCGCGCTCCGCGGGCAGGCGCACCGGCAGCCGTTCCAGGGTGTTGGGGTCGGTGCGCAGGGCCTCCGGCAGCCGCACCACCAGGTCGAAGCGCCGGTCGCCCTCGAAGATCTGCCCGGCGGTGCCGCCGCCCATGGCGATGCGCAGGGTGTCCTGCACGTCGGCCACGTCCATCCCGTAATAGGCCAGGCGTTCGCGGTCCGGAGTGACGGTCAGCACCGGCAGGCCGGTGACCTGCTCGGTGCGCACATCGGCCGCGCCGGGCACGCCGGCCACCACCCCCTCGATGCGGTGCGCCAACTCGACCAGGGTGTCCAGGTCGTCGCCGTAGACCTTCACCGCCAGGTCGGCGCGCACGCCCGAGATGAGCTCGTTGAAGCGCATCTCGATGGGCTGGGTGAATTCGTACTTGTTGCCCGGCAGCTCGCTCAGCACCCGTTCCATCTCGGCCACCAGGTCGGCCTTGGGGCGACGCGGGTCCGGCCACTGCGCGCGCGGCTTCAGGATGATGAAGGTGTCGGCAACATTCGGGGGCATGGGGTCGGTGGCCACCTCCGGCGTGCCGATCTTGGAGAACACCCGCTCGACCTCCGCGAAACGCCTCACCCGCGCCTCCACCTCCTGCTGCATGCCGATGGACTGCTGCAGGCCGGTGCCGGTCACGCGCAGGGCGTGGGTGGCGATGTCGCCCTCGTCCAGCTGCGGCACGAACTCCGCCCCCATGCGGGTGAACTGCAGCCCGGCCAGCAGCACCAGGGCGACGGCGGCCACCACCACCGGCAGGCGGTGACGCAGGGCCAGGTCCAGCACCGGGACGTAGACGCGACCCAGGCCGCGCATCAGGCGGTTCTCGCCCTCGGCAATGCGCCCGCGCACAAACAGCGCCACGGCGGCCGGCACGAAGGTCAGCGACAGGATCAGGGCCGCACTCAGGGCCATGACCACGGTCAGCGCCATGGGGTGGAACATCTTGCCCTCCACCCCGCCGAGGGCGAAGATCGGGACATACACGATGAGAATGATGGTCACCCCGAACACGCTGGGCCGGATCACCTCCACCGTCGCCTCGCGCACGACGCGCAGGCGTTCCTTCAGCCCCGGCAGGCTGCCGTGCATGCGCTGGTAGGCCGACAGGTGGGCCAGGCAGTTCTCCACGATGATCACCGCGCCGTCCACGATCAGGCCGAAGTCCAGCGCGCCCAGGCTCATCAGGTTGCCTGAGACCCCGGACTCCACCATGCCGGTGATGGTCATCAGCATGGCCAGCGGGATGACCGCCGCCGTGACCAGGGCTGCGCGCCAGTTGCCCAGCAGCAGGAACAGCACCGCGATCACCAGCAGCGCGCCCTCGGCCAGGTTCTTGCGGACCGTGGCGATGGTCTTGTCCACCAGCTCGGTGCGGTTGTAGACCGTATTGAGTTCGACGCCTTCGGGCAGGGAGGGCCGGATCTGGTCCAGCCGCGCGGCCGCCGCCTGCGCCACCTCGCGGCTGTTCTCGCCCTTGAGCATGAAGGCCGTCCCCAGCACGATCTCCTCGCCGTCGCCGGTGGCCGCGCCGGTGCGCAGCGGCTGGCCCAGCCGGACCTCGGCGAGCGCTTCCAGATGAATCGGCACGCCCTGGCGCTTGGCCACGGTGATGCCGCGGATATCCTCCATGTCGGTGAGCAGGCCGGGGGAGCGGATCAGGTACTGCGCGCCGTGACGCTCGATGTAGCCGGCGCCGGCATTGCGGTTGTTGCGCGCCAGGGCGGCCATGACATCCTGCAGGGTCAGATCATGGGCCAGCAACCGGTCCGGGTCGGGCAGCACATGGAACTGCTTGGTATAGCCGCCGATGGTGTTGACCTCGACCACGCCCTTTGTCAGCCGCAACTGCGGGCGCACGATCCAGTCCTGGTAGGTGCGCAGATCCATGGGTGTATGGTCGTAACCCGGCTGATTGGCGATGGTGTACATCAGGATCTCGCCCAGGCCGGTGGCGATGGGTCCCATGGCCGGTTCCAGCCCGACCGGCAGCTTGGACTTGACCTCGGCCAGGCGCTCGCCGATGAGCTGGCGCGCCCAGTAGATGTCGGTGCCCTCCTCGAACACCACCGTGACCTGCGACAGGCCGTAGCGCGACAGCGAACGGGTATAGTCGAGCTGCGGCAGCCCGGCCATGGCGGTCTCCACCACGAAGGTGATGCGCTGCTCGGTCTCCAGCGGGGTGTAACCCGGCGCCTCGGTGTTGATCTGCACCTGGACGTTGGTGATGTCCGGCACCGCGTCGATGGGCAGTTGCTGATAGTTGCGGATCCCGAGCGCGGCCAGCGCCGTGACCACGATCAGGACCAGCCAGCGCTGGCGTAGGGAAAGCGCAACGATATGATTCAGCATCATTCCCTCCTAGTGGGCGTGCGCCGCGCCGGACTTCTCGATGTCCGCCTTGACCAGGTAACTGTTGCCGGTCACGTACGCCGTGCCCGGCGCCAGCCCGTCGAGCACCTCGACCCAGCCGCCGCCGCGCCGGCCCAGTTCGAGCATGCGCACCTCGTAGGTCTCGCCGACGCGGGCATAGACGACGTCGAACTCACGGAAGCGCTGCAGCGCCGATTCCCGCACCGCCAGCGCCGCCTCGGTCTCATCGACGGTGACCGCGCCGCGCACGAACTGGCCCGGGCGGAAACGGCCCTGCGGATTGGGCAGCACCACCCGGGCGACCACGCTCTGGCTGGCGTGGGCGGCCAGCGGCGATACCCAGTCGATCACCCCGTCGGCGTTGGCGCCGTCCAGGGTCTCGACCCGCACCGGCTGCCCCGGCCGGACCCGGCCGAGCGCGCGGCCGAACAGATCCAGCTCGACCCACACCTGCGACACATCGGCGATGACGAACAGCGGCGTCTCGCCGGTGTTCTCCCCCGGCTGGGCATCGCGCCGGAGCACGACCCCGGCGATCGGCGCCCGCACTGCGTAGGTCTGCAGGCTTTCATGGCTGCGGATGCGGGCCAGCACCTGGCCCTCCTCCACCGCTGCACCCAGCCCGACCTCGATCGACTCCAGCTGACCGGCATAGCGCGGCCGCACCCGCGCCAGGCGGTCGGGGTCGGTGCGCACCCGGCCGGTGACGGCCAGCCGTTCGGCGAGGGTCTGCGGGCCGGCCGTCTCCGTGACGATGCCCATCTCCTGCGCCAGTTCGGCGGGGATGCGGGTACGGCCCTCATGGCTGGAGTACTGCCAGTGATGCTGTTCACCGGCAATGACGGCATTCACCTCCACGTCGAAGGAATGCGGCTCGCCGACGCTCTCGCGACTGCGCAGGTAATCATCCTGCGGCATGAAACTGTAATACTCGATCTCTCCCCCCAGCCGGGTGAGCCATACCTCGACCTGCATGTCCTCCGGGGCCACGGGTTTTCCCGCATGCCGGGCATACACGTGAAACCGCGGCGGCACGCCCTGTTCGAACACACTCAGTTCGAGCCGGGTGTCGCCGGCGTGCAGCAGCCGGCCGCCGTGCGGGCCGGTTTCGGGCTCGGCAGCGTGCCCCTCGCCCCCCTCGGTATGGCCGTGCCCATGATCGGCCTCGCCGGCGGCATGCGCCGGCTCGTGCCGGGTCAGCCAGACGGCGGCGGTGGCCGTCAGCGCCACAATGGCAATGATCAGAATCAGGTTTCGCATCAGGGTTGTACTCCAGCGTCAGGCCCGACGCCGATCAGACGGTCGAGCTCAACGCGTGACAGGTGATAGTCGGTCGCGGCGGCGAGCGCCTCGCGCCGCAGTTCCAGCAGGGTGCGGCGGGCCTGGGTCAGATCCAGCAGCGAGTAGCGCCCCCGGGCATAGCCGCGGCTGTAGTCATCCAGTACCCGCTCGGCGGCGGGGATGATCTCGCCGCGCAGCCGCAGGGTCCGCTCCCGCGCCTGCCGCAGTTGCCGGTGGATGGCATAGAGGGCGGCATGCAGTTCCAGCCGCTGCTGCTCCCGCTGCCAGGGTGTGAGCAGGGCCAGGTTGTCGGCCTCGGCCCGGTAGGGCTCGGCGCGCGAACGGCTGCCCAGCGGGATGCGGGCCGAGAACAGCAGTGCCGCCTCATCGCCCTCGCCCAGGTAGCGCAGCCCGCCGCCGAGCTCGACGTCGGGGGTCGCCCGCGCCGCGGCCAGCCGCTGGCGGGCCTCGGCCAGCCGCGCCCGGGTGGCGAAGCGGGCCAGGTCGGGGTTGCGCTCCAGCTGCGCGGCATAGTGGTCGAAGGGCTCGACCCCGGGCAGCCGGAACAGATCGGCCTCGGCGCGGTTGAAATCCGGCGTGGTGGCCGCCCAGTGAACGGCCAGCCCGAGCCGGGCGCTGTCCAGCTCGCTGTGCGCCTGCGCCAACGCCAGTTCGGTGCGATCCACGGCGATGTCGGCCCGCGCCAGGTCGGCGTCGGGACTGCGCCCGGCCTCTACCCGACGACGCACCGATTCCCGGTTGGCGCGCACCAGCTCCAGTTCGTCCCGCGCCAGCCCGACCTGCTGCTGCAGCCCGACCACGCGGACGAACTGCCGCGCCGCCGCAGCCAGCACGTCCAGACGGCGGGCATCCTGCTCGGTGCGCAGCTGCCCGAGCCGGGAGCGTGCCAGCTCGGCCCGATGACCGGGCTTGCCGCCTGTCTCCAGCACCCGCGACAGGCTCAGGGTGGCCTCCGGCGTGTCCATCCCCTCGAAGGGGCCGGTGCCCAGGATGTTCTCCAGTTCCAGGCCCAGTCGGTAGGGCGTGCCCTGCCCGGCCTGGCGGACCCGGGCGCCGGCGGCGCGCGCCTCGGTGTCGAACTGCTGCAGCTGCGGGTTGCGGGCCAGCACCCGGCCGACCACCTGCTCCAGCCGCAACCCGGCATCGGCCTGTGTCGCCGCGACCGGCGTCATGGCGACCAGCAGGCAGGCGCCCAGCAGTGGCGCAACAATGGCATTTTTCATGGATATGACTCCGTCTGTCCGGCTCGTTCGAGCCGACGCGCCGGGCAGCGGACACGAATGCCCGCGCCGGCTCACGCGACCAGGGTTATAACGGGAACGGAATCAGGAACGCGGCGGTGCGCGCAGGGGGGGCAGCAATGCAGCCGGATGGGCGTGTGGCGGCGTGACCGAACGGGCCGGGGCATGATCCGGCCGCGTCAGGGACAACGGCAGCAGCAGGAGCAGCACCAGCAGCAGAGCCGCTGCCGGCTCCAGCGGATCGGTGAGCTTCTTGACCAGGGTGTCCCCGCCCATGTCGACCACGTGGCGATGTTCGCCCACATGGTCGGGATCCAGGGCGAAATGGGCATGCACCCCGTGCTCCGCGGCCGCATGCCCGTCCGCCGGCGCGTGATACACATGCAGATGGGCCGGCAGCAGCGACAGACACAGGAAGGCCGCGATCATGCACAGGATGATCAGCGGGTGTCTGCGTGCCATGTGTCGCCAGTAGTGCATAGCGGTTTCAGCCTACCGGCCGCGGGCCCTGGAAACAAGGGGAAAGGCAGGCAGTCGCCATAGGACAGCGGCGCACCCCGCCCCCGGCCATGCACGGATTGCCGGAAACGCTGCGCGTATCCCGGCTTGCACAACCATCCGTCATTCCCGCGAAGGCAGGAATCCACGGCTCGGAGAACTCACAAACATGGATCCCCGCCTTCGCGGGGATGACGCGGCTGAAGTAAGCGAGGTCACGAATTTCTCCGGGCTTTCGGAGTCGGAAGCCTTCCGAACCGGGTCTGAAAACCCGCGCGGTTTCGCGATATACTTCCAAGCATGGATTCCGACGACGAAACCCTGCTGGAATTCCCCTGCGATTTCCCCATCAAGGCCATGGGCGCCTGGACCGAGGAGTTCGAGGGTCTGGTGGTCAGCCTGGTGCGGCGCCACGTGCCGGACCTCGGCGAGGGCGCGGTGCGCACCCAGGCCTCGGCCAAGGGCAACTACCTTTCCGTAACCGTCACGGTGCGCGCCACCAGCAAGGACCAGCTCGATGCCATCTATCGCGAACTGACCGCGGCCGATGAAATCGTGATGGTCTTATGACCTCAGTGGACAAGCTGATCGTGCGCGACCTGGGCCTGCGCGACTATGAACCGGTCTGGCGGGCAATGCAGGACTTCACCGCCAACCGCGGCCCCGACACACCCGACGAGCTCTGGCTGGTCCAGCACCCGCCGGTGTTCACCCTGGGCCAGGCGGCGAAGCCGGAGCATCTGCTCGCCCCCGGCGACATCCCAGTGGTGCAGATCGACCGCGGCGGTCAGGTGACCTACCACGGCCCGGGCCAGCTGGTGGCCTACCTGCTGGCAGACATCCGCCGCCGCGGGCTCGGCGTGCAGGCCCTGGTGCGCAAGCTGGAACAGGCCATCATCGAGGTGCTGGCGGGTTACGGCATCGAGGCCTGGGCCGATCGCGAGGCCCCCGGGGTCTATGTCGAGGCCGGCAAGATCGCCGCCCTGGGCCTGCGCATCAAGCGCGGCGGCAGTTATCACGGCCTGGCCTTCAACATCGACATGGACCTGGAACCCTTCTCCCGCATCAACCCCTGCGGCCACCCCGGCATGGCCGTTACTCAGTTGAAAAACCTTGGGATTTCCCATGATATCCACAGGGTGGCGGCGGACCTGGTCTCGCAAATCACCCGTGAAATGGGCTACACTGGGGCCTCCTCCGATTGAGCAACACCCCGCCCCGCCGCGGGAATCGGCAATTTTTCTCCCCGTACATCAGGTAGTCAGCAGATGAACGAGACCCCGATCAAGCGCCAGCGCGGCGCCGACAAGACCGCCCGCATCCCGATCAAGATCGAGCCGACCGAGAAGCCGCTGCGCAAGCCCAAATGGATCCGCGCCAAATCCCCGGCCGGCCCCGAGGTGCAGCGGCTCAAGCAGGTGTTGCGCGACAACCGCCTCTACACCGTGTGCGAGGAGGCCTCCTGCCCCAACCTGGGCGAGTGCTTCGGCCACGGCACGGCGACCTTCATGATCATGGGCGACATCTGCACCCGGCGCTGCCCCTTCTGCGACGTCTCCCACGGCCGGCCCGATCCGCTGGATACCGAGGAGCCGCTCAACCTGGCCCGCACCATCAAGGCCATGGGCCTGAACTATGTGGTCATCACCTCGGTCGACCGCGACGACCTGCGCGACGGCGGCGCCGGCCACTTCGTCGCCTGCATCGGGGCGGTGCGCGAGCACAACCCGCAGACCACGGTCGAGGTGCTGGTGCCCGACTTCCGCGGCCGCATGGACCGGGCGCTGGACATCTTCACCCAGGCACCGCCGGACGTGTTCAACCACAACCTGGAGACGGTGCCGCGCCTGTACAAGAAGGCCCGTCCCGGTGCCGACTACCAGTGGTCGCTGGATCTGCTGCAGAAGTTCAAGGCCACCCATCCGCAGGTGCCGACCAAGTCCGGGCTGATGCTGGGCCTGGGCGAGGCATTCGACGAGGTGGTCGAGGTGATGCGCGACCTGCGCGCCCACGACTGCGACATGCTGACCCTGGGCCAGTACCTGCAACCCAGCCTGCACCACCTGCCGGTGGATCGCTTCGTCACTCCCGAGGAGTTCGACCGCCTGGGTGAAGTGGCGCGTGAGTTGGGCTTCAAGCAGGTCGCCAGCGGCCCGATGGTGCGCTCCTCCTATCACGCCGATCAGCAGGCAGCGGGCACCTTCAGCAGTTAAAGCCCGCCTGACCCGAATGGCACTTACTTCAAATGACCGGTGCAAACCGGGTTAAGCAAGCGCCATTCCTGTCTGACCCCGGTGTCTGTCCCTGTCCGGCGGGCATGGAATCATCTCTGTGCCCCACACCCGCCGCGCATCACAGGGATTTCCCGCTGCCGTGGCACAATTGTGCGACGACCGTTGCATTTCGTGATATTTGTCATACTCATGCAACACCTGACAGGGATATATTCCAGTTCCATACATTAATCATTGGAGCAGGAAGCCATGGAGCACCGCTTTGGTCGCCGGCACGACGTTCAACTCACCACCCGGATCCATCTCGACCAATCCCGCCCTCTGGTCGCGCTTACCCGCAACATCAGCCGTCATGGCCTCAACCTGCCCCTGACGCATCCCGACCTTGAGCCCCACCGCATGGTCGAGGTGACAATCTCCGATCCCGGCGAGGAACATCACTGGCGGACCCGCGCGCTGGTCATTCACAGTTCGGAGCGGAAAGGGACCGGCCTGGTGCTGGCGAAGGACCTGCCGGAGGACTTCTATCGCGATGTGACCGGTTTCGGGCGCAGGCTGCAGGGATAGACGTCCCGATACAGTCAGGAACGAAAACAATAAACGGGACAGGACAAGGCGCCCTGAATCCCGCAGAGAACAGGAATGGAACAGCGACCCGAAAACCGCACAGAGAAAAGAATCCTCAGGACCATGAATGTCGTCCTGCACAAGGGCGGCAACGGACTGCTCGGCGGCAGAATCCGCAATATCAGCGGCAACGGCATCTACATCGAACTGACGCCGGAACAACGGATGAAACCCGGCGACACCGTCAGGCTGGCCTTCAAGACCCACTTCGGTCTGCACATCGTGCCATCCCGCGTGGTGCGCGTGGATGACAGCGGCAGTGCCATGGCCTTCACCCGCAGGGACGAGCGGCTGACGGCGGCACTGGCACGGATGTCGCGGGAGGAGCCCGGTTCAACGCTGGCATAGATCCGGCACCGCCTCTTGCCCGCCGCACCGCCTTGCCGCTCCAGGCAGGCGGATGGACCGGTACTGCAAACGTATGCCGGGGTGAGATCCGGCCACGACGCCAGCCATGAGTACACCTCATCCATGCTGAACCGGGTTCATCCGCGATCCGGACCTACCTCAGCAGAAACCCGGCCGCCTCTTCTGCGCCATCGGCGAGGGGGGCAGACGGACGGGGGCAACGCAGCATCTGCTCCACTCGCGCAGCCAGATCCCCTGTCTCCACCTGTTGCTGCTCCACCCGCGCAATAATGCCATGCCGCTCCAGCCAGCCGGCGAGATACGGCTCCTCCGGCCAGTCGGCGCGCGGGATATACAGCATGGGGGTTGTGTTGACCGCGCATTCGGTCACGCTGCCGTAACCGATCTTGCCCAGCAGGGCGTCGCAGCTGGTGAGGATATCCGTGAACGGCATCTGCAGCGACTCGATGGCATGGCAATCGGGACGCTCCACCCGCCAGTCCTCCCGGACCAGCCAGTGCAGGCCCGGGGTTCGCGGCCACCGCTCCATAGGCAACCGGCCCTGCACCCCACCGAGCGCGATCAGCACCAGGCGGTCGTCGGGGGCAAGGCCCAGCCTGGCATCGATTGTCGCGCGGCGGTTCGCGCCCGTGCGCGCCAATGGCCCGATGGTCCGCAGGTTAACCAGATCGGGCATGGGCATGTGCGGTTCCGGTGCCAGAAACACCCGGGCACTGTTGTAGGCCGCGAGCAGCCGTTCCCGGACCTGCCCCGCCTCGGGCCGGTCATGGAAATAGTGGCTGTGGATATCGGCCCAGTTGAGCGAGCACAGGGCCACGGCCGGCACCCCGGTGCGCTGCGCCGCAGCCAGCGGCAGGTAGGGCACATCGGCCAGCAGCAGATCGGGCCGCAGGGCATCCAGAAAGGCGGTTTCGGCCTCGAGCAGCGAATCCCACATCCGCGCCTGCGCGGCATAGGCCTCGGCACTGGCCGGCAGATCGATCTCCAGGGCCGAGCTCATCTTCAGCCCGAAGTCGGTGGCACGCATATGGTAGTGGAAGGGATGATCCAGGCGGCTGCGCAGGAAGGCCTCGGGTACCGTGGTGGCGATGTGCAGCTCGAGGTCCGGGCGACGCGCACACAGGGCCTCGAGCACGACCAGCGCCTGAGCGGCATGGCCGTAGCCGTGGGGTGTGATGGCAGTCAGCAGACGCATGGGCAAGGGATGGTTTCAGTCCTGCTCCGGCGGCACCAGTTCGTAGCGCTCCATCAGGTAGCACAGGCAGTCCTGACGCACGATGCGCTCATCCAGGGTGAACATGGAGGGCATGACCGGGCGCCGCAGCCGCAGCCGGTCATCTTCAATGTAGAAGTACGCGTCCCATACATTGCGGCCGCGCTCGTCACGCGCTTCCAGCAGTTCCCCGCCGACGCCGTTCACCCGCGCCAGCTCGGTGCCCGTGGACAGTTCACGGAAGTTCAGATGATCGATATCGGGCAGGAAGTCCAGGGCCGCACCCGGGCGACCGAACCCGAAGTCGATCCCGTCCGGCACCTTGACCGTGACCACGGTATGGAACAGATCGATGTCATGCGGGGCCACCGGATGCACCGGAATCTCCGAAAGGTGCAGCGCCGCCTCGATGAACTCCATGGCATGGTCCACGCCATGGGCCTGGCCCGGACGTCCGCATTCCACTGTCACCGACGGGCACAGGGGCGCGAAGGCCAGCGAGGCCACGCCGCGCGGACGGGTGAAGTAGACCAGGGTGCGCGAGAACAGGGTCGCCAGGTGGAAATAGCGGTGATCGATGCGGTTGACGCAGGCGTAATGCGGATTCAGGCCGGTATTGTTGTGCACGTCGATGGCCGCGAATACCCTGCGCGCCTCCATCTGCTGCACCACCTCGCGCAGCATGGCCTGCTCGGCGCATTCCGGCTGCTCGCTGCCGGGCCAGACCCGATTGTAGTCGGGCTGACCGTCCAACCGCCGACGACCCTGAGCGGCGGCAGCAACATTGCCGAAGAAGATCGACAGGCCCCGCGGCAGTTCCCGACCCTGATACTTGTTCAGCAGCTTGCGCACGGCATAGAAGCCCGTGTCTTCGTTGCCGTGCAGCAGCACTGAGACGAACAGGGGCGCTTCCTGCCGCCCCGGCAGGTGCAGCAGGGTGGGACCGCCGAACAGCGCCTCCAACTCGGTGGCCTCGGCGCTCAACAAACCATCGGGTATCCGTTCGCTGATATTGAGCATGTCGGTTCAGATATCCCACTCATGCACCGGCGTATCGGTGCGCTGACGCTCCAGGCAGGCCTCGGTCAGCCCCTGCCAGTCACGACCGTGCCGGGCCACCCAGGCCCGCTGCCAGGCGGCGCCGTTGCAGCCGTTGCGCAGGCGCTGCCTGATGATCCCGGTGTAGTGCTCGATGTCATCGCCATCCAGTTCCAACCGCTCCAGCCCACGGCGTGCCAGCGGCAGCAGTTTGTCGACCAGCAGGGCCTGCATGCGTACCCGCTTCCCGTCGAACCAGGTGACCTGGGCCTCCAGGCCGTGGCGCGCGGCGGCGTAGAAATTGTCACGTGCAGTGGCAAAGGGCAGCCGCCATTCCAACACCTCGTCACGCTCGCCCAATTCGAAGATCAGGCCGTAGAAGAAAGCGGCATTGGCGATGCCGTCGGCCAGGGTCGGGCCGGCCGGGATCACCCGGTGTTCGATGCGCAGGTGCGGGGTGCCGTCGTCGTCGAAGCCGATCAGCGGCCGGTTCCAGCGCCAGATGGTCCCGTTGTGCAGGCGCAGGTGAGCCAGCTGCTCCGGCGGCACATCGTATTCGATCGGCAGCAGCACCGGAAAGTGGTCGCAGTTCTCCTGGAAGGTCTCGAACAGCGAGCCGTGCACATAGCCGGTGCCGAAGCTGACCCGGTGCACCGGGCCGTGAGAGGCGGCGGCGTGGCCGCCGACCTCGACCGACTGCTCGAACACCGGGATGCGGGTCTCGTCCCACAGGTCGCGCCCGAACAGGTAGGGCGAGTTGGCGGACACGGCGACCAGCGGCGCCGACAGCATCTGCGCCAGGTTGTAGTAGCGGGCGGCACGGTCGAGATTGACCTTCAGGTGCAACTGGAAGGAGGTCGAGGCGGATTCCAGCATCACGTCCCGGTGTTCGGTGCGCAGGGTCTCGTTGCCGCGGATGTCCAGCCGCAGCGGCCGGCCCTGGCGCTGCAGCAGCACCTGTTCGTTCAGCGCCCGGTAGCGTTTCATCTCCGACATGTTGGCCATGACCAGATGCCGGTCCTCCAGCGTGGGCAGAATACCGGTCATCAGCAGCCGGGCATCGAAGTCCTCGGCCACGTGGTAGCAGTGCTCCCAGGTGCGGCGCAGGTCGGCATGCAGCTTCGACAGGGCCGTGCCGGTCAACGACTGGGGATGCACGTTGAGTTCGATATTGAAGCGGGCCAGTTCGGGCACGGCCATGGGGTCGTTGAGGGTTCGTAGATACTCGGTGTTGATGGGCGCCGGCTGCGCCTCGCGGTCGATCAGCCAGGCTTCCAGTTCCAGCCCGATCACCCGGTCGCGGGTGGAGAAGGCCCCGTCGCGGAACCACTCCGCCAGGCGCAGGGTCTCGTTGCGCACGCGCTCCCGGAAGCTGTCGAAATCGGCGCTGCTGAAATGGTACTGCTGGATCTCCTGGCCCATGTCAGTCCGGACTACCGGCGGCGGCAATCAATGCACGGTCCAGCTCGCGCAGCCTTTCCGGCGTGCCGACATCGACCCAGCGGCCGGTAAAGTGTTCGCCGCTGACCTGCCCCTGCGCGATGGCCCGACGCAGCAGCGGCGCCAGCGGGAAGCGGCCCGGCTCGCAGCCGGTGAACAGGTCCGGATGATAGACGCCGATGCCGCTGAAGGTCAGGCGCACTCCGCCGGTCTCGCGCAGTCGGCCGTCAGTGTGGAGATGGAAATCGCCGTCGGGATGCTGGGGCGGATTGTCGACCAACACCAGGTGCGCCAGCCCGTCGAGTCGCTGCGGCAGCCGGGCATAGTCATAGTCGGTCCAGATGTCGCCATTGATGACCAGGAACGGATCCGGCCCGAGCTTGGACAGGGCCTGCAGGATGCCGCCGCCGGTCTCCAGCGCCCCCTCAGGCTCGGGCGAATAGCTGATGCGCAGGCCGTGGCGGCTGCCATTGCCCAGCGCGGCCTCGATCTGCACGCCCAGATGGGCATGGTTGATCACCACCTCGCGCAGCCCGGCCCGGGCCAGCGCCTCGAGGTGATAATCGATCAGCGCCCGGCCGGCCACCGGCAGCAGCGGCTTGGGGGTATGGTCGGTCAGCGGCCGCATGCGCTCGCCGCGGCCGGCGGCCAGGATCATGGCTTTCATGGGGGCAACTTAACCACAAAACGGACAATCGACACAAAGAAGCGGGGGCGTCCCTCTCAGCCAAGGCCCGGCAGCACCCGCGCGCGGATGAACTCGCCCAAGGGACGCAACTCGTCGTAGTCCGGTGCGACCTCGACGATGTAGCCCAGGGTGCGGGGAATATCCTTGAGATAGCCGGGCTTGCGGTCACGCAGGTTGAGGCGGGCGAAAATGCCGACGGCCTTCAGATGCCGCTGCACCCCCATCCAGTCGAACCAGCGCAGGAAATCCTGTTCGGTCGCGGCCTCCGGGGCCAGCACGCCGGAGCGGATGGCCAGTGCCCGGTAACCCAGCGCCCAGGTATTGACCTGCTCGCGCGGCCAGGCGATGTAGCAGTCGCGCAGCAGCGAGACCAGGTCGTAGGTCAGCGGGCCGCGCACCGCATCCTGGAAATCGATAATGCCGGGATTCTGGGTGGGCAACAGCATCAGGTTGCGGGAATGATAGTCCCGGTGCACGAACACCTGCGGCTGTTGCAGTGCAGTGTCGATCAGGCCGGCGAAGGCCGTCTCCAGCAGATCACGGTCGGCGGCGGTCAGTTCGAGACCGAGTTGACGCTGCAGCAGCCAATCGCTGAACAGGCGCATCTCGCGGTCCAGCAGTTCGGTGTCGTAGGGCGGCAGCCCCTTCGTGTCGGCACCGGCCTGCATGGCCACCAGGGCCTCGAGGGCGTCACCATACAATCCCTCCACGGTGTCCGCGTCCAGTGCGTCGAGATAGAGGGTATGGCCCAGGTCGCCCAGCAGCACGAAGCCCTGGGCCAGGTCCTGCTCCAGCACGCCGGGCACGCTGACCCCGGCCTCCTGCAGCCGAGCGGCGATATCGACGAAGGGCGCGCTGTCCTCCTTCTCCGGCGGCGCGTCCATGACAATACGGGTGGACTCGCCGTCGGTCAGGCGGAAATAACGGCGGAAACTGGCATCGGCCGAGGCCGGCTCGATGGCGTCGAAAGGCTGGCCGATGTCGGCGAGCCATTGTTTGAGTTGTTCCAGACGTTGGTCCAAGCATACTCCTTGTTATCAGACCGTAGGATGGGTGGAAGCGCGAAGCGCTGTAACCCATCAACATGGCAGACGACGATGGGTTGCGCTGCGCTCCACCCATCCTACGTTAAGGTCTTCGCCGGCAGCCAGCGCCCCCTCACCTTCGCCCGCACATCATCGGCGATGAGATAGAAGCAGGGCACCCCGACCAGAATCAGCGCCGTGGCAAACATTAACCCGAATCCCAGACTCACCGCCATGGGCGAGAGAAAGGCGGTCTGACCGCTGGCGAAGAAGATCAGCGGCGAGATGCCCAGGAAGGTGGTTATGCTGGTGAGCAGGATCGGCCGAATGCGCACCCGGCCGGCCTCGACCAGGGCCTGGATGCGGTCCAGCCCTTCCGCCCGGCGCCGCTTGGCGAAATCCACCAGGATCAGGGAATCGTTGACCACGATACCGGTCAGGGCCAGGAAGCCGATCACCGACAGGAACTGCAGGTTGTAATCGAACAGGGCATGGCCGAACACCACACCGACCAGGCCGAAGGGGATGGCGAACATGACCACCAGCGGATCCAGGATGGAATTGAACAGCGCCGCCAGGATCAGAAAGATGATGAACAGCGAAATGATCAATGCCCGCCGGGCATCGGCCATGGAATCGGCCGCCTCCTTCTTCTCGCCCAGGAACAGCAGCCGGTAGTCGCCGTCGGCACGGTCCAGCTCCGGGAAGGCCGCGCGCAGGCCGTCGGCCACCTCCAGCGAGGTGTTGATCCGGCTGTCGACCTCGGCGGTGATGGTGGCCAGGCGCTGACCGTCACGGCGGTGGATGGTGCTCAGGCCGCGGTCCAGCTCCAGGCTGGCCACATCGCCCAGGTAGACCAGCCGGCCGTCGACCAGCACCACCGGCAGCGCCTCCAGCTGCGCCTGCTCGCGTACCGGCTCGGTGTAGATGACCCGCGCCGGGATACGCTCTTCGCGGTGGGTGACCTGCACCACTTCCTGGCCCAGGTAGCCGGTGCGCACCGCCTGCGCCAGCTGCTCCTGGGTCACGCCCAGTTCGCGCCCGCGAGCGTTCAGCCGGTACAGGTATTCCAGCTTGCCGGTCTCCAGGTCCTGCTGCACGTCATACACGCCGGGCTGACGGCGCAGCCAGTCCATGACGCGCTCGGCCTCGCCGCGCAGGCGCTCGATGTCGCGCCCCACCACCCCGACCTCGATGTCGGCCCCGGCCGGCCCGCCCTGCGGGCGCAGGATGGACATGCGCTGCAGCCCCGGCAGGCGCTGCAGGCGCTGGCGGATGTCGTTGATGATGGCTTCGGTCCGACGCTCGCGCTCGCCTTCCCAGCTGAAGCTGAGATTCACCACCGGGTTGACGAAGCGCTCGATGAAACCGCGCGGCCGGGGCTTCTTCAGGTCGATGATGAGCTGGATGTAATGGCTGCCCATTTTCGAGCGGTTGAAATCGATCAGGCTCACGCCGACGTTGGTCAGCAGGGTGTCCAACTCATGCTCGTCCAGGGTCTCGAACACCACCCGCTCCATGTCGCGCGCCAGGCGCTCGGAGTCCTCCAGGCTGTAGGTGTTGGGCGCCTCGGCGTTGACGAAGAACTGGCCGATGTCGACATTGCCGAACTGCTCATAGGGCAGGCGCGTGAGCGCATAGGCCAGCGCCAGCACCAGCGTGAGCAGCGCGAACAGGGTGACGAAGTAACGGTTGCGCAGGCTCCAGTCGAGTACGCCGAGGTAGCGTTTCAGCCAGCCCTGCCAGTCGATGCGGGTGGCCCGGGCGCCGCGCGGGCGCACCCGCAGCAGTTCGTTGGCATGCGAGGGCAACACGCCGAAGGCCTCCCACAGCGAGCCCAGCAGGGCGGCGCTGACCACCACCGGGATGACCTGGATGAAGGCGCCCATGGTGCCGCCGATGGCGAACATGGGAATGAAGGCGGCTATGGTGGTGGCGGTGGAGGCCACCACCGGCCAGAACACCTCGCGCGCGCCGGTCTCGGCCGCCTGGCGGGCGGGCAGTCCCTCCTCCATGTGACGGTAGATGTTCTCGTTGACGATGATGGCGTCGTCGACGATCAGGCCCAGGGCGATGAGGAAGGCGAACAGCGACACCATGTTGATGGTGAAGCCCAGGTAGTGAATGGCCGCCACCGCCACCAGGAATGAGACCGGGATGCCCAGCGCCGTAATGAGCGCGATGCGGAAATTGAGGAACAGATACAGCGACAGCAACAGCAGCACCAGCCCCACGGCGCCGGAGGACTTGACCGTGTCCAGGCGGTTCTTCACGTACACCGACAGATCGCTGAACAGGCCGGTGCGGATGCTGGGCGGCAGTTCGCGATCCAGCTGTGCGGCCAGGGCGCGGATGCGTTCGGACACCTCGATGGTGGAGGCATCGGCGGTCTTGGTCACGGTCAGGTTGACCGAGGGCTTGCCGTTGAAACGGCCCAGAGTGAGCGGCTCCTCCAGCCGCAGCCCGACCTCGGCCAGCATGCCCAGGGTGAGCTGGCCGCCGCTGGGGCTTGCGCGGACCACGATCTGCGCCACGTCCTGCGGCTGCGGCCGGGCGCCCTTGCCGCGCAGCAGGATGTCGCCCTCGGCGGCCTCGATCGAACCGCCCGGCAGATCGCGCAGGTTCTCGCGCACCGCCCGCACCAGGTCGGGGACCGCCACCCGGTAGGCGGCCAGCACATGCGGGTCGATCTCGATCCACAATTCCCATTCGCGGTCGCCGGCCACGCCCACCGCCGCCACACCCGGCACGTTGAGCATGCGCCGCTTGACGTCCTCGGCCGTGTCGTAGAGATAGCCGCGCGCCACCTCGCCGTACAGGCTCATGCTGATGACCGGAAACCGCGTCTCCAGCCGGCGCAGTTCCGGCTCCTCGGCCTCTTCGGGCAGATCGTCGATCTGGTCCAGCGCGGTCTGGGCGTCGCGCATGAACTGGTCCACGTCGGCGGTGGGCTTGAGTTCGATGGTGACGTTGGACAGGCCCTCGTTGCTGGTCGAGGTCAGGGTCTCGATGTCGGACATGCCGTCGAAGGCGTCCTCGATGGGCAGAGTCACCTGCTGCTCGACCTCCTCGGGCGAGGCACCCTCGAACACGGTGTCGATGCGCACCATGTCCTTCTCCACCACCGGGAACATCTCCTGCGGCATGGCCTGCCAGGAGGTCACGCCGATGATCACCACCACCGCCAGCAGCAGGTTGATGATCAGGGGATGGTCGATGGCATAACGAATCATGGAAGGCTGCAGCTAGTCGCCGACGATCTCGACCGGCTGGCCGTCGCTCAGTGCGGCCACGTCACGGGCCACGATGACCTGCCCCGCCGCCGGCCCGGTGCGGACGATATAGCGTGAATCCAGACGCAGCCCCAGTTCGACCGGCAGCCGTTCCAGCCGGCCGTCGGTCACCCGGAACACATAGCTGCGGCCCTCGTCGCGCAGCACCGCGGTCACCGGAATCAGCCGGGCGGCCTCGCGCCGGCGCAGGGGAAACGCCGCCATGGCCAGCTCACCCGGACTGGCATGCGCCCCGTCAAGGCGTACCCGCACGGCGTGGGTGAAGGTGGTCTCGTCCGGCTCGGCCTGCAGGGCCAGGATGCGCCCCTCCAGCATCCGGCCGTCGACCTCGACGGTCACCGCCTGCCCCGGGGCCAGGGCGCGCGCCACCTCGCCGCGCAACTCGGCATAGAAATCCAGCGCCGTCGGATCGACCAGCGTCACCGCCTCGCCCCCGGGGGTGACATAGTCGCCCGTCTCCAGCGCGACCGCATTGACCACACCGGCGAAGGGCGCCTTCAGCACGCTGCGCGCCAGGTCGCGTTCGGCCCGTTCCAGCGCGGTCCGGCGCAGCGCCAGGCGCGCCTCGGCGGTGTCCACGCCGGCCTGCAGCCGGGCCAGTTCAGCCTCCAGCTGCAGCAGCTGCCCGCGGGCCGCGTCGAGCTGGCTGGCCGAGCCGAGTTCGCGCGCGCTGAGCGATTCCAGCCGCCGCACCTCGTCCCGCTGCAACGCCACATTGTCCCGCGCCAGTACCAGCAGCCGCCGGTCGCGCTCGATCTGGGTCTGTTCCTGGCTGAACCCGGCCCGGGCCTCGGTCACGGCGGCACGCAGATCGGCGGCGTCCAGTTCCAGCAGCGGCTGGCCGGCGCCGACCTGCATCCCCGGCTCCACCCGGCGCCGCTCCACCTGGCCGCCGACCTCGAACCGCAGCCGGCTCTGGCGCGCGGCCTGCAGCCGGCCGCTGACCCGCTCCAGCGGCGTGACGTCCTCCTGCGCCACGGTCGCGACCCGTACCCGCAGCGGCGGCGGCTCGCCCGCAGCCGGCGGCGGGGCCGGCCGGGTCAGCACCAGGGCGACGGCAATCGCGACCAGGGCCAGCAGCGACAGGGATTTGTACGGGAACCTGGATCGAATCACGGGGCGGGGTTTTACGGTGTCGGAAGCGGCGGGATTTGAAGGAAAACCCATTCTATGCGATTTTACGGGGCGCCCGCCAGGAGCCTTTGCAAACATAAATATACAGCCGACCGTGAGCCGATCCCCTGTTTTGACCCTGCTGACCCGCGCGGCCTGCAGCACCGCCGTGCTGGCTGCCAGCCTGTCCCCGGCCCAGGCCGCCACACCCTGGCAGTGCCGACCGGCCGCCGCTGGCGACGGCTGGGACTGCCGACCGGCCGCGGCGGCGACCGCCACCGCACCGGCCGTGCCGGCCACGGGCGGCACCACACCGCCGCCGACAGCGGCCGCGCCCGCTGCGGTTGCCCCGAGCTCGCCGCCAACCGGCCGCGCACCTGCCGCGGCCCCTGCAGCCACGCCGCCGGCCGCCGACCCCACCTGGCGGCTGTGCCGGCCCGCCGCCGCACCGTCGGCACCGCTGCCGGCACCGGACCGGCGTCAGACCTACCTCGAAGGCGATCAGGCCGAGATCCGTCAGCAGCAGATCTATGTCCTGACCGGCAGCGCCCTGGTCGAACGCGACGGCGAGCGCATCCTGGCCGATCGCCTGACCTATGACGACGCCGCTTCCCGGGTCGAGGCCGAAGGTAACCTGCGCATCGAGCAGCCCGACATCCTGACCCAGGGCCAATGGGGCCATCTCAACCTGGCCGACGACACCGGCGAGATCCACCAGGTGATCTACCAGGTACCCCAGCGCCACGGCCGCGGCGAAGCCGAGGTCGTGTACCAGGAATCCGACATCCTCAAGCGTCTGGAACGAGCCACCTACACCACCTGCGATCCCGGCCGCAGCGACTGGCATATCCAGGCCCGCGAGGTCTACCTGCACCAGGACAAGGGCGAGGGCCGGGCCTGGCACGCCACCCTGCGCGTCAAGGACGTCCCCATCCTGTACACGCCCTACCTGAGCTTTCCGCTGGACGACCGGCGCAAGTCCGGGTTTCTGGTGCCCAGCCTGGGCGCTTCGGAAGAGACGGGGGCCGACATTTCCATCCCCTATTACTGGAACATCGCACCGAACCATGACGCCACCATCACGCCGCGTCTGATGAGCAAGCGCGGCGTACAGCTGATCGGTGAGTACCGCTTCCTGCAGCCAAGCCACTCAGGCCAGCTGGATCTGGAGGGGCTGCCCGCGGATCAGGAATTCGACGACGATCGCTACCTGCTCGGCTTCGAGCACGAGGCCCGGATCAGCCCGCATCTGAGCACCCAGATCGATTTTCTCGACATCTCCGACCGCCATTACTTCGAGGATCTGGGCAGCAATCTGGACGACACCAGCCGTACCTATATCCGCCGCTATGCCCAGGCCCGCTATCAGGGCCGGGGCTGGAATCTCACCGGCCGCGTCGACGACTATGTGGTCGCCGACCCCAGCATCACCACCGAACCGCTGCAGCGCCTGCCCCAGCTGCTGTTCAGCGCCCACCCGGCCCCGGGCTGGAATCCCTGGGGGCTGGACCTGCGCCTCAACAGCGAACTGGTGCGTTTCGAGCACGACACCCGCGTCACCGGCACCCGCGGGCACCTGGAACCGGTACTGGAACTGCCCTGGCTGCGCAACGCCTATCACATCACGCCCGGCGCGGGTCTGTTCCACACCCGTTACCAGCTGGACAACACCGCCGCAGGCGCCCCCGAGGAACCCGACCTGACCGTCCCCTACGGCTTCCTGGACGCCACCCTGTTCCTGGAACGCGACCTGCGGCTGGGCGGCGACACCTACCTGCATACCCTGGAGCCGCGGCTGTTCTATCTCTACGCACCGCACGAGGACCAGGACGACATCCCGCGCTTCGACACCGGCCTGTCCGACTTCCGCTTCTCGCAGCTGTTCGCGGTCAACCGCTTCAGCGGCCGCGACCGCTTCGGCGACGCCAACCAGCTGGCCGCCGCGATCACCTCGCGCATCCTGGACCCGCGCACCGGCTATGAGCGGCTGCGCTTCGGCATCGGTCAGCTGTACTACTTCCGCGACCGCGATGTGACCCTCAACCCGGGACAGGCACCCGAGACGCGTGACAGTTCCAACATCGTCGCCGACCTGAACCTGAACATCACCCGGGCGCTCAGCTTCAACGCCGGCATCCAGTACGACCCCGAGGCCGAGCGGGTCGACCGCCAGAGCTACCGTCTGCAATACCGACCGGATGCGCGCCATATCCTCAATCTCTCGCACCGCTTCCGCGACGGCACCCTGGAGCAGGTCGACATCAACGGCTTCTGGTACCTGACCGAGCGCTGGCACGCCGTGGGCCGCTGGTACTACTCGCTGGAGGACGACCAGCTGCTCGAGGCCCTGGCCGGGGTGGAATACGAAAGCTGCTGCTGGATCGCCCGGCTGGCGGTGCGCGACTTCATCAACTCGGTCACCAGCGGCACCGCCGGCAGTTCCGGCGAGCGCAACCTCGCGATCATGCTGCAGTTCGAGTTCAAGGGCCTGACCAGCCTGGGGCTGCCGGTGCAGGAACTGATCGAGGAGAGTGTGCTCGGCTACCGCCCCTGAGCTATCCGACCCCGGCACATCTGATATCATGGACGCCATGCATACGAGACTCCTGCCGATATTCATGTTCCTGGGCCTGCTGCTCGGCCTGTCCGCGCCGGCCGCCGCCCAGCCCATCAACCGCATCGTGGCCGTGGTCAACGACGACGTCATCCTCGCCAGCGAACTGGAGGACAAGGTGCAGCTGGTGCGTTCGCAGCTGGCGCAGCAGAACACCCAGGCGCCCGACCCGGCCCAGCTGGAACGCCAGGTGCTGGAGCGACTGATCATGGAGCGGCTCCAGCTGCAGGTGGCCGAACGCAACAACATCGAGGTCGATGACGAGACCCTCAACGCCAACCTGCGCAATATCGCGGCCCAGAACGGCGTCACCCTCACCGAGTTCCGCCAGACCCTGGAACGCGAGGGCATGGACTACGCCGCCTTCCGCGAGGAACTGCGCAGCCAGATCATGATCAACCGCCTGCGCCAGCAGACGGTCATCAACCGCATCGACATCAGTGACCAGGAGGTCGACAACCTGCTGGCCAGCCAGACCGCCTGGAGCGATCAGACCCGCGACTATCACCTGGGCCATATCCTCATCGCCACGCCCGAGGCCGCCTCTCCCGAACAGATCCAGGCCGCCGAGCGCAAGGCCACCGGGGTGCTGGATCGACTGCGCGGCGGCGCCGATTTCAGCGAGACCGCCGTGGCCGTCTCCGAGAGCGAGACCGCTCTCGAGGGCGGCGACCTCGGCTGGCGCAAGGCTGCCCAGCTGCCCAGCCTGTTCGCCGACGTCGTACGCGACATGCAACCGGGCGAGATCAGCGATCTGATCCGCAGCCCCAGCGGCTTTCACATCATCAAGCTGATCGACGTGCGCGGCGAAGAGCGCCACGTCATCACCCAGAGCCGGGTGCGCCATATCCTGCTCCAGCCGGACGAGATGACCAGCGAGGCCGATGTCCGGCTGCGCATCGAGCAGCTGCGCGGCCGGCTGGAAACCGGGGCCGATTTCGCCGAACTGGCGCGCTCGCATTCCACCGACAAGGTCTCGGCCTCCAACGGCGGCGACCTGGGCTGGGTCAACCCGGGCGACATGGTGCCCGAGTTCGAACAGGCCATGAACAAACTCGCCCCGGGCGAGATCAGCGAGCCGGTCCAGAGTCGCTTCGGCTGGCACCTGATCCAGGTCCTGGAGCGGCGCGAGCGCGACAGCACGGAAGACTACCAGCGCGCCCGCGCCCGGGAGATGATCCGCCAGCGCAAGACCGACGAGGAGATGGAACTCTGGTTGCGGCGGCTGCGCGACGAATCCTACATCGAGTACCGGCTGGAGCCACCCTCCGGGGCATGACCGCACCCGCCCATCTGGCCCTGACCCCCGGCGAACCCGCCGGCATCGGTCCCGATCTGTGCCTGGCCCTGGCCGCCGCCGAACTGCCCTGCGCCCTGACGGTGGTCGCCGACCCCGACCTGCTGGCGCAGCGGGCGGACGAACTCGGGCTGGCGGTCGAACTCGATACGCACCCGGCCACCGAAACCCACCGCCAGGGACGGCTGAACGTACTGCCGATCTCGCTGGCCCGCCCCTGCCGCAGCGGCCAGCTGGACCCGGCCAACGCCCCCTATGTCCTGCACACCCTGGATGCCGCCATCGATGGCTGCATCGACGGGCGTTTCGACGCCCTGGTCACCGCGCCGCTGCACAAGGGCGTGATCAACGAGGCCGGCATCGCCTTCACCGGCCACACCGAGTACCTGGCCGAGCGCACCGGCACGGCGAACGTGGTGATGATGCTGGCCACCGAGGGCCTGCGCGTGGCCCTGGCCACCACCCACCTGGCCGTGAGCGACATCCCGCGCCACATCACCCGCAGCAGTCTGCGGCAGGTGCTGCGCATCCTCGAGCGCGACCTGCAACGCTGGTTCGGCCTGGCGCGGCCCCGCATCCTGGTCGCCGGCCTCAACCCCCACGCCGGGGAAGGCGGCCATCTCGGCCGCGAGGAGATCGAGATCATCGCCCCGGTACTGGAGGAACTGCGTGAGCAGGAGCACATGCAGCTCATCGGTCCGCTGCCCGCCGACACCCTGTTCACGCCCAGGTACCTGGACGAGGCCGACGCGGTGCTGGCGATGTATCACGACCAGGGCCTGCCGGTGCTGAAATACAAGGGCTTCGGCCGGGCCGTGAATATCACCCTGGGCCTGCCCTTTGCCCGCACCTCGGTCGATCACGGCACCGCGCTGGAACTGGCCGGCAGCGGCCGGGCCAGCGACGCCAGCCTGCGCCTGGCCATCGCCACGGCGCTGAAAATGGTACGTCAAGGATGTGTTACGTAGGTCGGGTTAGCGCAGCGTAACCCGACGCGGGCTCCGCGCGCGGTGTCGGATTACGCCTTTCAGGCTGATCCGACCTACGGCAGCCGCGGTATCATGAAGGCGTAGGAGTAAAACAAATTGACGTCCGCCCATCGGCCGCGCAAGCGCTTCGGCCAGAACTTTCTCCATGACCGCGGCAGCCTCGAGCGCATGCTCGCCGCCATCGACCCGCAGCCGGGCCAGGCCCTGGTGGAGATCGGCCCCGGCCAGGGCGCGCTCACCTGGGATCTGCTGTCGCGCCTGGGCCGGCTGGAGGTCATCGAGTTGGACCGCGACCTGTGCGCCCGGCTGGAGACCGAGCGCAGCCGGCATCCGGGCGAGTTGATCATCCACAGCGGCGACGCCCTGAAGACCGATTTCTGCGCCCTGGAGCAGCCGCCGCCGCTGCGGGTGGTGGGCAATCTGCCCTACAACATCTCCACCCCGCTGCTGTTCCATCTGCTGGGCCAGGCCGGCTGCATCCGCGACATGCATTTTCTGCTGCAGAAGGAAGTGGTCGAGCGCATGGCCGCCGCGCCCGGCGGGAAGGACTACGGCCGGCTGTCGGTGATGCTGCAGATGCTGTGCGAGGTGGAACCGCTGTTCACCGTGGGCCCCGGCGCCTTCCGTCCGCCGCCGAAGGTGGACTCAGCCTTCGTGCGCCTGACCCCGCTGCCCACTCCGCGTTATGCCATCGACCCGGAGCGGTTCGCCGGGCGGGTGCGACTGGCCTTCGCCCAGCGCCGCAAGACCCTGCGCAACAATCTGAAGGGCGTGATCGATGCCGCGCAACTCGAGGCCGCCGGCATCGACCCCGGCCGCCGCGCCGAGACCCTGACCCTGGAGGAATTCGCCCGCCTGAGCATGCTGCCATCGTTACAGGACGGATGATTTCAACGCAGAGGCTTTCAAAGCCAGCATGGTAGGTCGGGTTAGCGCAGCGTAACCCGACATGCGGAAGCCAGTGTCGGGTTACGCCCTATCGGGCTAACCCGACCTACATCTTATGGAACCGCAGGCTTTCCCCGCCCAGGGTCAGCCGATATACTCGAGACAGGCAAGCAACGGAGGGAGGGCTCCGGCATGGCCAGGCGCAGGAAAAAGCCCACCGATATACTCGTGATGCTGATTGGCTTCGGTCTGATCGTCGCCATCTTCGTGTTCGTCATCCTGTTCGCGCCGAGCGATCCGTTCGGTGACAGTCAGTTCATCGAGGATGTCGGTGACGCCAACCGTCCACTCTGACCCCCCTCAACATGGAGCCTGTCTGATGTCCGAATATTCACATGTGCTGGTCGCGGTCGATTTCATGCCGGACTTCGAGCAGGTCACCCGCCGCGCCATGCAGGTCGCCGCCCACGGCCAGGCCCGCCTGTCGCTGGTGCACGTGGTGGAATTCCTGCACCTGGACCTGGCCAGCGAACTGGTACTGCCGGAGGACGTGACCCTGGAGACCCAGGTGATCGAAACCGCGCGCAACAAGCTCGCGGAAATGGCCGCCTCGATGGACTGGCCGGGGGAGATCAAACACCATCTGGAGACCGGCTCGACCAAGCACGAGATCCTGCGCGTGGCCGAGGAACAGAAGGCGGATCTGATCGTGATCGGCAGCCATGGCCGCCACGGCCTGGGCCGCCTGCTGGGATCGACCGCCAACGGGGTGCTCCAGGGCGCGCCCTGCGACGTCCTGGCGGTGCGGATCCGGCCGGCCTGAGCCTTAGCGCCGGAGCGTGGGGCTGTAGCCGTAGACGGTCGGGTGATCGGCCGCGGCCGAGGTGACGGCAGCCGGCGCCGGATCCGTGCCCACGGCCAGGGTGCCGGTGGTCACGACCACGCCCAGCCCGACGAACACGGCCAGCAGGACCAGCGGATCGGGTTTTCGATAATGGTGTCGCATATCCCTCGCTCTCTGGCAGGCATGATTGCCCGCCCCTCTTGTTATGCAAGGATCGGTCCGATGGCACCGAAACTTGAGGAATTGCGACGCAATTCTAGACCGGTGGGCGCTGCCTGCCGTGACGGGGGTCACATTCTCCCCGTCGCGTAGCCTCCGGATGCGGCTCAGCCGCGGTATTTCGGATCGACCCAGCAGCGCGGCAACGCCTCGCCGGAGGGGAATACCAGGCCGGTCTTGGGATAGCTGGCCGGGTCCTGCATTTCCTCGCCGGCATGCATGCGTCCGGTCACCTCGTCCCGACAGGGGTCGAACAGGGCCCCCGTGTCCAGGATCTCGATCAGGTCACCATTGATTTTGTCTTTGAGGTACATGCCGTCTCCTTTGCACTGTCTGTCACCCACAACTATAGCCGTTCCGCCTGCGTTCGTGTTGACCCCTGTCAATCCTGCAGTTTCCCCGCCAGGTCCTTTGTGCCATCATCCGGAGCATCCGGCAGGACACGGACAGCCAATCGTTTTTTCAGCCATGACCCACCTCGACTGCCGCATCCATGCCGACCGCGAAGCGCTCAGCCGCGCCGCGGCCGAGCGGGTCACGGCCCTGTGCCGGCAAGCGGCCTCCGCACGCGGCACCTGCCATCTTGCCCTGGCCGGCGGCAGCACGCCGCGGCAGCTGTACACACTGCTGGCCGAACCGGACTGGTCGCGCCAGCTGCCCTGGCCGGCACTGCAGATCTACTTCGGCGACGAGCGTGCCGTACCGCCGGACCACCCGGACAGCAACTACGGCATGGCCCGCAGCGCCTGGCTGGCCTGCGCCCCGCTGACCGCCGGGCAGATCCACCCCATGGCGGCCGATCCCGGGCGGATCGATCTGGACGCGGCCGACTATGCCGCCCTGCTGGAGCGCAGGCTGCCCCGCAATGAGGCAGGAGTGCCTGTTTTCGATCTCATCCTGCTTGGTCTGGGCGCGGATGGCCACACCGCCTCGCTGTTTCCCGACACCCCGGTACTGGACGAGCGTACCCACTGGGTGGCACCGGTGTACCCTGGCCCGGGCGAGCACTGGCGCCTGACCCTGACCCTGCCCGTGCTCGAGGCCGCCCGCCACCTGCTGTTCCTGGTCGCCGGCGCGGACAAGGCCGGCGCCGTCGCCCGGGTGCTGGGGACACCCGCCGGCGCCGATCCGCTGCCGGCGCAGCGCATCAAGGCGCAGGGCCGGGTGGAATGGTATCTCGACGCGCAAGCGGCGGGAGGCCTGCAGGCATGACCCGGGAACTGGTCCTGGCCGGGGACATCGGCGGCACCCACACCCGGCTGGTGCTGGCACCGGCCGGGAACCTGCGCGACTGGCGCAACGAACGTCGCTATGCCAGCAGCGATTTCGCCGCGTTCGACAACCTGCTGGCCGACTATCTGAACAGCTGCGAAGCGCCGCCGGCCCGGGCCTGCCTGGCCGTCGCCGGACCGGTGCTGGGCCGCCCGGACCAGGGCCGGGCACGGGTGACCAACCTGCCCTGGGATCTGGACAGCATTGCGCTTGCCCGTCACCACGGCCTGGGGCGGGTGCGGCTGATCAACGACTTCGCCGCCGTCGGCCATGCACTGGACGCCCTGCAACCGGACGATCTGGCCTGCCTGCAGCCCGGCCGGCCGGTCATCGGCGCCAACCGCGCCGTGATCGGCGCCGGCACCGGCCTGGGCCATGCCAACGTGGTGACCTGCACCAGCGGCGGCAGCGAGGTCATCGCCGCCGAGGCCGGGCATACCGACTTCGCGCCGCAGACCCCGCTGCAGTGGGAACTGCGCCAGGCGCTGGCGGCGGAGCTGGGCAGCGTCTCCTGGGAGCACCTGGTGTCCGGCCCCGGCCTGGTGCGCCTGTACCGTTTCCTGTGCCGGCAGATCGACGGCACGCCCGCGATCGATCCGGCGGCCGCGGATGCCGCCGCGCGCATCACCGCTGCAGCCGCCGCCGGCAGCGACGCGGCAGCCGAACAGGCCGTGGCCGAATTCGTGCGTCTGTACGGCGCCCAGGCCGGCAACTGGACACTGGCCACCCTGCCCCACGGCGGCCTCTACCTCGCCGGCGGCATCGCCCCGCGCCTGCTGGAACAGCTGCAACGGCCGGGCTTCCTCGCCGCCTTCCATGCCAAGGGGCCGATGCGCGAACTCATGCAGGGCTTTCCGGTACACATCATCACTCATCCCCAGCCGGGCCTGCTGGGCGCACTGCAGCTGGCGGCCGCGGACTGAACCGACGCCCGTCTGCCGCGGCCATTGCCGCTTCCGGGCCGGGGTTATTCGATCCGTTTTTGGCAGACGCGGTCGCGATACGTATCCTATGCAACTCGCGAACCGACAGGACACATCATGAGCAGCACGCCCTATCATATCGAGGTCGAGGTACAGACCAGCTATATCGAGGAACAGTCCAGCCCGGAGGACAACCGCTACGTCTTCGCCTACACCATCACCATCCACAATACCGGCAGCGTGGCCGCCAAGCTGCTCACGCGGCACTGGATCATCACCGACAGCAACGGCAAGACCCAGGAGGTGCGCGGCGAGGGTGTGGTTGGCGAGCAGCCCCACCTGACGCCCGGCGAGCGCTTCCAGTACACCAGCGGGACCATGATCGAGACCTCGGTGGGCAGCATGCGCGGCAGCTACCAGATGATCGCCGACGACGGCGTGGAATTCGACGCCGAGATCCCCGCCTTCACCCTGTCCATTCCGCGTACGCTGCATTGAACGGACTTCAAAACCGCAACGCAGAGGCGCGCAGGCGCAGAGAACGCAGAGATTTTTCTTTGTATGATTGCAGCCGTAGCAGTGAGATTCATCCGATACTGTTCGGTTCATTCCGGTGCATGTCGGAATCCATAATATCCTTGGCGTCCTCTGCGCCTGCGCGCCTCTGCGTTGAACAAACACCCCAGGTAACCCGCCGCCATGGCCGTCTACGCCATCGGTGACGTCCAGGGCTGCCTGGACGAACTGCGGCGGCTGCTGGACCGGCTGCAGTTCGACCCGGCCGTCGACCGGCTCTGGTTCGCCGGCGATCTGGTCAACCGCGGCCCGAAGTCACTGGAGACGCTGCGCTTCATCCGCGGGCTGGGCGCGGCTGCCATCAGCGTGCTGGGCAATCACGACCTGCATCTGCTTGCCATCAGCCGCTATGCCGACCGGCTGAAGTCCCGTGACACCCTGCTGCCGATCCTGGAGGCTCCCGACCGCGAAGCGCTGCTGGACTGGCTGCGCGGTTGCCCGCTGGTCCATCACGATGCGGCGTTGGGCTACTGCCTGGTGCACGCCGGGCTGCCGCCGCAGTGGGACCTGGAACTGGCCCTGGCCTGCAGCCGCGAAGTGGAAACCGTGCTGCGCGACGACGACCGCTGCCGCGACTTCCTCGCCCACATGTACGGCAATCAACCCGATACCTGGTCGGCGGATCTCAGCGGCCATGACCGCCTGCGCTGCATCGTCAATGCCTGCACCCGGCTGCGATTCTGCACCCGGGAGGGAACCATGGAATTCCGCCACAGCGGTCCGCCCGGGAACCAGCCGCCCGGCTTCCTGCCCTGGTTCGAGGTCCCCGGCCGCGCCAGCCACGATCTGAAGCTCCTGTTCGGGCACTGGGCCTCGCTGGGGGGGACCACCGACGCCCCCGGCGTGTTTGCGCTGGACAGCGGCTGCGTGTGGGGCCGGCAGCTCACCGCCCTGCGTCTGGACACACCGACGCCGCAGCGGATCAGCATCGACTGCCCCGGCACCCGCCGGCCCGGGTAGGATAGGTGCAGGCGCTCAGCGCCGAAACCCATCGCCATGACAGATCCAAGTGATGGGTTGCACTTCGTTCCACCCATCCTCCTCACTCAACAAAAAAAGGCCCTCCCCGAAGGGAGGGCCAAGACCTCAGTGCAGGCCAGAGGAAGTGTATTCGTTTACTGCCCGCGGGCGTCAGTCGAAGGGCCACCACCAGCGTTTGGTCTTGCCCTGGGGCGCATCGTCATCCTGATGGATGCGGTCCTGGTCGCGCTGCTGAACCTGTCCGCCCTTGCCTTCGCCGTTCTTGCCATAGCCCATGCCCTGGCCGTTGCCCTCGCCCTGGCCCTTGGCTTTCGCCTTGGCCTTCATGGCGTCGCGCTCGGCCTCCGGGTCGCGATAACGTTCCCGGTCCTGATCCATGTCGCGGTCCTGTTCCAGCTTGCGCTCCTCGTTGCGTTCACGGACCTCGGCGCTGCGCTCCTGGCCGTAATTGTCATTGCTGTAGCCCTTGCCCATGCCATTGCCGCCACCGCCACCGCCGCCGGCAGCCAGCACCGCGCCGCTGCCGGCCAGGGTCAATGCTGCGATGGCAAGGACGATGGTTTTGCGTACTGCGTTCATTTCAACTCTCCATACTGTTGTGTTCAGGATGGCTACAGCATGCGCCCGCCAAGCTGAATTCAGGCTTAATTAATAGCAGACACCACAGCGATTGTTATGGGGGAAACGGGCGGCTTGACGGATCTGTGATGCAGGTCACATTCACCGGTGAGGCAGACGGGGAAACCGTGTCGGAAAACTGCCGCAAGCAGGTGAAATCAGGGCTCCAGTGAAAGTGCGCAGGCGCACCCTGCGGCGACGTCAGTCGCGCCGGCGCTCCATCTGGACGAAGCGATAGGGATAGGGGTTTCTGTCATCCGGTGCATGCGCTTCGCGACTGACCTCGACCCAGTCGGTCGGGTCCCACTCCGGCAGCCAGGTATCGCCCTCGAAGTCGTGTTCGATCACGGTGAGATAGATACGTCCTGCCCGCTCCAGGGTCAGGGCGAAGAGTTCGGCGCCGCCGATGACCATGACCTCAGCGGCGGCGTCGGCCGCTTCCAGCGCGGCATCGAATGAATCGACCACATCGCAGCCGGTGGCCCGATAGGCCGGATTGCGGCTGACCACGATGTTCTGCCGCCCCGGCAGCGCCCGGCCGATGGATTCATGGGTCCTGCGGCCCATGATGATGGGCTTGCCCAGGGTCACCCGCTTGAAATGCGCCAGATCGGCCGGCAGGTGCCAGGGCAGGCCGTTGCGGCTGCCGATCAACCGGTTGCGATCCATAGCGACGACGAAGGCGATGATCACACCGCCACCGGCGCCTTGATATGGGGATGGTGTTCGTAGCCGACCAGTTCGAAGTCCTCGAAACGGAAGCCGAAGATATCCTTCACCTCGGGATTGACCCGCATCACCGGCAGCGGATAGGGCCGGCGCGTGAGCTGTTCGTCGGCCTGTTCCAGATGATTCAGGTACAGATGCGCATCACCCAGGGTATGCACGAAATCCCCCGGCTGCAGATCGCACACCTGCGCCAGCATCAGGGTCAGCAGGGCGTAGGAGGCGATATTGAATGGCACACCGAGGAAGATGTCGGCGCTGCGCTGGTAGAGCTGGCAGGACAGCCGGCCTTCGGCGACATAGAACTGGAAGAAGGCATGACAGGGCGGCAGCGCCATGCGCTCGATATCGGCCACGTTCCAGGCGCTGACGATGATGCGGCGCGAGTCCGGGTTGTGCTTGAGCTGCTCCACCACCTGCGCGATCTGGTCGATGTGGCGCCCGTCGGGCGTCGGCCAGCTGCGCCACTGATAGCCGTAGACGGGCCCGAGATCGCCGTTGTCATCGGCCCACTCGTCCCAGATGCTCACCTTGTTGTCATGCAGGTATTTGACATTGGTATCGCCCTGCAGGAACCACAGCAGTTCGTGGATGATGGAGCGCAGGTGCAGCTTCTTGGTGGTGACCACCGGGAAACCCTCGCCCAGATCGAACCGCATCTGGTGACCGAACACACTGAGCGTACCGGTGCCGGTGCGGTCCTCCTTCTTGACGCCGTGCTCGCGCACATGGCGCATGAGATCGAGATACTGCTTCACGTTGTTGCCTCTTGTTCGAGTGAGGAGTGAGGAGTGAGGAGTGAAGCACTGCAGGAAACCCTGACTGGTGCGTCATTCCGATGCATGCAGGTATCCGGATACCGCTGCGGCCACTGGATCCCCGCCTGCGCGGGGATGACGGGCAAAGATAGCGCGGCGGCCCGGGAAGATATGGCCGCCACTTTCACGCTTTTCTCCTCACTCCTCACTCCTCACTCCTCACTCCTCACTGCGACGCCCACGATACGCCAGCCACAGCAGCAGCGCGCCGAACAGCACCATCGGCACCGACAGCAGGTGCCCCATGGTCAGCCAGTCGAAGGCCAGATAACCGAGGTGCCGGTCGGGCTCGCGCACGAACTCCACCGCGAACCGGAAACCACCATAACACAGCAGGAACAGTCCCGAGACCGCCATGCGCGGCCTCGGCCCCGACGAGAACCACCACAGGATGATGAACAACACCAGCCCCTCCAGCAGGGCCTCGTAGAGCATGGACGGATGCCGCGGCTGGCTGTCCACGAAGGGGAACACCATGCCCCAGGGCAGATCGGTGGGCCGCCCCCACAACTCGCCGTTGATGAAGTTGCCGATGCGCCCGGCGCCCAGGCCGATGGGCACCAGCGGGGCGATGAAGTCGGTGACCTGGAAGAAACTGCGGCCGGTCCGGCGCCCGTACAGCCACATCGCCAGCAGCACGCCCAGCAGCCCGCCGTGGAAGGACATACCGCCCTGCCAGATGCGCAGCAGCATCAGCGGGTCCTCCAGGAACAGGCCGAAGTTGTAGAACAGGATATAGCCGATCCGGCCGCCCAGGATCACGCCCAGGGCGACGTAGAACAGCAGATCGCCGATCTCCTGTGCCTGCCAGCCGGAATCGGGCCGTTGCGCCCGTACCCGGCCCAGCCACCAACCGCCGATGAACCCCACCAGGTACATCATCCCGTACCAGTGCAGGGCGAAGTCGCCGAAGCGGACGATGGCAGGATCGATATCGGGGTAGGTCAGCATGCTCAGTCCTTCACCACGCGACAGTACATCGCCTTGAGGTAGTCGGTCTCGACGATGGCGGGATGGCGCGGATGATCCGCCGCCTGCTGCCCCCATTCCAGGATCTGCAGCCGCCGGTCCACATGGCGCGCCGCCCGGTGCACCGTCCGGCGGAAGACCTCCGGCTGCATATGATGCGAGCAGGAGGCGGTGATCAGGAAACCGTCCCGGCCCAGCAGCCGGATGGCCAGCTGGTTCAGCCGCTGGTAGGCCTCGGTGCCGGCCTCGATGTCCTTGCGCCGCTTGATGAAGGCCGGCGGATCCAGGATCACCAGGTCGAAGCGCTCATCGGCCTCGCGCAGGGCCTTGAGCACCTCGAAGGCATCGCCCTGGCGGGTCTGCATCTTGTCGCCGACGCCGTTCAGCCCGGCATTGTGCCCGGCCCGCGCCAGCGCCTCGCCCGAACTGTCGACGCAGGTCACGGCCGCGGCCCCGGCCAGTGCGGCCTGCACGCCCCAGGCGCCGACATAGCTGAACACATCCAGCACCCGCGCGTCCCGCGCATAGCGGCGCAGCCGAACCCGGTTGTCGGCCTGATCAAAAAACCAGCCGGTCTTCTGCCCGGTCTGCAGCGACACCTCGAACCGGGCCCCGTTCTCGCTCAGCGCGACCGGCTCCGGCACCTCACCCAGCGTCTCGACATAGGTCTCCAGCCCTTCCAGCCGGCGCACCTCGACGTCGTTGCGCAGCAGGATGCCACGCGGCTGCAGCACCTGTTCCAGCGCGACGATCACGGCCGCTTTCATGGCCTCCATGCCGGCGGTGGTCAGCTGCACCGCCAGCACGTCACCATAGCGGTCGACGACCAGCCCCGGCAGGCCGTCGGCCTCGCCGTAGCAGAGCCGGTAGCAGGGCTGATCGAACAGGCGCTGGCGCAGGGACAGGGCAACCTTGAGCCGGTGCACCAGCAGCGACTTGTCCAGCACCTGGTCCGGATCCCGGCTGATCAGCCGGGCGCAGATGAGCGAATGCGGATTGACATAGCCGCTGCCCAGCGGTCGGCCGTTGTGGGCCTCGATACGCACCGGCTGGCCGGGCGCAAAACCGGTCAACGGCGTGGCGCGGGTGTCCACCTCGTTGCTGTAGATCCACAGGTGGCCGGCGCGCAGCCGGCGCTCCTCGCGTTTTTTCAGGCGCAGGGGGGCAAGCGGAGATGCGGTTTCGGCAAGGGGCATGGGGCGGGCCTTCTCGGTCAGGCCCGCCATTGTACCGAAGTCGGGCAGGGCCGGGGTAGGATGGGTGAAGCGCAGCGCAACCCATCGCGCGCGGTGTTCGATGGGTTACGGCGCAAGCGCCTTCACCCATCCTACGGCCGGCGACGCAGCGCCAGCGGCAGGAAAACCAGCGCACACAGCACTTCCAGCCCGCCGACGATCACGAAGGCCGGGGTATAGCTGCCGAACAGGCTCACCAGACTGCCGCCGGTGAGCGGGCCCAGCACAAAGCCGAGCGAGCCGGCGAAATTGAACCCGCTCATGGCCAGGGCCTTGTGCTCGGGCCGCGACAACTCGGCCACCAGCACCAGCGAGGGCGCGTACATGAGTGCGGCGGTCACGCCGCCGGCGAACATCAGCCCGGGAATGGATGCGCCCGGCACCAGCCCCACCGCCGCCAGGGTCAGGCCGTAGGCCGCGCTCCCGAGCAGCATCATCAACAGCGGGTTCCAGCGCTTCGACAACAGTCCGGCGGGGAAGGTCAGCAACGCGAAGGGGATCAGGAACAGGGCCATGGTCAGCCCGATGCGGCCCGCATCCAGGCCGATCACCTGGCTGAGGTACAGCGACAGGGTGGAGACGATGAAGCCCACGGTCAGCCGGTCGACGAAGGCGAAGGCATAGGGCAGCAGCAGCGGCCGGTTGGCCGGCAATGCCCGCAGCAGCTGGCCCAGTCCGCCGTGGCTGCGCCCGACGGGCAGGTCGCGCAGCGCCAGTGCGGACAGCGGGGTGAGCAGCAGCATCAGCCCCGTCCCCCACTGCAGTACCCGTTCCGCGTCCGTATTGCCGAGCCAGCCGCCCAGGGGGGCGCCGCTGGCCACGCCCAGACTGATGGCCGCCCCCACCAGTCCCATCACCGCGCCGCTGCCGCGGCGGCGGGCATGGTCCGCGGCCAGGGTCATCAGCAGGCTCAATGCGGTGATATGGGCACAGCCCTCGACGAAGCGCCAGGCCAGATAGACGGGATAGCTCCAGTCCTGCAGCAGCATGAACAGCGACAGGGCGTTCATGGCGAAGGCGCCGGCGATGATCGGCCGGCGCCGCTGCCACAGGTCGGACAGCAGCCCGGCCAGCGGCACGCACAGCAGCGCGCCGAGCATGTTGGCCGACATGAACAGGTGCTGGGCGAACTCACCGAGGTCCGGGTAGCGGCCCACCGTCAGTTCGCGCAGTACGGGCACCATGCCGGTGACCGGCAGCATCAGCAGGTACAGGGCAAGTACGATCAGGCCCAGCTGCATCAGCGCGTCCCTGTGTCCCGGCCGGACCCTTCGAGGGCGCCGGCCAGGTCTGCTGCACGCCACAGCGCCAGGTCGGCGGCATCGCTGCGATAGGGCCAGAGCGCGACCGCACCCGGGCCCAGTCCCGGCCAGTCGGCCTGGTAGAGAATCACATATCCCCGGGGATGGGCGCGCACCCAGTCAGCCACCGCCGTCCGCTCGAGCTCGGTCAGCGGCCGCTGCAGCCGGCCCGGAAACTGGAACTGGCCATGATATCTGCCCGCATGCGCCACCGGCGCACCGGCCTGTTGCAGTTCGGCGATACGCCGGGCGGCCGGCCACAGGTCATAGGCAGGGGCCGCGGCCGGCAGAACGGTCAGATGGCCGGCCATCACCACCAGTACCGTGGCCACAGCGGTCAGCCGTGCCTGGGCCGGGACCGACACCGGCGGCACGGCCAGGGTCAGCAGGCCGGCCCCCACCAGGACCAGTCCCGGCCATAGCGGCAGATCCCGCACCCAGAAAGCCGCCTCGGGACGGACCAGCATGGGCGCCAGGGCCAGCAGCCCGCCGCCGAGCATCAGCCAGGCCGCCGCCAGTCCCGGCCGCCGCGGCAACCCGGGAGGGGCAGCGGCCAGCCGCGCCAGCAGCAGCACGGCGACCGGGACCAGCGGCAGCAGATACTTGACCTGCTTGCCGCTGACCAGGCTGAAGGCGAGCAACACCGGCAACAGCCAGGCGAGCAGGAAGCGCAGCTGCCGCTCCCCGCGCCAGTCGCCGCAGCGCAGGCCGCGCCAGAGCCGCCCCCACAACAGCCAGGGCAGCAGGAGCACAGGCAGCCAGGGCAGATACCACCACCAGGGCTGGCGATGGGCGAAGGAATCCACCACCCGGCCCGCGGTCTGTCCCCAGAAGATGGCATCGCGATAGGCCGCACCGCCGGCAATCCCCGCAGGCACCGCCCAGGCCAGCGCGATCGCCGCGCCCACCGCCACGGCACCGAGCAGGCCGGCATACCAGCGCCGCCAGCCGTGACGGACATCTGCCCACAGGGGGGCCAACAGCGCCGTCGGCAGCAGGTGCAGCAGAATCACCGGTCCCTTGCTGAGTACGCCGAGTCCGATCGCCAGCCCCAGCCACCACCAGCCGCGCCGAGCGCCGTCCGCCGCGGACAACAGCCCGAGCATCCCGGCCAGGGTGCAGGCCACCAGCAGCAGATCGAACTGCACCAGGGTGAGAAAGGCCGTCCACAGCGGCAGTCCGAGCAGCAGCCAGGGAGCAAGCTGTCTCACCAGCGCCAACTGCGGCCACAGCCGCCGCGCCAGCATCACGACTAACACAAGATTGAAAAGCGAGAGCAGGGGCGCGACCAGACGCGGCCACCAGTCGTTGACGCCGAAGACCGCCCAGCCGGCCTGGATCAGCCAGAACAGCAGCGGCGGCTTGTGATGGTAGGCCTGGCCGTTGAGATGGGGCACCAGGAAATCGCCGCGCAGCCACATCTCCCAGGCCACCGCCACATATCGGGTCTCGTCCACCGGCAGCAGGGGCCGCAGCCACAGCACCACCGCCATGAGCGCGGCCACTAGGGCCGGCAGGACGGCCGCATCCGGCACCGGCAGACGGACAGAACTCATGCCCCCAGTTCCCGGTCCAGGGATTCGTCCAGGGTGCGGCCGCGACGGTAGCGCCGATAGAGATAGATGCCGAGGGCGCCGGAGATGATGAACAGCACGATCGACAGCGTCGTGCGCAGCACCGGCTGCAGGGTCATGCCGCTGCCGAGCAGGGCAAACACGACCGTCTGCGGGATGTAGCCGATGGCCGAACCGAGAAAGAAGGGCGCCGGCCGCACGCTGGAGACCCCGGCGGCGAGGTTGACCATCAGGTTCCAGCCCACCGGCAGCAGCCGGATCAGCAGGGTCATGGAGAAGGGGTTGTCATGGATGAAGCGGTCCACCCGGCGGATGCGTCCGGCCAGCCGCGGCCGCAGCAGCCGCCGGCCGGCCAGGCGACCGAAGCCGAAGGCCAGCATGCAGCCCAGCGCCGAGGCCAGCAGGGCGAACACCGCCCCGGGCATGAAACCGAAGGCATAGCCGCCGAGAAAGGAAACGAACTGGCGCGACAGGCCGGCACCGATGAACAGGGCGCCGACCGCGACATAGGCCAGCCCGCCCCAGGCCTGGCCGCGCACATGGGTATCGATCCAGGCGGTATTGAGGTAGCGGCTCATCACCAGCCCGGCCAGCACGAAGCCGGCCATGAGCATCAGTCCTCGCAGCAGCAGACGGCGGTTCACTCCGCGTCCACCTCCGAGACCAGGGGCCGCTGCGCCCGACGCTGCAGCCAGGCCACCCCGCACAGGTCCACGATGCCGACCCAGAGCCGATCGAATACCCCGTACTTGCTCTGCCCGCGCGCCCGCGGCCGGTGATTCACCGTCACCGACACCACCCGACCGCCGGCGCGCTGCACCAGCGCAGGCAGAAAACGGTGCATGTGATCGAAGTCTGGCAACTCGAGGAAGACGTCGCGGCGGAACAGCTTCAGTCCACAGCCGGTATCCGGCGTGTCGTCGCCCAGCAGCCGGCGGCGCACCCCGTTGGCCACGCGCGAGGCCAGGCGTTTGGCCGCGCTGTCGCGGCGCTGTCGCCGCCAGCCGGCGATCAGCCACAGGGGCGGACTGCCCTGATCGGCACGCAACCGCGCCCACAGCGGGGGGATATCGGCGGGATCGTTCTGGCCGTCGCCGTCCAGGGTGGCGATCCAGGGCGCGTGCGCCGCCCGCACCCCGCTGCGGATGGCCGCGCTCTGGCCACAGCTGGCGGCATGAGACAGGATGCGCAGGCGCGGAAACTCATACCGGCAGTCGCGCAACTGCGTGAGGGTGACATCGCGGCTGCCGTCGTCCACATAGATCACCTCGTAGTCGAAGCGGCCTTCCAGCGCAGCGCGGATCTCCTCCAGCAGGGGCCGGATATTGTCCGCTTCGTTGAAGACCGGTACCACGACCGATAAATCCATGTGCCGTCTCGGTGTAATTGAGTTCGGCCGGAACCGGCCGGTATAGTCGGCACCAGATTATATAGGTTAGGTCCGGAGGCCGCATGACTGACGTCAAGACCAATCACCTGGCCGGCGAGACCAGCCCCTACCTGCTGCAGCATGCCGACAATCCGGTGGACTGGCATCCCTGGGGGGAGGAGGCCCTGGCACTGGCCCGCAACCAGGACAAGCCCATCCTGCTTTCCATCGGCTACTCGGCCTGCCACTGGTGCCATGTCATGGCCCACGAAAGCTTCGAGGATCCCGGGGTCGCACAGGTGATGAACGAACTGTTCGTCAACATCAAGGTCGACCGCGAGGAACGCCCGGACCTGGACAAAATCTACCAGGTCGCCCACAGCCTGCTCACCCAGCGCAACGGGGGCTGGCCGCTGACCATGTTCCTCACCCCGGAGGAATGCATTCCCTTTTTCGGCGGCACCTACTTTCCCAAACAGCCGCGCTTCGGCCTGCCCGGCTTCACCGAACTGCTGCAGCGGGTCGCGGACTTCTACCGCGAGCGCAAGGACGCCATCGCCACCCAGAACCAGGACCTGATGCGCGCCATGCAGGCCATCGCCGCGCCGCAGCGGGTCGAGTCCGCCGAGTTGAGCCTGCTGCCGCTGGACGTGGCGCGCCGCCAGCTGGAAGAGCAATACGATGCGGCCCGCGGCGGCTTCGGCCAGGCACCCAAGTTTCCACACCCCGGCAGCCTGGAACGGCTGCTGCGCCACTGGGATCGCAGCCGCCGGCAGGGCAACCCCGACACACGCGCCCTGGAGATGCTCACCCACACCCTCGAGCGCATGGCCCTGGGCGGGATCAACGACCAGATCGGCGGCGGCTTCTGCCGCTACTCCACCGACGACGACTGGATGATCCCGCACTTCGAGAAGATGCTCTATGACAACGGCCCGCTGCTGGCGCTGTACAGCCAGCTGCATGCCGCCACCGGCGAGCCGCTGTTCGCCCGCACGGCACACAGCACGGCCGAATGGGTGATGCGCGAGATGCAATCTCCGGAAGGCGGCTACTACTCCAGCCTGGATGCCGACTCTGAAGGCGAGGAAGGCAGGTTCTATGTCTGGACGCCGGACGAAGCGCAGGCCGCGCTGAGCGCGGAGGAATACGCCGCCTTCGCCCCGCGCTACGGCCTGGAGCGCGCGGCCAATTTCGAGGGCCGGTGGTATCCGCATGTATTCGCGCGCATCGATACCATTGCCGCCGATCTGAACATCGATACCGCTGAGGTCGAACGCCGGCTGGACAGTGCCCGGGACAAACTCTTCACCCTGCGCGAGCAGCGGGTGCGCCCCGGCCGCGACGACAAGATCCTCACCGCCTGGAACGCGCTCATGATCCGCGGCATGGCCATCGCCGCCCGCCAGCTGCAGCGGCCCGACTATGCCGACTCAGCCGAACAGGCGTTGGAGTTCATCCGCAACACCCTGTGGCAGGACGGCCGGCTGCTGGCCACCTGCAAGGACGGACGCGCGCATCTGAATGCCTACCTGGATGATCACGTCTACCTGATCGACGCCATCCTGGAACTGCTGCAGGTGCGCTGGAACAGCGCTGACATGCAGTTCGCCCTGGAACTCACCGAGGTCGTGCTCAGGCATTTCCAGGCCGACGACGGCGGCTTCTACTTCACCGCCGACGACCACGAGGCCCTGATCCAGCGGCCCAAACCGGTGCATGACGACTCCCAGCCCGCCGGCAACGGCGTAGCGGCGCACGTGCTAGTCCGCCTGGGTCACCTGCTGGCGGAGCCGCGCTACCTGGACGCCGCCGAGGCCACCCTGCGCGCCCTGTGGCTGCCGATGGAGCAGAACGCCTTCGCCTGCACCCGCCTGATCGACGCCCTGGAGGAATTCCTCGACCCCGGCGAGGCCGTCATACTGCGCGGCGAGACCGAGGCCGTCCAGGACTGGCAGATGGATTGCGCCGCCGCCTGCGCCCCCAGGCGCCTGTGTCTGGCGATCCCGAATGACGCCGCCGATCTGCCCGAGGCACTTGCCGAGAAAATACCGCGGGAAGGAACGATCGCCTATATCTGTACGGGCACCCGGTGCTCGCCGCCGATCAGCAGGCGGGAAGAACTCCGCGAGGCACTGGCCTGATCAGGCCTTCTTCACAAATTCCGATTTCAGTTGCATGGCGCCAATGCCGTCGATCCTGCAATCGATATTGTGATCGCCCTCGACCAGCCGGATATTCTTTACCTTGGTGCCGACCTTCACCACCGAGGACGAACCCTTGACCCTCAGGTCCTTGATCACAACCACGCTGTCGCCGTCCTGCAGGACATTGCCATTGGCATCCTTGACCACCTGCCCCATATCAGCAGTCTCTGCCTCGCCATCAATTGACCATTCGTGCGCGCACTCGGGGCAGATGTACAGACTGCCATCCATGTACGTGTACTGCGACCCGCACTGCGGACATCTGGGTAATTCACTCATGGTTTTCACTTCATCCTGTCGAACGGAGCGGAAAGTATACGCCATCGCCGATCCCCTCGATTCCTCAAACCCTGGGACTCCGAGCCGTTTGCCGCCACGGGACAGAACCTGACAGGGTGGGTTCACGGCGACCAGGCAGACCCCGCCATCTCTCCACTCCGGGCACAGCCCAAACCCGGCACCAGTACATCCCCATACCGTGGTGACTTGACGGCACGCCTTACTTCACATAAGTTAGTAAACGCTCACTTATATGCAGGGATGTGCATGCATATATTTCCAACTCACTGAAATATATGGAGACAAATCATGAGCGACTTTGACCAGGAACTGGATGCACGCGGCCTGAACTGCCCCCTCCCCATTGTGCGGGCGAAAAAGGCGATTACCCCGATGAACGTCGGTCAGGTACTCAAGGTGGTGGCCACCGACCCGGGCTCGGTGAAGGATTTCGATGCCTTCTGTCAGCAGACCGGCCACGAACTGGTCGCGAGCCGGGAGGGCAACGGGGAATATGAATTCCTCATCCGCAAGACTTCATGACCCGACATGACCCGGCGCATGAAAGGCCCGGAACGCCGGGCCTCGATCCTGGCGGTGGCAAAGGTGCTGTTTGCCGACCGGGGCTTTCACGGGGTGTCGGTGGATGAGATCGCACGCCGGTTGGGCGTCAGCCCCGCCGTGCTCTATCGCCACTTCGACTCCAAGGAGGCGTTGTACGGGGCCGCGCTGGACGAGATCGCCGGCCGGCGCGAAAGCTACGTGGAGGCAGCCCTTTGCGGGCCGGAGGATTTCGCCAGCGTACTGCTGCGCATGACCCGGGTGTTCGCCGCCAGTGTGGCACGCGACCCGGACTACCTGCGCATGGAACTGCACGGCATGCTCGAGGACGCGGCGGTGGCCCAGCGGTTTTTCGATTCGCGTTGGAAGAGCTTCACCGACTTCATCGAGATCAGCCTGGCCGAACTGGCACCCGGGAATCAGGTCGGTCGGGTGGATGGCCGCACCGCCAGCCTGATGTTCCAGGGCATGGTGCGCGAGGCCCTTTACGCCAAATGCATCCTCGACGCCCCGCGCTATCGTGACATTGCCCTTGATGATCTGATCGAACAGCTGATCGGGCTGTTTCTGAACGCCGTTGGATACAGTACGGAATCACGACAATGACACAACCTGCAGAGACAACCGGTCCGATCGATGTACCGGTGACCTACCGCCGCGAATGGCAGGACGGCTTCGGTGCGCGCGGCTGGAAGCTGGACATCGCCATCGACGATGCATTCGTCATCGCCAGCACCGCCTATACCGGCGGCAACATCCCCACCTCGGTGCTGATTCATGACATCGTCGACCATCATCTGTGCGGCTTCACCCTGAGCGGCCACCGCGACGAGGCCATGGCCCTGGTTCAGCTGCGCGAACGCACCGGCACGGACATCCGCCCGGATTATTCCCAGATGGTGGATGAGGATATCCTGCAGGGACTGGTCAACGGCGAGGCGCCGGAGACCTTTCTGCCGCCGGACCTGGCACGACAGCTGCCCGAACAGGGCACGCCAGCCGAACGCATGCACGCGCTGCGGAAACGAATCGGGGAGCAGGCGCTGCGCGAGCGACTCATCACCCGCTTCTTCGAACTCGGCGAGCAGGGCCGGCAGCGAGCAGAACAGGCCTGGCGACGCCTGGGACTGGAATACGCACAACGTGCGGCCATTGCCCTGGCGCTGCAGCGGCTGCTGGAACGGGCCGATGCCTGGATGCTGGAACAGGATATCGAGGCCCTGCAGGGGCGGTTCGTGATCACCCCGGAGGAATGCCGGCTGGAGATGGACGGGCAGGTGTGGGAGGATAAGCCGTAGGTCGGGTTAGCGCAGCGTAACCCGACTTCCCGCGGCAGCTGTCGGGTTACGCCTTTCAGGCTGACCCGACCTGCATTCTTCTCACTCCTCACTCCTTACTCCCACACCAAGATACCCGCACAGATCCTCCAGGCGCAGCGGCCGGCTGAACAGGTAACCCTGGCCGATATCGGCTTCGTGTTCGCTCAGGAAGTCAGCCTGGGCTTCGGTTTCCACGCCCTCGCCCACCACCTGGATGCCCAGCCCCTTCGCCATGGCGATAATGGCCAGACACAGGGCTGCATCGCCGGGGTCGGTGGAGATGTCACGGACGAAATCGCGGTCGATCTTGATTTCGCTGAAGGGGAAGCGCTTGAGGTAGCTCAACGAGGAATAACCGGTGCCGAAGTCATCCATGGACAGACGCATGCCCATACGCACCAGGGCATCCAGACAGCCCATGGTGGCCTCGTCGTCCTCGACCAGCAGGCTTTCGGTGATCTCGATGAGCAGACCGTCCGGTGCCAGCGCATACTCGTCCAGGTAATGGCGGAAGCGTTCCAGGAAGCTCGGCTCCCGGAGCTGGCGCGAGGAGATGTTGATGGAGACGGCCAGATGCCGCCCCAGGGTCCGGTTCAGGGCCGAGATGTCCGCGAACACCCGGTTGAGCATCCATTCACCGATGGGATTGATGAGACCGCTTTCCTCGGCCAGCGGGATGAAACGGTCCGGCGGCACCTCGCCGAAACGGCGGCTGCTCCAACGCATCAGCGCCTCGCAGCCGATCACCTGACGGGTCTCGAGGTCAACCTGGGGCTGATAAACCATGTACAGCTCACCTCTTTCGACGGCGTGGCGCAGCTCGGTTTCCAGTTCCAGGCGCAGGGCAGCGTCGCGATTCATCTCCGGGGTGAAGAAGCGATAGGTGTTTCTGCCGGCCGCCTTGGCCCGGTACATGGCGGTATCGGCGTCGCTGAGCAGCACGTCCGGGTCCTGGCCGTCATCCGGGTAGACCGCAATGCCGATACTGGCGGAGACAATCAGTTCACGCTGTTCGATCTGTACGGGCCGGGACATCGCCTGCAGGATCTGTTCGGCAACGGCTTCTGCGCGTTCCAGTCCCTGAAGTTCGGGCAGCAGGACCAGGAACTCATCCCCGCCCCAGCGCGCCAGGGTCTCACCCGCCTCCAGCGTCGCCTGGAAACGCCCCGCTGCCTCCACCAGCAGCTTGTCGCCCACCCGATGGCCGAGCGAATCATTGATGTTCTTGAAATTGTCGAGGTCGATGAACATGGCCGCGACCTGGGTGTGATTGTGCGCCGCCCGGCTCAGCCCGACCTGCAGCCGGTCCATGGCCAGCGCCCGGTTGGGCAGGTGCGTCAGCTGATCATAGTTGGCCTGACGGATCAGTTGCTCTTCGGCACGTTTGCGGGCGGTGATGTCGGTGGCGACATGCACCATGCCCCTGAAGCCGTCGACGAGACCGAACGGTGCCAGCGAGTACTCGCGCCATTCGCCCGTCTCGCTCAGGTACTGCTCATAGCTGGACAGCGGCTGGCTGCTGTGGACATGCTGGCAGATGACGCACTCGGCCTGGGAATACTGCGCGGAGTGGAACAGATCATGGCAGTGCCGCCCGACCACCGCCTCCGGCTCCCGGCCTGCCCGGGTGGCCGCCGCCCGGTTCACCTGGCGGATGATGCCGTCGGCATCCACCAGCAGGGTCGGGTCGGGAATCGCGTCATAGGTGCTGGACCCCCGTGCCAGCACCCGGTAGGGCGCGGTCAGGGTGGTGCGGATGACGGCGTAGTAGATCAGCCAGAATGACAGCAGCTTGAGAATGTGTCCGATCAGAAGCGGGGTGCTGTAGACGCTGTGGTAGAGCGTGAAGGTCAGTTCGGCGGCCACGGTGAGCAGGATGGCGCCGATCATCAGGAAATAGATGTCCCGGTCCATGTGGCCGCGGTACCAGGTCAACAGGCCGGCCGAGGCCATCAGCAGCAGAATCACCACATATTCGCTGAGCACCTTGAACCGGGTCAGCCCCTCACCCTCGACATAGGCGTCGGGAATGACGCCGGAGAAGACCCAGCTCGCCAGCAGCCAGGCGATCAGGCCGAACAGCAGCAGCAGCGGTACGGGCTGGACCCTGCGGGTGAAGAACAGCGGGCCACTCAGCAGCAGCAGGGCCTCGAAATAGCGGGTTACGATCCAGAACTCGATCGTCATCCCGGCATCGGGCGCGGGGATCACACTCACACCCGGAAAGCTCAATGTATGCAGCAGGTCCAGGATGGCGATCCAGAAATACCCCACCCCGAGATACATCAGGTAGTGGTTGCGGGAAAAACTGTAGGTGTGCCACGCCACCACCGACAGGATGATGGCCACCATGATGGCGAACAGTTCGGCCAGGGTATGGAACAGGACGAAGTTGGTCTGGCTGATCAACACCAGCAGCAGGCTCAGACCGAGCGGGACCACCCAGCCGCGCCAGCCCGCGAAAGGCTCTGCCAGATAGCCCAGCCAGGACGGCTGGAGCACCTCTTCCAGACGCGTATTCATCTTTATTTTCAGAGACCTGAAGTTATCTTGCCATTACCGCCGGCCATTATAACCATATTAATTTAATGGATATTAGCGGGGATGGGAGCGGGCATCAATATCGATGTTAACGGATTGAAACAATTATTACTTTAGAGGAATCGGTGAAAGAGTGAGGAGTGAGGAGTGAGGAGATCTGTGGCCCGAGCCTCGACCGTCAGGCCTTTTCACTGCATGTCCCTCGGGCACCGGGATATGCGGCTACGGTTAAACAACGTCATCCCCGCGCAGGCGGGGATGACGTTGGTTGCTTGACGACTTACCAGGCCAGTCCGTGGCCGAAGCTTTCCTTGTAGCGCTCCTCGAACTCGGCGCGGCTGAAGCTGTGGTTCTGGGTGCCGTGCTTCTCGATCTTGATCGCCCCCATCATGGCGGCGATGCGACCGGTGGTCTCCCAATCCATATCATTCATCAGGCCGTAGAGCAGGCCGGCGCGGAAGGCATCGCCGCAGCCGGTCGGATCATTGATTTCGTGCGGCCTGGCGGCCGGGATATCGATGCGCTTGTTCTTGAGATAGATCTCCGAGCCCTTGGCGCCGCGGGTGATGATCAGGGCCTCGACCCGCTCGGCGATCTCGTGCGGCGACCAGCCGGTGCGTTCCTGGATCAGTTCGCCCTCATAGTCGTTGACGCAGACATAGCTGGCCTTGTCGATGAAATCCTTCAGGTCGTCGCCGCCGAACAGGGGCAGCCCCTGGCCCGGGTCGAAAATGAAGGGAATGCCGGCCTCGGCGAACTGGGTCGCGTGCTCGATCATGCCATCCCGGCCGTCGGGCGAGACCATGCCCAGGGTCACGCCGCTGGCGTCCTGGACCCGGTTCTGATGCGCCAGATCCATCGCACCGGGATGGAAGGCGATGATCTGGTTGTCGTCCATGTCGGTGGTGATGAAGGCCTGCGCGGTATAGGTCTCGTTGATCTGCTTGATGTGGTCGCGCGCGATGCCGTGCTGGTCCATCCATTCGGCATAGGGGCCGAAGTCCGCGCCCACCGTGCCCATGGGCTTGCCCTCACCGCCCAGCAGCTTGAGGTTGTAGGCGATGTTGCCGGCGCAGCCGCCGAACTCGCGGCGCATGTCCGGCACATGGAAGGCCACGTTCAGGATGTGGACCTTGTCGGGCAGGATGTGGTTCTTGAACTTGTCGTGGAACACCATGATGGTGTCATAGGCCATGGAACCACAGATCAGAGCAGACATTCGGATACCTCCGTTACAGCTTTAAATGAATTCGATAAGAACCAGAGTAATAGCCACGGAATACACGGAAAGCACGGACAATTCAAAGCAGGTTGGGTCAGGCGCGCAGCGCCGTAACCCAACAAGCCGCCTGCAGAACCAGAGACACCGTCATCCCCGCGTAGGCGGGGATCCAGTTGCCGCGGCGGTTTATGGATTCCCGCCTACGCGGGAATGACGGTGTAATACCGAAGCCATGTATTCTGCCGGGTTCCACCTGTTGAATGGTTATGCCTTTGTCCGTGCTTTCCGTGTTTTCCGTGGCCATCTCAGAAAAACAAAATCAGCGCCCAGACCGCGCCGGCCGTCAGCAGACTGGTCAGCACCGCCGCCGAACCCATGTCCTTGGCGCGACCGGCCAGGGGGTGGTGCTCGTCACTGAAACGGTCGATGACCGTCTCCATGGCCGAGTTGAGCAGTTCGACGATGGGCACCAGCATCCAGCTGGCGATCATCAGGGCCTTTTCCACACCGGTCTCGCCCAGCCACAGCGCCAGGGGGACGAATACCAGGGTGGCGGCCATTTCCTGGCGGAAGGCCGCCTCGTGGCGCAGTGCAGCGCTCCAGCCGCGCCAGGAGAAGCGGGTGGCGTTGATCAGACGGATGAAACCGGTATTGCCATCCGGTTTGCCCACATTCAGTTCTCCACCCAGGCGAGATCCAGCTCGCGCGCGGCGCGCACATCATCCAGACGCCGCACCGGCTGGGTGTGCGGGGCCTCCTTGAGCACTTCGGCGTTGGTCTCGGCCTCCTCCTGGATCTTCACCATGGCCTCGACGAAGCCGTCGAGTTCCTCGCGCGCCTCGGTCTCGGTCGGCTCGATGAGCAGGCATTCAGGCACCAGCAGCGGGAAGTAGGTGGTCGGGGCGTGATAGCCGTAGTCCAGCAGCCGCTTGGCGAAGTCCATGGCCGTCACATCCAGTTCCTTCTTCTGGCGCTTGAGGGTGACGATGAACTCGTGGGTGGCGCGGCGCCCGGGGAAGGCCAGGTCGAAGCCGGCCTCGCGCAGCTTCACCATCAGGTAGTTGGCATTGAGCGTGGCGAAGTCGGCGACGCGGTGCATGCCCTCGCGGCCCAGCAGCCGGGCATAGATGTAGGCACGCAGCAGCACGCCGGCATTGCCCATGAAGGCCGACAGCCGGCCGATGCTCTGCGGCTTCTCCTTTTCGGTGATCCAGTGATAGCGGTCGCCGTCGCGGCCCACCATCGGCACCGGCAGGAACGGCTCCAGGCGCTCGGACACGCCCACCGGGCCGGCGCCCGGGCCGCCGCCGCCGTGCGGGGTGGAGAAGGTCTTGTGCAGGTTCATGTGGATGACGTCGAAACCCATCACGCCGGGGCGCACCTTGCCCAGAATGGCGTTGAGGTTGGCACCGTCGTAGTAGAGCAGGCCGCCGGCCTCGTGCACGATGCGGGCGATCTCCTGGATCCTGCGCTCGAACACACCCAGGGTGGACGGGTTGGTCAGCATGATGCCCGCCGTCTGCGGGCCGACGGCCTCCTTCAGGGCCTCGAGATCCACATCGCCATCCTTCAGCGTGGGGATCTCGCGCACCTTGTAACCGCACATGGTGGCCGTGGCCGGGTTGGTGCCATGGGCGGCATCCGGGACGATGATCTCGCTGCGTTCAGTGTCACCACGCGCGTCGTGATAGGCGCGGATCATGGCCACACCGGTGAACTCGCCCTGGGCGCCGGCGGCCGGGGTCAGCGAGACCGCCTTCATGCCGGTGATATCCTTGAGCATCTCCTGCAACTCGTACATGCAGGCCATGAAGCCCTGGCCGGTCGCGGCCGGCGCCAGCGGATGCCGGCCCAGGAAGCCGGGCAGCATGGCGTAGGTGTTGCAGGCCCGCGGATTGTACTTCATGGTGCAGGAACCCAGCGGATAGAACTGGGTGTCGATGGAGAAGTTCTTCTGCGACAGCCGCGTGTAGTGACGCACCGCCTGCAGCTCGGACACCTCGGGCAGCCCGGGCACGTCCTCGCGTCGCAGGCCGGCGGGGATGTCGCTGACATCCGCCAGCTCGCGCGGCGAATGGCCGGGGGCCTCGCGGCCGGATCGGGAATGTTCAAAAATCAGCATGATTCAAATGTCTCGTCGGTAAAAGTTCTTGCAAGAGCGCCACGGAATACACGGAAAACACTGAATGTTTTGTTGTCATCGCCGGGCGCGCAGCGCCCGGGCGATGACCCAAGGCTGTCACATAGATATTTCCGTGATTTCCGTGTATTCCGTGGCGCTCTTCTCTTGATCTTAAAAATTCACAACGCCGCGATGGCCTTGTCGTAATCCGGCTCCTGGGTGATCTCGGGCACCTGCTCGGCGTGGACCACCCGGTCGTTCTCGTCAGCCACCACCACGGCGCGGGAGTTGATGCCCGCCAGCGGGCCGTCGGTGATCAGCACGCCGTAGTCCTTGCCGAAGTTGCGGTCGCGCATCATCGACAGGGCCTGCACCTTGTCGATGTTCTCGGCGCTGCAGAAGCGACCCAGGGCAAAGGGCAGGTCGGCGGAGACGGTCAGCACCACCACGTCATCGCGGCCGCCGGCCAGCTGGTCGAACTTGCGCGTGGAGGCGGCGCATACGCCCGTGTCCAGGCTGGGCACGATGTTGATCAGCTTCTTCTTGCCCTTGAAGCTGGCCAGACTCACGTCATTGAGATCCTTGTCCACCAGCTTGAAGTCAGGCAGCTGGCTGCCGACGGCCGGCAGTTCGCCGATGGTGTTGATCGGATTACCTTCCAGCGTGATTTGTGCCATGGTCCACCTCCTGGTGCCTGTGTGTTGATGACATCCCGATTCCGGTTTTCATAGCCACGGAAAACACCGAAAGCACGGACAATTCCATGTAGGTTGGGTTAGGCGCGAAGCGCCGTAACCCAACAAGACACCGTACAAGGGTCAACCGCAGCGCAACCCGACAACGTCCGCGGAATTCGTCGGGTTACGCCCTGCGGGCTAACCCGACCTACGCGTTCATTATTTCTGTCCGTGCTTTCCGTGTTTTCCGTGGCCATCATCTCGTATCGCCTCAAATCGCTCAGGCGAGCTTCGGTTTGGACGTACGCCCGGCATCGGCGCGCTCGCCAACGACCCGGTTCAACGCATCCGCGTAGCGGTCCAGGTCCTGCCCGGTCTTGGTCTCGGTGGCGCAGACCAGCAGGCAGTCCTCCAGTTCGGGGTAGTCCTGCGCCAGGGCGTAGCCGGCGATCAGGTTATCCTCGGCCAGCCCGGGTAGGATGCTGTCCAGCGGCGCTCCCACCTTGAGCACGCACTCGTGGAAATAGGGCCGGTTGAACACCGGTCCGACATGAGCGTTGTCGCGGAACCGCTGCACCAGCGCACGGGTGTTGGCATGGCTGGCCGCGGCAATGCGCTGCAGCCCGGCGCCGCCGACGATGGCCATGAAGATGGTCGAGGCGGTCACCAGCAGGCCCTGATTGGTGCAGATGTTGGAGGTCGCCTTGGAGCGGCGGATATGCTGCTCGCGTGCCTGCAGGGTCAGGGTGTAGCCGGTGCGGCCGTCGCGGTCGACGGTGCGGCCGACGATGCGCCCGGGCATCTGGCGCACGTGTTCCTTGCGGCAGCACATGTAACCGTAGTAGGGCCCGCCGGAGGACAGCGGCACGCCCAGCGGCTGGCCCTCGCCGCAGGCGATGTCGGCACCCTTCTCGCCCCAGCGCCCCGGCGGGGTGAGCAGGGCCGCGGCCATGGGATTGGCCACGGCGATGACCAGTGCGCCGTTGGCGTGGGCCCAGTCGGTCAGGTCGTCCACGTCCTCGAGGATGCCGAAGAAGTTGGGCTGGGCGATCACCAGGGCGGTGATGTCCTCGCCCTCGTACTGCTTCAGTGCCTCGACCGGGGTATGGCCGCCGGCCGGATCGTAGGGGACCTCGACCAGATCGATGTCCTGATTGTCGACAATAGTGCGGGTGGTGGCGCGATAGGTCGGATGCACGGCCACCGGCATCAGTACCTTGCGCGACTTCGACTTGCGATTGGCCCGCACCGCCATCAGCACCGCCTCGGCCAGCGCCGAGGCGCCGTCGTAGAGCGAGGCGTTGGAGGCGTCCATGGCCATCAGCCGCGTCATCATGGTCTGGTATTCGTAGATCACCTGCAGCGTGCCCTGGCTGGCCTCGGCCTGGTAGGGCGTATAGGCGCTGTAGAACTCGCCACGGGTGGTGATCTCCCACACCGCCGCCGGGATGTGGTGCTCGTAGGCGCCGGCGCCGATGAAGTTCAGCGGCCGGCCGTCCTGTTCGGCGCGCTCCAGCATCAGCCGGGCCAGTTCGGGCTCGCCCAGGGTCTCGGGCACTCCGTCCAGGTGCTTGATGCGCAGATCCTGCGGGATCTCGTCGAACAGGGCCTCAATGCTCTCGGCCCCGATGGCCTCGAGCATGGCGCGGATGTCATCTTCTGTGTGCGGAATAAAAGGCATATTCAATCAGCTGCAGATTCTCAAATGTAGGATGGGTGAAGGCGCGCAGCGCCGTAACCCATCGCGGCCAGGCAATGATGGGTTGCGCTTCGCTCCACCCATCCTACTCTGGGCATGAATCAGTGCTCCTCGGACTCGAGGAAGGCCTGATAGGCTTCGGCATCCATCAGTCCGTCCAGTTCGCTGCTGTCGCCCGGGTTGAGCTTCATCAGCCAGCCGTCCCCGAAGGGATCCTGGTTGACCAGTTCCGGGCTGTCGGCCAGGGCATCGTTGCCCTCGGTGACCTCGCCGGCAATGGGCGCGTAGACGTCGGAAGCGGCCTTCACGGACTCCACCACGGCGCAGGCATCGCCCGCGGCGAAACTGGTTCCCGCCTCGGGCACCTCGATATAGACCATGTCACCGAGCTGGTCCTGGGCGTGATCGGTGATGCCGACCACGACGCTGCCGTCGGCCTCGATGCGCACCCATTCATGGCTTTTGGTGTATTTGAGTTCGCCGGGTACTTCGCTCATCTATCTGTCCTCTTCGTTGTGAGGTGTAATTTAAAGAGCGCCACGTAGATCAAGAGCGCCACGGAATACACGGAAAACACTGAATGTTTTTTTGTCATCGCCGGGCGCGTAGCGCCGAGGCGATGATACTAACGGTGTTACATTCATATTTTCCGTGCTTTCCGTGTATTCCGTGGCGCTCCTGATCTTCAGTCAGACCCTGACTTCGCCGTGGCGGACAAAGGGCGGTTTGACTACGCGGGCCGGGATGCGCTTGCCGCGGATCTCGATCTCGACCTTGTCACCGGCCGCGGCCGGGATGCGTGCCAGCGCAATCGAGCCGCCGATCGTGGGCGAGAAGCTGCCGCTGGTCACCTCGCCCTCGCCGGCCTCGGTGATCACCTTCTGGTGATTGCGGATCACGCCCTTGCCCTCGAGCACCAGGCCGACCAGCTTGCTTGCCACCCCGGCCTCGCGTTGGGCCTCGAGCGCCGCGCGGCCGATGAAGTCACGCTCGGCGGGCTCCCAGGCCAGGGTCCAACTCAGGCCGGACTCCAGCGGCGTGGTCTCCTCGGTCATGTCGGAACCGTAGAGATTCATGCCCGCTTCCAGGCGCAGGGTGTCGCGCGCGCCCAGGCCGATGGGACTGACGCCATTGTCGAACAGGGCCTGCCACAGGCGCGGGGCATCGGCTTCGGGCAGGACGATCTCGAAGCCGTCCTCGCCGGTGTAGCCGGTGCGGGCCACGAACCAGCCGGATTCCTGCATGCCGTTCAACGCGGCGAAGAAGGGCTTGAGTTCCGCCGCGCCGTCACGCAGGGTGGCCGGCAACAGGTTCAGCACGTGTTCCCGTGCGTTCGGCCCCTGGACGGCGATCATGGCCAGGTCGTCGCGTTCCTGCACCTCGACGCCGAAGGGCTCGGCCTGGCGGCGGATCCAGTCCAGATCCTTGTCCCGCGTGGCGGCGTTGACCACCATGCGGAAACAGTCCTCACGGACATAATAGGTGATGAGGTCGTCGATGACGCCGCCCTGCTCGTTGAGCATGCAGCTGTACAGCGCCTTGCCGGGCGCCTGGAGACGATCGATATTGTTGGCGAGCAGCTTGCGCAGGAAGGCGCGGGTATTGTCGCCGTGCAGGTCCACCACCGTCATGTGCGAGACGTCGAACATGCCGACGTCCCTGCGGACCTGGTGGTGTTCATCGACCTGGGAGCCGTAGTTGATCGGCATGTCCCAGCCGGCGAAATCGACCAGCTTGCCGCCCTGGCGGACGTGCAGGTCGTACAACGGGGTATGTCTGCCCATGGTGTTGACTCTCGACTGCTTGGCCGCGGCGATAATGCAGGCGCGACGGGTTAATGGAAACCGTCGCCCCTCTGTCCACGGAAAGCCGGGCTTTCCAACCTGAGAGTGTAGGCGCCTGCCGGACGCCCCGCCCCTTCGGTGGGCCTGCCAGTCCGATAGTCGGGGCAGACCGCTCTCCAGAGTCAACGTACCGCGACGGTCCTTCTGCCTGAGCGTTTCCGGGCGAGTTGCGCCTTCGGCGGCCCCGTGGTGGATCAGGTGGGGCTCTCTCCCGCAGCGGTAATCAGTTGATGGATTGACTATACCCGGCTGCCTGCGAGAATCCAAGTCCGCCCCCTTAAAACCTCAATCAGTCAGGGTATTTCCCCAGCGATAGGCCCAGGTACGGCGTCCCGAGCGCCGGTCGCTGCGCCACAGATAGACCCCGCTGACCGGATCGAAGGCCAGGGCGTAGTCGCTCACCGTGCCCACAGGGACCCCTGAATCCGTTTCTATTTCAGCAACATGCCACTCGCCGCGGCGTGGATCGAAGGCAAAGAAATGCCCCTGCCGCACCCCGCCGCCGATCAGTTCATGCACCGGATCGTAGGCCCAGGCGTGAGCAGTCTCGCCGGGGGATTCGAGCGCCAGCCGGCGTATCCGGCTTTCCGACCAGTCGGTACGATTCAGAGTGATCTCGTAGACGCCCTCGAGCACCTGCCTGCCCTTCGCGCGCCCGCCCTGAACCATATAGTAGAAGCGATCCAGCGGCGGGAAATAGACCAGACTGCGGGCCCAGTGCATGTCGGGATGGCTGAATTCCAGGTGCGTGGTCATGCGGCCGCTGGCCGGGTCGAAGCTGCGCAGGCTGCGCCGGTCCACCAACAGCACCCGGCCGCTGACCGGGTCGGCCTCGGCGGCGAAGGGATAGCCCAGGGACGGGACCTGGGTATAGCGCCAGCGGCGGCGGTCCGGGTCGTAGGCCGCCACCCGACCCTCGGCGATGACGTAGGGCTGCCCCTCCGGGAGCCGGTGGCAGCCGCGCCCCCGCCCCTGGACCTTGGCGAACAGGAACAGTTCGGCCGCCTCGCCGGCGATGGCCAGCAGGTCGTAACTGTGGCGGGCGATGGGGTGGTTGCTGCTGATCCAGCGCCCGGCCTCGACATCCACATTGTCCAGCCGGCGCTCCTCGCAGGGGGTCGGCGCATAGGCCGAGCGCCATTCCAGGCTGGCCAGATCGAGGACCTCGACGTCGTCGCGGTAGGTGGCGGCATGGCCGCCGCCGAACAGCAGCAGCTGATGTCGGGCCGGGTGATAGACCAGGCCGCTGTAGTCGGTAATGGTGGCGCAGTTGCTGGTGTCGCGATCCTCGCCGTTGGGGCATTCATAGCGGCCCAGGTCCAGCGCCTGGTTCGGGCCCAGCTGCTGCAGGCGGGGGTGCGGGCGCGGCTCGGCGCCGACCGATGTCGCCATCAGGACAGTCAACAGCAGGGACCAGAGCAATCGCATGCGGCAAGTGTAGACGATGCGCACACGATCACCGGTCACACATCATGTGTAGGATGGGTGGAGCAAAGCGCAACCCATCGCAACCGGGATGATGGGTTGCGCTGCGCTTCACCCATCCTACGATCAGCTGTCCGGCCGCACCAGCCGCGGCAGATCGCCGGCTCGACCCATGGCATGCCGGGCCAGCAGGGACTTGACCGGGGTCAGGCGATCCACCGTGCCCAGGCCCAGGTTGCGCAGCAGGCGCACCGGGGTGAGCGGGCTGGCGAACAGCCACTTGAAGCCGTCCATGGCCGACTGCATCAGGGCATTCTCGCCGCGGCGCCAGCGCTCGTAGCGGCGCAGGTTGGCATGGGCACCGATATCGCGGCCGGCCGCTGCAGTGTCCGCCACCACCTCGGCCAGCGCGGCCACATCCAGCAGTCCCAGGTTCACGCCCTGCCCGGCCAGCGGATGAATGACATGGGCGGCATCGCCGACCAGGGCCAGACGCTGCTGCACATAATCCACGGCATGCAGACGGCGCAGCGGGAAGCCGCCCCGTGCGTTCACGCGCGTGATCGCGCCCAGTTCGTAGTCAAAGGCCTGCCCCAACTCGATGCAGAATTCATCCTCCGGCAGGGCGAGCAGACGCTCGGCCTCTTCCGGCGTGGTGGACCAGACGATGGAGCAGCGCCCGTCGCGCAACGGCAGGAAGGCCAGCGGCCCGGTCGGCAGGAAGCGCTGCCAGGCGGTCCCGGCATGCGGGCGATCGGTGGCCACCACCGCGACCACGGCGGTCTGCTCATAATCATGCGTCTCGATCCCGATACCGGCCAACTCCCGCACCCGGGAACCGGCGCCGTCGGCACCGACCAGCAGGGCGGCGGTGAGTTCGCGGCCATCTTCCAGCCGCACCGACACCCCGGCAGGGTCAAGCTGGAAATCGGCCAGCACGCCCGGGCAGATACGTTCCAACCCCGGCCGCGCCCGCTGGCCGTCAAGCAGGGCGGCCTGGATGACACGCTGCTCGACAATATGGCCCAGCCAGGGCTCACCCAGTTCCGCAGCGTCGAAGTGGATGCGACCGGGGCCGGCGGCATCCCAGACCTCCATTGCCTGATAGGGGCTCACGCCGCGCTGACGAATGCCCTCCCACACCCCCAGCCGTTCGAACAGGGTCTGGGAGGCGCAGGTGACGGCATAGACCCGCTGGTCGATGCTGTCGGCCGGCCAGTCGGTCACCGGCTCGCGGGTATCGATCAATGCAATCCGCAGCCCGGCGTCGGCCAGGGTGCAGGCCAGGCTGGCGCCGACCACGCCGCCGCCCGATATGATCACGTCATGAGTATTTACGGAACCGGGCATGATTTATCCGCCAACCTGATGGGTTTCGGCGCATAGCGCCTTCACCCATCCTGCAAGGTCTGTGTGGGATGGGTGAAGCGCAGCGCAGCCCATCACCCGGCTCACAGTTGCACCCCCCGCGCCAGCCGCGGCAGCCGGCCGCTGCGGCCCATGGTCAGGCGACCGAACAGCCGCTTGGCCGGCGGACACAGATCCATGGCCAGCATGCCGGCATCGCGCAGCAGCGCCACCGGCGCCAGTGGCTGGGTGAACAGCCGGGTCAGACCGTCGGTGAAGGCGATCACCCGGCGGTGATCGGCCCGGCGCCAGTCGGCGTAGCGTTGCAGCACTGCCGCCGCGCCGATGTCCCGTCCCGCCCGGCGGGCATCACAGATCACCTCGGCCAGCGCGGCCACATCGCGCAGACCCAGATTGAAACCCTGGCCGGCGATGGGATGCAGGGTGTGGGCGGCATTGCCGATCAGCGCCAGGCGCGGGCGAATCGATTCCTGCGCCCGCACCAGACGCAGCGGATAGGCGTCGCGCCGGCCGACCCGCTCGAAGTGCCCCACCCGATAGCCGAAACGCGCCTGCAGCCGGGCCAGGAAGCCGGCATCGTCGAGCGCCATGATCTCATCGACCTGCGCCGACGGCAGGGTCCAGACCACCGAGCAGCGCCCCTCCGACATGGGCAGCAGCGCAATCGGGCCCTGGTCGGTGAAGCGCTCGTAGGCCACCTGCTGATGGGGCCGGGCGGTACGGATATTGGTAATGACCGCGGTCTGGCGGTAATCCCATTCGGTGGCGGCGATACCCAGCGACTCCCGCACCCGCGAGCGGGCACCATCGGCGGCCACCACCAGGTCGGCCGTGACCTCGGCCGCGGCATCCTCATGACGCAGGCGTACGCGCACCATTGTGCCCGCATTGTCGATGGCACTGACTTCGGCCGGCGTGATCAGTTCAAGCGAGTCGAACTGCTGCACGCGCGCAGCCAGCACCTGCCCCAGTTCACGACTGAGGGCCACATAGCCCAGCGCCGGGACGCCCTCTTCACGCCGATCCAGACGGGTGAAGCCGAAACGGCCGCGGTCGGAGACATGAATACGCTCGATGGGCGTGGCGGCCGGGGCGATGTCGGCCCACAATCCCATGCCTTCGAAGATCCGACGCGAGCCGGCGGCCAGGGCGATGGCGCGGTCATCGAAACTGGCCTGACTGCGGCTGCCGAAAGGGGCGGCCTCAATCATCCCGATGCGCAGCGGCGGCTGCAGTCCGGCACCCGCCAGAGCGCAGGCCAGGCTGGCCCCGACCAGTCCGCCGCCGACGATCAGGATGTCGTAATGCTCAGTCACTGCCGACAATGGCCTCGATCTCGTCCACCGCCTTGGGGGCGCCGGTGCTGAGGATTTCGTAGCCGTCCTTCGTGACCGCCACGTCGTCCTCGATGCGGATGCCGATGTCCCACCACTTCTTCGCCACGCCCTTCATGCCGGCGGGAATGTACAGCCCAGGCTCCACGGTCATCACCATGCCCTTCTCCAGCACCCGCCATTCGCCGCCGACCTTGTAGTCGCCGACATCGTGCACATCCATGCCCAGCCAGTGACCGGTGCGGTGCATGTAGAAGCGCTTGTAGGCCTCGTCCTTCACCAGCTTGCGTACATTGCCCTTGAGCAGGCCGAGCTGCACCAGCCCTTTCGTCAGCACCTTCACCGCCGCGTCGTGGGGATCGTTCCAGTGGTTGCCGGGCCGCACCTCCTCGATGGCCGCATACTGGGCGTCCAGCACCAGTTCGTAGAGCGCGCGCTGGGGCTTGCTGAAACGGCCGCCCACCGGGAAGGTGCGGGTGATGTCGGAGGCGTAGTAATCATGCTCGGCACCGGCGTCGATCAGCAGCAGTTCACCCTCGTTGAGCCGGGCATTGTTCTCGGTGTAGTGCAGGATGCAGCCGTTGGCGCCGCCGCCGACGATGGGCGAATAGGCGTGCTCGCAGCCCTCGCGGCGAAAGGCGTGGGCGAACTCGGCCTCGACGGCGTATTCCATCAGCCCGGGGCGGGTGGCCTGCATGGCACGCACATGGGCGGCGGCCGCGATCCTGGCCGCTTTGCGCATGGCGCGCAACTCGGAGGCACTCTTGTACAGGCGCATGTCATGCACCAGGTGCTCCAGGGCGATGAGCTCGTCCGGGGTGCGCTCACCGCCGCGGCTGGCGGCGCGGATGCGGTTGAGCCAGCCCAGCATGCGCTGATCGAAATCAGCACGCAGCCCCATGGTGTAGAACACCCGCTCGCGGCCCTCCATCAGGCCGGGCAGGATGTCATCGATGTCGCCGATGGGGAAGGCATCGTCGGCGCCGTAATCGTTGCAGGCGCCCTCGGGGCCGGCGCGGCGTCCGGTCCAGGTCTCCCTGACCGGATCGCGCTCGCGACAGAACAGGATGAATTCGCCATGATCGCGCCCCGGCGCCAGCACCATGACCGCTTCGGGTTCGTGAAACCCGGTGAGGTAATAGAAGTCGCTGTCGGGCCGGAACGGAAACTCCACGTCCCGGTTGCGGATGCATTCGGGCGCGGTGGGCAGTATGGCCACCGAGTCCGGCCCCATCATGCGCATCAGCTGGCGGCGGCGGCGGGCGAATTCCTTCGGGGTCATGGCGTGTTCCCTGGCAGGTTGCGCGCAACTTTCCCGTCATGGACGAATGTCCGGAAGGGCATAAACGCAGCGCGGCAATCCCATAATGAAGAATGAATCAGCTGGAGATTGCCACGTCGCTGTGCTCCTCGCAATGACGGGCCCTACTGCAGCCGCGGCGGCGCCTGGAGGGGCTGCAGCATCTCGGCGATGTAGAGCACCCCGACCCGCAGGTACTCCACGATCTCGGTCAGCGCGGCCTCGTCCTCCTCGCTGCCCTCTTCCCCGTCCAGGTTCAGGCGGGCGATCTCACCCATGTCCTGCAACAGCTCACGCACCTCGGGCGAACGGATCTCATCCTGGCGGACGCCGCCCAGTCCCAGGCCGAACAGGAAACCGTGGCACCAGCTGCCCAGCGCCTCGGTACGGTCGCCCAGCGGGGCCTCGTCATCCGGCAGCATCAGTTCCAGTTCCATGTCGCCCGAGTACAGCGCCGTACTCAGAGACTCCGCCAGGCTGTTGAGCTCCTTGCGGCAGGCCTCGACCGCGGCGCTGTCGGTATCGACGCCCTCCTCGAAGATCTCGCTCAGCCATTGTGTTTCATTGACCCGTCCGGACGCGCACAGCAGGCCGCAGAACAGGCCCTGGGCCTCGGCGGCGTCAAGCTCGGAGCGGGCCCGGGCCAGGCTGGCTTCCAGGCGTTGATAGCTGTCGGTCGTCGTCGTCATGGCGGGAATCAAGATTCGGCAGAATTCGCCGCCATTATGACATATCTGCGGCCCCAATCCTGAGCAACGCCATGCAGGCCGCTGACACACGGACAATTGACCCTGTCAAGCCACCGATCTATAGTGAACGCCATGGAAAAGGACAGCGTACAACAAATGGCGGAACAGGAACTTAAGCGCCTGGAATTCCGCATTGACGAACTGATCCGCACGGTCGAGCGGCTCAAGGAGGAGAACCGTTCCCTGCGCGCCCAGCAGCACAGCCTGACCTCGGAACGGTCCCAGCTGGTCGAGCGCAACGAAATGGCCCGCAGCCGGGTCGAGGCCATGATCAGCCGCCTCAAGGCCATGGAGCAGAGCACGTGAGCCAGGGGACGGATGCCAAGCCGATCACCGTCAAGATCCTGGACAAGGACTACCGCATTTCCTGCCCCGAGGAGGAACGCGACGGTCTCATCGCCTCGGCTGAATACCTCAGCGCCAGGATGCGCGAGATCCGCGACAACAGCAAGATCATCGGCACCGACCGCATCGCCGTCATGGCCGCGCTGAACCTGGCACATGAACTGCTCGAGAAGCAGAACCGCAAGCAGGACTACTATCAGAACATCAGCACCCGCATCCGCAGCCTGCAGGAAAAGATCGAGCTGGCCCTGAACAAGGGCAATCAGCTGGAATTGTGATTTTTCCGAAATAATAGAAAGCGCCACGGAATACACGGAAAAACACGGACAAAAACCAAAGCGAAAACATTTCATTCTTTGCCGGGCGCATAGCGACCCGGCAATGAAACACAGAAATTTCCGTGCCTTCCGTGTATTCCGTGGCGCTCTTGATCACCCCTTGAGAGCCCCGCCCCCGGATGCGTTATACTGTCCCCACGGCACCCCCTGCGCTACAGGTCAGCGGTCAGGTAATTCTTGAGCCGACAATCTTTGACCTCGGGAACAGGCTTCAGCGGCCGGTGCGCACGACCGCCATGCGCGGTAAGCCTGAAGGTACGCTGCGAAGTTCCCAACTTGAACTTACGGTTCAAGGTCAACGGCCGCAACGGTACGGGCGGAGGGTGCCGCCTTTATTTATAGCCACGGAAAACACGGACGTGAACAATGTATTCGTAGGTCGGGTTAGCCCGCAGGGCGTAACCCGACACTTTCCGCGGCACATGTCGGATTACGCTTTGCTAACCCGACCTACCATAGATCTTTCACGTCCGTGCTTTCCGTGTTTTCCATGGCGCTCTTGATCTTTGACATAAAAACATGACCGACCGCAGATCGCTGCGCCGCCGCATGCGCCAGGCCCGACGCGCCCTCAGCCCCCGCCAGCGGCAGCAACTCGCCGAGGCCGTGGACCGCCGCCTGCACCGGCACAAGCTGTTCTATGCCAGCCGCCACATTGCCGCCTATCTGGCGGTGGACGGCGAAGTCGACGCCACCCCGTTGATGCAGCGCGCCTGGACCATGGGCAAGATCCTCTACCTGCCGGTACTGCTGCCCTGCGGCGAGAACCGGCTCTGGTTCGCGCCCTACAGGCCCGAGGACAAACTGGTCCCCAACCGCTTCGGTATCCTGGAGCCGGCGCGCGCGGCCCACACCCGCGTCTCGCCCCATCGGCTCGATCTGGTGCTGGCCCCGCTGGTCGCCTTCGACAACCAGGGCAACCGCCTGGGCATGGGCGGCGGCTTCTACGACCGCAGCTTCGCCTACCTCGCCCGCCACCGCAGTTACCGCCGGCCCAGATTGCTGGGGCTGGCCTACGAGTTCCAGCGCCAGCCGCAACTCGACCACCAGCCCTGGGACGTGCCGCTGGCCGGGGTGGTAACGGAGGCCAGGATATCCCTGTTCGATTTTAATACTACTTCCAAACGCGGGCGGGAATAACGCAGAGTACGCAGAGACGCGGAGGCGCAGAGTAATCGAATAATAAATATCTTTGCGTCTCTGCGCCTTTGCGGCCTCTGCGTTAAAGCCGCCGGGAGCAAATACAGGCCTCAGCCCAAACAGGAGATAAAGATGAACTACTGGCTGATGAAATCGGAACCCGACGTCTTCGGCATCGACCACCTGAAACAGGCGCCGAAGAAGACCGAGCACTGGGACGGCGTGCGCAACTATCAGGCGCGCAACATGATGCGGGACGAAATGAAAAAGGGCGATCAGGTCTTTTTCTATCACTCCAACTGTGACGAGCCCGGCATCGTCGGCATCATGAAGGTCGTGAAAGAGGGCTATCCCGACCACACCGCCTTCGATCCCGAGGCCAAATACCACGACCCCAAGAGCGATCCGGACAATCCCCGCTGGTTCATGGTGGACGTGCAGTACGTGCGCAAGCTCAAGCGCAACATACCGCTGTCGGAACTGAAGCAATACAAGGAACTGGAGGACATGCCCCTGGTGCGTAAGGGCAACCGGTTGTCCATCATGCCGGTGACGAAGCGGCAGTGGGATTTCATCCTCGGGCTGGAATAAAAAGCAAAAGCGCCACGGACTGCACGGAAAGCACGGACAAAAACCATATGATCGCTGGCGAGACCATCGCTTGACCCGCTCCACGGCCTCTACTATAGGAAGGTAAAGGCATCCCGGTCGATGCCGGCGATCGCGCCTTGAAGGCGCAGGAGGCCGTTATGATGCATACCATCTATATCCATATCGATGAGGAACTGACTCCGGAACAGCTGCAGGAACTGCATGAGACGATCGGCGGCCTGTCCTTCGTCACCGACGTCGAGGTCAACAGCCGGCTGCCGCATGACCTGCTGGTGGAATACGAACCGCAGCGCGGTATGCCGATGCCCATCATCAACCAGCTCAACCGGATGGGCCTGCATGCGGATGTGACGTCCTGCTGATCCGTCAGAGCGAATACGCCACGAAATCCACCAAATCCACGAAATATCTTATTTATGCATCGCCAGGCGCGTAGCGCCATGGCGATGCGATATTACATTTTTAGTGGATTTCGTGGGTTTCGTGGCTATACGGTATTTGTGTCCGTGCTTTCCGTGTATTCCGTGGCGCTCTTTGCTCTTGAATTTCACCCCAGGAACAACTCATAGGCCGGGTTGCCGTCCTCCTCCCAGTAGGGATAGCCGACCTTGTCCAGGTACTCGCGGAAGCGCTTGCGGTCCTTCACCGGCACCTGGATGCCGGCCAGCACCCGGCCGTAGGCCGCGCCGTGGTTGCGGTAGTGAAACAGACTGATATTCCAGTGCTGACCGATGGCGGTGAGGAATTTCAGCAGGGCGCCGGGGCGCTCGGGGAACTCGAAGCGGTACAGGATCTCGTCCTCCAGCCCGCCGGCATGACCGCCGACCAGGTGACGGATGTGCAGCTTGGCCATCTCGTTGTCGGTCATGTCCAGCACCGGATAGCCCTCGGCCTGCAGCCGTTCGACCAACTCCCGGCGCTCCTCCTCCCCGCCGGTCATCTCCACCCCGGCGAACACGTGCGCTTCAGCGGCATCCGAATAACGATAGTTGAACTCGGTGATACTGCGCTGGCCGATGGCCTTGCAGAAGGCGCGGAAGCTGCCCGGGCGTTCGGGGATGGTCACGGCCAGCAGCGCCTCGCGACGCTCGCCCAGTTCGGCCCGCTCGGCCACGTGGCGCAGGCGGTCGAAATTGATGTTGGCCCCGCTGCTGATGGTGACCAGGTCCTGATCTGTGGTGCCATGGGTCTCCACATAACGCTTCATCCCCGCCACCGACAGGGCCCCGGCGGGCTCGACAATGGAGCGGGTGTCGTCATAGATGTCCTTGATGGCCGCGCAGATCTCGTCGGTGCTGACCAGGATGACCTCGTCGACCAGCTTGCGGGCGATGCGGAAGGGCTCCTTGCCGACAGTACGCACAGCCGCGCCGTCAGCGAAAATGCCGACCTGCTTGAGCGTGACCCGGCGCTGGCGCTGCATGGCCGTGTACAGGCTGGGGGCATCTTCCGGTTCCACCCCGACGATGCGGATGTGCGGACGCAGGGTCTTGATGTAGGCGGCAATGCCGGCAATGAGCCCGCCGCCGCCCACCGGAACGAACACCGCGTCCGGATCGCCCGAGAACTGGCGCAGAATCTCCATGCCCACCGTACCCTGGCCGGCGATGACCAGCGGATCATCGAAGGGGTGAACGAAGGTCAGTCCCTGCTTCTCCACCAGTTCCATGGCGTGGGCGTAGGCCTCGTCATAGCTGTCGCCGTGCAGCACGATCCTCGCGCCGAAGCTGCGCACCGCATCCACCTTGATCTGGGGCGTGGTGCGCGGCATTACGATCAGGGCCTTGATGCCGCGGTACTGCGCCCCCAGCGCCACGCCCTGGGCATGGTTGCCGGCCGAGGCCGCGATCACGCCCTTGGCGCAGGCGTCATCGTCGAGATGGGCAATGCGGTTGTAGGCCCCGCGCAGCTTGAAGGAAAACACCGGCTGCAGGTCTTCGCGTTTCATCCAGACCCGGTTGCCCAGCCGCCGGGACAGCCGCGGCGCCGGGTCGAGCGGCGTCTCGCGCGCCACGTCGTAGACGCGGGCGTTGAGAATGAGCTTGAGGGTGCGTTCCGGCATGGCGCTACGATAGCAGATCAGGCGACAAGTGCGCCACGGGAGTGGATAAAAGACAGGGATAGCCACGGAAGACACGGAAAGCACGGACGCGAAGAAATCTGGCAGACCGGGTCAGCCGCAGCATAACCCGACAGGGTCCACGGAGAACGTCAAATTACGCCCCGCGGGCTAAGCCGACCTACGACTCTTCCGTCATCCCGGCGTATGCCGGGATGACGAGGAACGGGTTGATCATTCAGGGAAGCTTATGCATCAGTCACTTCTTCCGTGCTTTCCGTGTATTCCGTGGCGCTCTTGATTTTGACTTTTTTTTCAATCCCATGGCGGGTTAAGATTGGGGGATTGCCATATCAGGAGCGGGACATGAACCAGGACGAACTCAAACAAAAGGTCGCCGAGGCCGCCATCGAATACGTGGTGCCCGGCACGGTCATCGGCATCGGCACCGGCTCGACCGCCAACCTGTTCATCGACGAACTGGCGAAGATCAAGGGTAAAATCGAGGGGACAGTGGCCAGTTCCGTGGCCAGCGCCGAGCGCCTCAAGGGCCACGGTATCCCGGTCTACGAGTTGAACGACGTGGACGAGGTGTCGGTCTATATCGACGGCGCCGACGAGGCCACCAAACACCTGCACCTGATCAAGGGCGGCGGCGGCGCACTCACCCGGGAGAAGATCGTCGCCGCGGTGGCGAAGAAGTTCGTCTGTATCGCCGACGGCTCCAAGCTGGTCGACGTGCTCGGCAACTTCCCGCTGCCGGTCGAGGTCATCCCCATGGCCCGCAGCTATATCGCCCGCGAATTGACCAAGCTGGGCGGCCGCCCGGAGTTGCGCGCCGGCTTCACCACCGACAACGGCAACGTCATCCTGGACGTGCACGGCCTGCAGATCATGGAACCGACCAAGCTGGAGGCGCAGATCAACAACCTCGCCGGGGTAGTCACGGTCGGCATCTTCGCCCTGCGCCCGGCGGACGTGCTGCTGCTGGGTACGGCGGAAGGGGTGCAGACGCTCGGCGGCAAGTGAAGATCAAGATCAAGGTCAAGGTCAAGAGCGCCACGGAAAACACGGAAAGCACGGACAGAGCCAATGCAACGTCTCGGGCTGGTGTTAAGATCCGCCGTCATCCCCGCGCAGGCGGGGATCCAGTGACCACGGCGGTATGTGGATCCCCGCCTGCGCGGGGATGACGGACTTAAGGCCAGACGAAGCCGCTTCGGCTCTCTCTCCAATAATAATTTCCGTGCTTTCCGTGTAGTCCGTGGCGCTCTTGAACTACAGCAGCACCCGCTCCACCCCGCCTTCCTTCACCCGGTCGATGAAACGCTTCTGCCAGCCGTCGCCCAGCATGCGGTTGGCCAGTTCCATGACGATGTAGTCCGTCTCGATGCCGGTGTCGTCGGCGTAGCGCGACAGGCCCTGCTGACAGGCGGGGCAGGAGGTGAGCATCTTGACGTTGCCGTTGCGCACCTGTTTCTCGCCGGTGAGCTGCTCGATGCCCTTCTCGATCTCCTCCTGCTTGCGGAAGCGCACCTGGGTGGCGATATCCGGACGCGACACGGCGAAGGTGCCGGCCTCCCCGCAGCAGCGATCGGAAAGCTGCACCGACTGACCCAGTAGCTTCTCCGCCACCTGGGTGGGCTGGTGCTTCTTCATCGGGGTGTGGCAGGGGTCGTGGTACAGGTACTGCACGCCCTCCACGCCTTCCGTCGAGATGCCCTTCTCCATCAGGTACTCATGGATATCCAGCAGCCGGCAGCCGGGGAAGATCCGGTCGAACTGATACTCCATCAGCTGATCCATGCAGGTACCGCAGGAGACCACCACCGTCTTGATGTCCATATAGTTCAGGGTGTTGGCCACACGGTGGAACAGCACCCGGTTGTCGGTGGTGATCTTCCGTCCCTTCTCGGTCTGGCCGCCGGCCTTCTGCGGGTAGCCGCAGCACAGGTAGCCGGGCGGCAGCACCGTCTGGGCGCCGACCTCATACAGCATGGCGAGCGTGGCCATGCCGATCTGGCTGAACAGGCGCTCCGAGCCGCAGCCGGGGAAATAGAACACCGCATCGGAATCGTCGTCGACCTTGCCCGGGTCGCGCAGGATGGGCACCAGCTTGTCGTCCTCCAGCCCGAGCTGGGCGCGCATGGTCTCGTGCGGGATATCGTCGGGCATCGGCTTGCGGATGAAGTTGATCACCTGCTCGGTCACCGTCATCGGCTTGGAGGTCGCCGCCGGCGGCGCCTTCTTCTGCATCAGCGGCAGGCGCTTCGCCAGCTGGTAGGCCCAGCGCTGCCCCCTGTAGCCCCATTCGATCATCAGCTTGCGGATCAGCTTGATGGTGCGCGGGTCGGTGACGTTGAGATAGGTCATGGCCGCGAAGGTGGCCGGGCTGAAACGCTTCTGGCCACGGTCACGCAGGATGCTGCGCATGGTGATGCTGACATCGCCGAAGTCGATGTCCACCGGGCAGGGATTGAGGCACCTGTGGCAGATGGTGCAGTGGTCGGCGACGTCGTTCATCTCGTCGAAGTGCTGCACCGACAGGCCGCGCCGGGTCTGCTCCTCGTACAGGAAGGCCTCGATGATCAGCCCGGTACCCAGGATCTTGTTGCGCGGCGAGTACAGCAGGTTGGCGCGCGGCACATGGGTGGTGCACACCGGCTTGCACTTGCCGCAGCGCAGGCAGTTGCTGATGGAATCGTTGAGCGTGCCCAGCTCGCTTTCCTCCAGTAGCAGCGCCTCCTGCTGCACCAGACGCAACGAGGGGGTGTAGGCGTTGGCCAGGCCCGAGCCGGCCAGCAGCTTGCCGGTGTTGAAGCGGCCCTCGGGGTCGACCTTCTGTTTGTAGCTCGCGAAGGCCTCGATGGCCTCCGGCTCCAGGTACTGGATCTTGGTCAGGCCGATGCCGTGTTCGCCCGAGATCACGCCATTGAGGGCGCGCGCCAGCTGCATCACCCGGTCGACGATCTGGTCGGCCTCGCGCAGCATCTGGTAGTCGTTGGAGTTGACCGGGATATTGGTGTGCACATTGCCGTCGCCGGCATGCATGTGGGTGGCGACGAACAGACGGCTGGAACGGATGTCGCTGTGAATCGCGTCCAGCCGGCGCATGAGCGCATCCCATTCGCGGCCGGCGAAGATCTCGCGCAGCGGCGCGGCCACCTCGTTGCGGTAGGAGATGCGCAGGTCGCGGCGCAGCAGCAGGTTCAGCAGCGCATCCGTGGACTGGCGCGCGGCGCGGGCGGGCTCGTCCAGCAGCGCATCCTGCTCCTGGGCGGAGTCATCCATGTGATCCAGGATGGCCAGCCAGCGGCTGCGCACCGTCTGCAGGTGCTCGCGGGCGGCGGCCTTCTTGTCGGCCTCGATCTGGCGGTTCTCCTCGCTGTCCTCGAAATCGGGATCGTTGCGCAGTTCCTCCAGCTCGCCGGCGAGGTATTCCAGCACCGCGTCGATCATGCGCAGCTTGTTGCGTGTGGAGTACTCGATGTTGATGCGCTCGATGCCCTCCTGGTACTCGGCCAGGCGCTCCAGCGGGATGACCACATCCTCGTTGATCTTGAAGGCATTGGTGTGGGCGGCGATGGCGGCGGTGCGGCTGCGGTCGAGCCAGAAGCGGCGCCGCGCCTCCGGGCTGGTGGCGATGAAGCCTTCGGCGCCGCGGGCATTGGCCATGCGCACCACCTGCGAGGCGGCCTCGGCCACCCGGTCCTCGTCATCGCCGGAGACATCCACCAGCAGCACCATCTTGGGCAGCTCGCGGCGCGGCGCCTTGGTGCTGTAGTTGACCGCCTTCACATAGCGCTCGTCCAGGTGCTCCAGACCGGACAGGGTCACCTCCGCATGGGCATCCAGATAGTCCTTGGTCTCGACGATGGCGGGCACCGCCTTATGCAGGTCGCTGCCGAAGAACTCCAGGCACAGGGTGCGGGTGTGCGCCGGCATCCGGTGCAGCACGAAGCGCGCCGAGGTGATGATGCCGTCGCAGCCTTCCTTCTGCACCCCGGGCAGGCCGCCGAGGAACTTGTCGGTTACGTCCTTGCCGAGGCCTTCCTTGCGCAGACTGCGGCCCGGCATCTCCAGCAGTTCGGGCTCGGCGATCTCGGTTCTGCCGTCCGGGCCGAAACGGCGGATGCGGAAGCTCACCGTCTCCTGATCGTGGATCTTGCCCAGGTTGTGGTTGAGCCGCTCGACCTCCATCCAGTTGGCATCCGGCGTGACCATGCGCCAGGACACCAGGTTGTCCAGCGTGGTGCCCCACATGACCGCCTTCTTGCCGCCGGCGTTCATGGCGACATTGCCGCCGATGGTGGAGGCGTCCTGCGAGGTGGGGTCGACCGCGAACACGAAGCCGGCCGCCTCGGCCGCCTCGGCCACGCGGCGGGTGACCACGCCGGCGCCGGTACGGATGGTGGCGACCTTGCCGTCCACGCCCTCCAGTTCCATCTGCTCGACCGGGCCGAGCGCTTCGAGCTTCTCCAGATTGATCACGACGGACTCGTCCACCAGCGGCACGGCGCTGCCGGTGTAGCCGGTGCCGCCGCCGCGCGGGATGATGGCCAGGCCCAGCTCCAGGCAGGCCTGGATGATGGGGCCGACCTCCTCCTCGGTGTCCGGGTTGACCACCACGAACGGCATCTCCACACGCCAGTCGGTGGCGTCGGTGGCGTGCGAGACGCGGGCCAGACCACCGAAATCGATGTTGTCCTTGCGGGTGATGCGCCCCAGCCGGCGGCGGATGCGCTTGCGCAACTCGCGGGTCCGAGGGAACCAGGCCTCGAACCGGCGCACCGCCTCACGCGCCGCGCCGGCCAGGCGCAGAGCCTTGTCGTTGCCGTCGGCGCGCGCCTCGATCTGGTCCAGGCGGTGATGCAGGGCATGGGTCAGCGAGCCCCAGCGCCGGCGGTTATCCAGCAGATCGTCCTGGATATAGGGGTTGCGATAGATCACCCACATGTCGCCCAGCACCTCGAACAGCATGCGCGCCGAGCGGCCGGTCTGGCGCTCGCCCCGCAACTCGTTCAGCACCTCCCACATCTCCACGCCGAGAAAGCGGATGACGATTTCGCGGTCGGAGAAGGAGGTGTAGTTGTAGGGGATCTCGCGGATGCGAGCGGGTGTACTGGTCATGGGTAATCCGGGGAAATCTCGAGTATTGCGTAGATTAGAGGACGCTTATTGTAGCAAAGAGGCGGGGCGGGTTTCAGGTGGGGTGGTTAAAACCCTTGAATGCGCCACGGAATACACGGAAGGCACGGAATACTCCATGTATTTCAGCATAGTAGGTCGGGTTAGCGCAGCGTAACCCGACATCATCGGCGGCGGCATCCGGCTCCGATGTCGGGTTACGCCCTTCGGGCTAACCCGACCTACAGAACTTCGGCCTGGGGATGCAGGGTTTTACGAATTCAAGGCACAAAAAAAACGGGGCCCGAAGGCCCCGTCAAGCTCTTGCATACCGGCTTGCGCCGTTATTAGAACTTGTGCTTCACACCCAGCGAGAACTTGTCCTGCTCACCACCGGCATCGGCGTCGATGTTGTTGTAGCCAACATAGACCATGGTGCGCTTGCTCATGCTGTGGGTGGCAGCCAGGGTCCAGCTGTCATAGCCGGTGTCGACAGCGGTGCTGTCGTCGTCGCCCTGACCGTAAGCAGCGTACAGCATGTTGTTGCCCATGGTGAAGGTGCCGCCCAGGTGCCAGACGTCGGCGCCGTCGATGTTGTTCGGCTTGACTTCCGGGTTGGACAGCAGACCGTCGTCGCCTTCGTACTGACCGAAGACCTTGAAGCTGCCCATGGCGTAGGAACCGCCCACCTTCCAGGCACTGTCTTCGTTGCCATGGTCGTTGGTGATGTAGGAGGCATAGGCCAGGATCGGGCCGTTGTTGTACAGGCCGGTCAGGGCGTAGGTGTCGTCGCCGTCGTCGGCATCGACATCGTTGGAGTCGAAGCTGTAGTCGACGATGGCTTGGAAGCCGCCCATGCTCGGGCTGTCCCAACGAACGTGGTTTTCCATACGGCCGCGGCCGTTCTCGCCCACGCCGGTGTGGCCGCTGGACTGCAGACCGTGGTCACGCGCCTGCAGGCTGGTGCGGTACAGCGGGTCGATCATGGCGCCGGTGCTCTTGTAGCCGGTGCTGATGGTGCCGAAGCGGATCTTGCCGAAGCCGCCGTCCAGACCCAGCCACTGGTCACGATCGGTGATGGCGTTGTTGGCGCTGTTGCCGGCACCACCCGAGGGGTTGCGCTCAGTCATGTCGAACTGGAAGTCCAGCTTGAAGATAGCCTTCAGACCGTTGCCCAGATCCTCGGAGCCCTTGACGCCGACGGAGCAGGTGGTGCAGTTCATGTTGATGTCATCGGTACCGCCGGAAATATCGGTGTAGTCCAGGCTGGTGTCCAGGTGACCGAACAGGGTGACGTCAGCGTTGGCGGCCACGCTCATGGAAGCGGCCAGGGCGCCGGCGATCGCGGTAGAAAGAAGCTTCTTGTCCATTTGGTGTTTCCCCTTATCCATTACAGATGGTACGAAAGGATTGAATTGAATCGCGAAGTAAAGCTACTCCAGTTTTCGCACTTGTGCAACAGTCTATCCCAAAAAAACCACAATGTTGTTTTTCTGTCGCAAAAGTACAACACCAGATACTGTGTGTTGTCGGGTCAATAACGGCAGGGGATACAAAATATTGAGTTTTAATTATTTTTATTTTTTATATGGGTATAGAATATTTCTAATACCTAGGGCGCAAAAAAGCCGCAGTCGCCCGGTTCAGCACGCAGAAAACAGCTGTTTTCTGCGTTCTTTCCAGGGCTTCTGCGGTCTTCTTAATCCAGCAGATCAGAAACGGTAGCCGATGCCTGCAAACAACACCATCGGGTCGATGGCGACCTCGAAGTTGGAATTCGTGGCACCGCTGATGCTGGCGTCGGTGTCGATATTCATATACCAGACCGAGCCGTTCACGAACCAGCGATCGTTGAGGTCGATATCCACGCCCGCCTGCAGCGCCAGACCGAAGGAATCGTCCAGATCCAGGTTGCTGTTGGGCAGCACGCCTGATTCCAGATCCTCGTCGAAGAAGGTGGTGTAGTTGACGCCGATGCCGACATAGGGCCGGATCTTAGCGCTGGGCTGGAAATAGTACTGCGCAGTCAACGTCGGCGGCAGATGCTTGGTCGAACCGACCTTGATGCCGTTCTCAGCGACATTGACGTCATGCTCGAACGGGGCTGCACCCAGCAGTTCGATACCGAAATGGTCGGTCATCATGTAGGTCAGCGTGAAGGCGAAACTGGCGCCCGAGTCCGCCTCGACATTCAGCCCCAGACCGGTCGGATCGCTTTCACCGGTCGGTTCGATGTAGCCGAGGCCGCCGCGGACCAGGATATCGCCCTGCTCCAGCGCATTTGCCGTACCCGCACCCAGCGCCATGGCCAGCGCCGCGGTCAGTGCCGTTGTCTTGATCGTCCTGGACATTAGTCATCCCCTTTAAACTATATTTAAAATACATGTTATGCGCCTGTGCATCAGGGCATGGGCGGCAGACTATGCACAGCACTGCTGTGCAACCATGACGCACATCAACAGTTGCTTCAGGGGAATGAGGGCGCGCGGGGTTTTCTTGATCTGGGGCAATTTTGAACGCGGCGGATACGCCCGGGTGTGTACGGAAGGAACGGAGCAAACGTCAGGTCAGGCCAGGCGTTCACTGACACATCCTGCCGATGCAGTGTCGGGTTATGCTTCGCTAACCCGACCTACTCCTGACGCCTGCGCAACAGTCATTGGCTTTAGTGGATTTCGTGGGATTCGTGGCCATCGGCCCCAACAAAAAAGCCCCGCCAGAGGGGCGGAGCTTCTTATTGGCTGGGGGACTAGGATTATTCGGCGCCAAGGCGCCTCACCCCTTCGGGGCCGTCCTGCGCTGCGCTCCGGACGTTCACCCTCGCTCTGCTCGGGTGTCGAACCTGGCTAGGTTCTCACCCCTCGACCGCAAGCCAACAAAAAAGCCCCGCCACAGGGGCGGGGCATTTTTGTTGGCTGGGGGACTAGGATTCGAACCTAGGTTGGCGGAGTCAGAGTCCGCAGTCCTGCCGCTAGACGATCCCCCAAGAACAGGTTGCGGACAAACGCCCGCAGCCGATCGCGATCAGCGCTTGCTGAACTGGGTGGCGCGACGGGCCTTGCGCAGACCAACCTTCTTGCGCTCGACCTCGCGGGCGTCGCGGGTGACGAAGCCGGCGCGGCGCAGCGGGCTGCGGTTGTCCTCGTTGTACTTGATCAGCGCACGGGTGATGCCGTGACGGATGGCGCCGGCCTGGCCGCTCATGCCGCCGCCCTCGACATTGACATAGATGTCGAACTGCTCGCCGGTGTTGGTGGTGTCCAGGGGCTGGCGGACCACCATGCGGGCGGTCTCGCGGCCGAAGTATTCATCCAGCGGGCGCTTGTTGACGACGATGTTGCCGCTGCCCGGGCGCAGATAGACGCGGGCGGTGGAGGTCTTGCGGCGACCGGTGGCGTAGTGTTGTTCCTGCGGCATGGCGCGTTCCTGTCTCAGAGTTCCAGTGTTTTGGGCTGCTGGGCAGCGTGGTTGTGCTCGGGGCCGGCGTAGACCTTGAGCTTGCGGCACATGGCCCGGCCCAGCGGGTTCTTGGGCAGCATGCCCTTGACCGCGGTCTCGATGATCTCCTGCGGCGCCTTGGCGCGCAGCTTGTCCAGACTGATGGACTTCATGTGGCCGATGTACCCGGTGTGGTGATAGTACATCTTGTCCGTTTCCTTGTTGCCGGTCACGGCGACCTTGTCGGCATTGACCACGATGATGTAGTCGCCGGTATCCACGTGCGGGGTGTACTCCGGCTTGTGCTTGCCGCGCAGGCGACGGGCGACCTCGGTGGCCAGACGCCCCAGGGTTTTACCTGCTGCATCAACCACATACCAATCACGCTTCACCGTTTCCGGCTTGGCAGTATAAGTCTTCATCGTAAGTCCTGCTCCACAGACCAGCGTTGGAAAGACGCGGAATACTACAGAAAACCGCCCCTGGATACAAGCCTTCCAAATGGCCACGGAAAGCACGGAAAGCACGGAAAAACACCTGAATTTCGGGCCGGGCGCGAAGCGCCCCGGCGGAAAACGCGAACAAGTCCGTGCTTTCCGTGTAGTCCGTGGCTATCTCACAGAAATTTCAGGCAAAAAAAAAGGCGTGGCCAAGAGGGAGGGGCGCCACGCCGAAGTATAACCACCAAAGGAGGATGGAGGAGTACTGAATCGCCGGCTAATGAGGGGGATCCGGCAACTCAGTATGTGAGTAGTTTCTAATATGCCGATTCGCTTGTCAACCCCTGCTGCGGAATTTTTTCCGCCCGGCGCCGCGGAGCGGCAGGACTGGCCGGTAGGATGGGTGGAGCGCAGCGCAACCCATCGTTTTCCGCCAGGCGATTGATGGGTTACGGCGCTGCGCGCCTGCACCCATCCTACGGGGTAGGACAGGAAGCACTGGAAAAGGTTTCAGATCTTGAGGCGTTCGACCGGGCGGCCGTTGACCAGGTGCTCCTCGATGATCTCGTCGATGTCCTCCTGATCCACATAGGTGTACCAGGTCTCGTCGGGGTAGACGACGATCACCGGGCCCTCGGCGCAGCGGTCCAGGCAGCCGGCGGTGTTGATGCGGCACTGCCCCGGGCCGGCGATGCCGAGTTCCTTGGTGCGCTGCTTGGCATAGTCGCGCATGGCCTGGGCATCGAATTTCTGACAGCAGGCCGTGCCGTCCTCGCGCAGGTTGGTGCAGAAGAATACGTGATGTTTGTAGTAGCTCATCGGGATGCGGATTCCAGGCAGCCGGACACAAGGGACGATCGCAGGTCGGGTCAGCGTAGCGTAACCCAACATTTCCGGGTGTCGGATTACGCCCTGCGGGCTAATCCGACCTAAATCTGCTGTGCTATTATCGCAGACATGGCCAGCGAGCGCAGTTACAGTCCCTTCGATCATCTGATTGCCAACTTCGATCAGGCACTGCGGACCCTGTTCGGCCGTCCCGACACCACCGGGCGGCCGGATCCGTCCGCGGCCGAGCCGGAGGGCGAATTGTCCGAGGCCGACCGGCTGGAGTCGGCCCGGCTGATGCGCATCAACCATACCGGCGAGGTCTGCGCCCAGGCGCTGTACCAGGGCCAGGCGCTGACCGCGAAACTCGAGGCGGTGCGGGAGAACATGGAACGGGCCGCGCGCGAGGAGAACGACCACCTGGTCTGGTGCGAGCAGCGCATCGAGCAACTCGGCGGTCACACCAGCTACCTCAACCCCTTCTTCTACTCCGGGGCCTTCGCCATCGGGGCGGCGGCCGGCGCGGTGGGCGACAAGTGGAGCCTGGGCTTTGTGGGCGAGACCGAGAAGCAGGTCATCGCCCACCTGGACGGCCACCTGCAGCGGCTCTCTCCCAATGACCGCAGGAGCCGCGCCGTGCTGGAACAGATGCGGGTCGACGAGGCCCAGCACGGCCACACCGCCATGGCCGCCGGCGGCGCCCCCCTGCCCGGCCCGATCCGCCTGGCAATGAAGCTGTCATCGAAGGTCATGACGGGGACGACCTACTGGGTCTGAGCAAGCCCACCCTTCGGCTGGAGGCCGGAATGCCTTATGTAGGATGGGTGAAGGCGCGCAGCGCCATAACCCATCACCTGGCCGTCGGACCACGATGGGTTGCGCTTCGCTCCACCCATCCTACCTCGCTGCGTTGACGCCACCCGGGCCCGGGACACCTACAGCTTGGTGATGTTGCGCCCGTAGAAGATCTCCATCATCTCCTTCTGCAGGCGCTTGCGGATCTCCTTCTCCTCCTTGCCGCTCAGCTCCTCCACGCCGGTCCCGAACAGGTAGTTGTCCAGGTCGAACTCCTTGAGAATCATCTTGGTGTGGAAGCTGTGCTCCTGATAGACGTTGACGTCGATCATCTGGTAGCGGTTGCGGGTATCCCGCGACATGAAGTTCTGGATGGAGTTGATCTTGTGATCGATGAAATGCTTCTTGCCCTTCACATCGCGGGTGAAGCCGCGCACCCGGTAGTCGATGGTCAGAATATCCGACTCGAAGCTGTGAATGAGAAAGTTCAGCGCCCGCAGCGGCGAGATGCGTCCGCAGGTGGAGACGTCGATGTCGGCGCGGAAGGTGCTGATGCCGCCGTCGGGATGGCTTTCCGGATAGGTATGCACCGTGATGTGGCTCTTGTCCAGGTGCGCCACGACGGCATCGGGCAGCGGACCCGGCCGCTCGACGTTGGCCAGATCCTCCTCGGACAGCACCGGCTCCTCGGAGATCAGCATGGTCACGCTCGCCCCCTGAGGATCGTAGTCCTGATGGGCGATGTTGAGGATATTGGCACCGATGATGTTGGACACCTCGGTCAGGATCTGGGTCAGGCGCTCGGCGTTGTAGGCCTCGTCGATGTACTCGATGTATTCCTTGCGATGCCGGGCAGTCTTGGCATAGCAGATATCGTAGATATTGAAACTGAGGGTCTTGGTGAGATTGTTGAAGCCGTGCAGGCGCAGTTTTCGCATCGAACCTCTCACCATGATCACACTCTCCTTGCCAGTGCCGTTGGGTGTCGCTGAAAGCGGCGGATTATGTCACATTCCCGGCGATGGGGGGATGGTAGATCATCTGGACGATATTCCCCTCGGGGTCGGCGCAGTAGAAGCTGCGGGCCCCGTCGCGGTGGGTGCGGGGCGCGGCCTTGATGACAACCCCGTTCGCCACCAGGAAGTCGTGCCAGGCGTCGACGTCCTGGGCCCGGCGCAGAATGAAGCCGATATGGTCCAGCCGGGTCTCGCCGCCGCCCTTGCCCGCCTCGCGGTGCAGGGCCAGATTGTCCTGACCGGCGCTGCTGAGGTAGACGTTGTCGGCATCCGGCTGCCACTCCAGTTCCATGCCCAGCAGGTCGCGGTAGAAGTGCAGGCTGGCGTCCAGGTCATTGGCATACAGGGCCACGTGGCGCAGGCCCAGGGTTGCGGGGGGGCGTTGAGTCATGGTGTTCCTCGGATCAGGGTGAATTGAACTACTCGGGTGCGCGTCGCTGCGAAGGAAAGAACCAAAACCAGGATGTAGGTTGGGTTAGGCGCGCAGCGCCGTAACCCAACAGACCGCGAGTTGTCGGGTTACGCTACGCTAACCCGACCTACGGCACTTAGTCTCCTGGCGACTCCGACTCCCCGAGCTCAATGATTTCATAATCATGGGTAATGGTAGCGGCCTTGCCCAGCATGATCGAGGCCGAGCAGTACTTGTCCGCCGACAGGCTCACGGCACGGGCCACCTGGCGCTCGGCCAGCCCCCGGCCGGAGACGATGAAATGGACATGAATATGGGTGAACACCTTGGGCGGCTCGGCGGCCCGGTCGGCCTGCAGCTCGACCACGCAGTCCTCGATGGGCTGACGCGCCCGGCGCAGGATATGCACCACGTCGAAGGCGGTACAGCCGCCCATGCCCAGCAGCAGCATCTCCATCGGCCGCACGCCCAGATCGCGGCCGCCGTTGTCCGGCGGCCCGTCCATGACCACGGCATGGCCGCTGCCCGATTCGCCGATGAAGGTCGCCGCCTCCACCCACTTGACCCGCGCCTTCATAGTGCCTCCGGGCGTTGTACAGGAAAATTTCGTGAAGCCTATCACAGATCGACAGCCCACAGGACCTGCCCAAGTGCCCTGGCATGCGTCTATTATTACCTTCAGCAAGGCGAGAAGCGGCCGGCTGCTAGGCGCGCGAGCGCAGGACTAGCCATCGCTAATTCAAGCGAGCGCAACAACGCAGCCGGCCGCTTCTCGCCTTGCCCGGAGGGAGCCCCGCATACACGCCAATGCGGCGTTGCAGCCCTTGAAAAGGGCGCGCCATTTCCTGCGGACTGCGCCTTGCCTTGACCCGTATGCGGGGCTCTGAAGGTGATAATAGACGCATGCCAGGGCACTATGTATAGTCTGAGTCCGCTCAAGGAGATAGGGCGCAAGCCCGATAAGCCGGCATGACCATGGAAACCAAGCCAATCAAATCCACCGGAAATGCGTCCATCGACAAGTTCCTGGAGCATTGCCACCGGCGGCGCTACCCGTCCAAGAGCGTCATCATCTACGCCGGTGATGCCCCCGACGTGCTCTACTACATTGTGGACGGGTCGGTGACCGTGCTCAACGAGGACGAGAACGGCCACGAGATCATCCTCGCCTACCTCAACAAGGGGGACTTCTTCGGCGAGATGGGCCTGTTCGGCGAGAACGTCACCCGCAGCGCCTGGGTGCGCACCCGCACCGAGTGCGAACTGGCCGAGATCAGCTACGCCAAGTTCCGCCAGATCGCCCAGGAGGATGCCGAGATCCTGTTCGCGCTCGCCACCCAGATGGCGGCACGCCTGCGCACCACCAGCCGCAAGGTCACCGATCTGGCCTTCCTCGATGTCACCGGCCGCGTGGCCCGCACCCTGCTGGACCTGTGCAAGGAACCGGACGCCATGACCCATCCTGACGGCATGCAGATCCGCGTCACCCGCCAGGAGATCGGCCGCATCGTCGGCTGCTCGCGCGAAATGGTCGGTCGGGTACTCAAGAGCCTGGAGGAACAGGGCCTGATCACGGCCCGGGGCAAGACCATCGTGGTGTTCGGGACGCGCTGACTATCCAACTTTGGCGCTGTAAACGCAGAGGGCGCAGAGGCGCGGAGACGCAAAGGAAATATAAGGATATTTCGTCATCGCGAGTCTCGTAGGTCGGGTTAGCGCAGCGTAACCCGACAGTGTCCGGGTACAACGTCGGATTACGCCCTTCGGGCTAATCCGACCTACGAAGCTGAGCCGGACAAGCCCAACACAAGAGAACCCCGCGTCAGCCAGTACGTATTCCCCGTCATCCCGGCGAAGGCCGGGATCCAGATACCGCGGCGGGTACTGGATTCCCGCCTTCGCGGGAATGACGGGAAGGGGGGATAGTCGGCTTTCTCCTGGATTTTCCTCTGCGCCCTCTGCGTTACACAGCACCTGGCTCAAAAGAACAACTCCGCCAGCTTCGCCCCCGGCTCCTCCGCGCGCATGAAGGCCTCGCCGACCAGGAAGGCATGCACGCCGTGCTCGCGCATCAGGGCGACGTCGGCCGGGGTATGGATGCCGCTCTCGGTGACCACGAGCCGGTCGCCGGGGATCTCGGCCAGCAGGTCCAGGGTGGTGTCCAGACTCACATCGAAGCTGCGCAGGTCGCGGTTGTTGATGCCGATCAGCCGGCAGGGCAGGCGCAGGGCGCGTTCCAGTTCGGCGGCGTCGTGGACCTCCACCAGTACGTTCATGCCCAGGTCCTGGGCCAGACCGGCCAGTTCCTGCATGCGCGCATCCTCCAGCGCGGCGACGATGAGCAGGATGCAGTCGGCGCCGATCGCGCGCGCCTCGACCACCTGGTAGGGATCGAGCATGAAGTCCTTGCGCAGCACCGGCAGCGGACAGGCCGCGCGCGCCTGCTGCAGATAGGCATCCGCCCCCTGGAAGAAATCCACGTCGGTGAGCACCGACAGGCAGGCGGCACCGCCGCGGGCATAGCTGGCGGCGATGGCGGCGGGGTCGAAGTCGGCGCGCAGCACCCCCTTGCTGGGCGAGGCCTTCTTGATCTCGGCGATCACCGCGGCCTGATTCCGGGTGATGCGGCTGTCCAGGGCGGCGGCGAAACCCCGCACCGGCGAGGCCTCGGCCAGGCCAGCCTCGAGTTCGGCCAGCGGCAGCCGCTGCCGGCGCTCGGCCACCTCCTCCGCCTTGCGGTCCAGGATCCGGCGCAGGATGTCCGGGACTTCCGCACTCATGCCGATGTAGCCTTCAGGCTGCGGCTGAACTCGGCCAGCGCGGTGAGGCGCTCGCCGGCATGGCCGGCATCGATCACCTCGGCAGCCCGCTTGACCCCGGCCTCCAGGGAATCCACCAGATCGGCGGCATAGATGGCCGCGCCGGCGTTGAGCAGGACGATGTCCCGGGCCGGGCCGGGCTCACCCGCGAACACGCCGCGGATGACGCTCAGGCTCTGGTCGGCATCGGCCACGCCCAGCGCAGTCACGTCGCCGCGGCTCAGACCGAACTGCTCCGGTTCGATGGCATATTCCTCGATCACGCCATGCCTGAGTTCCGCGATCCAGGTCGGCGAGCCGATGCTGATCTCGTCCATGCCGTCCTCGGCATGCACCACCAGCACATGGACACTGCCCAACTCCTTCAGTACCTCGGCCAGCGGCCGCAGCCAGGCGCGGTCATACACGCCCAGCACCTGGTGCGGGGCGCCGGCCGGATTGGTCAGCGGCCCCAGCACATTGAACAGGGTACGCACACCCATCTCCCGGCGCGGGCCGACGGCGTGCTTCATGGCGCCGTGATACAGGGGCGCGAACAGAAAGCCGACCCCGACCTGCTCCACGCACTCCGCCACCTGGACCGGGGTCAGATCCAGATTGATGCCGGCCGCCTCCAGCACATCGGCGCTGCCGGACCTGCTGGAGACCGAGCGGTTGCCGTGCTTGGCCACCCGGGCCCCGGCCGCCGCGGCGACGAAGGCGGTGGCGGTGGAGATGTTGAAGGTACCGGCACCGTCGCCGCCGGTGCCGCAGGTATCCAGCAGGTGCGGCCCGTTGACTTCGACCCGGGTCGCCAGTTCGCGCATCACCCGGGCCGCGGCGACGATCTCGTCGACCGTCTCGCCCTTCATGCGCAGGCCGACCAGGAAGCCGCCGATCTGGGCCGGCGTGGCCTGGCCGGTCATAATCAGGCGCATGACCGCGGTCATCTGGTCGCGGTCCAGGTTGCGCCGTTCGGTCACGGCGCGGATGGCGGCCTGCATGTCCATCAGTTCATCTCCATGATTATTATCAAGAAAACCTCAAGAGCGCCACGGAAGACACGGAAAGCACGGACGATTTCTTAATTGTCATTGCCTGGGTGCTGCGCACCCGGGCAATGACAAAGCCTGAGTGTGCGCTTGTCCGTGCTTTCCGTGGCCATCTTCATATCAGGTGTTTTTCAGGAAATTGCGCAGCATGGCATGGCCGTGCTGGGTCAGGATCGACTCGGGGTGGAACTGCACCCCCTCGATCGGCAGCTCCCGGTGACGCACGCCCATGATCTCGTCCAGCTCGCCGGCCGCGTCCAGGGTCCAGGCCGTCACCTCCAGACAGTCGGGCAGGCTTTCCTTTTCGATCACCAGCGAGTGATAACGGGTCGCCTCCAGCGGGCTGGGCAGGTCATGGAAGACACCGACATCCTTGTGATACACCTGCGAGGTCTTGCCGTGCATGATGGCGCCGGCGTGGACAATACGCCCGCCGAAGGCCTGGCCGATGCTCTGATGCCCCAGGCATACGCCCAGAATCGGCAGTCTGCCGGCGAAATGCCGGATCGCCTCCACCGATATCCCGGCCTCGGTCGGCGTACAGGGGCCGGGCGAGATCACCAGGTGATCCGGGCGCATGGCCTCGATCTCCGCCACCGTGATCCGGTCGTTGCGGAACACCCGCACGTCCTCCCCCAACTCGCCCAGGTACTGGACCAGGTTGTAGGTGAAGGAGTCGTAGTTGTCGATCATTACCAGCATTTGACGTTTCCGGTAGTAACGCAGAGGACGCAGAGTTTATAAGGAATTCACAACTCTGTAGACGCCCTGTTTGATGACAGGAACCCGGAAGTTGAGCAACAGACCAAGCTTCCTGTTCATCAGCCTCAAGTATGTCAGCAATTGCGCTTTATGTACCTCTTCGACTTTTTCGATTGATTTCAACTCGAGCACCAGGCAGTTCTCGACCAGAAAATCGGCGCGACAGGCCCGGTCCAGCACCAGCCCCTTGTAATTGATCGCAATCGGCACTTCGGTCTCGAACCCGATCCCCTGCAATCGCAGCTCGTGTGCCAGACATTCACTATACGCCGACTCGAGTAACCCGGATCCCAATGCCCGATGCACCTCAATGGCTGCGCCGATCGCAGCTCCTGCAACCTGATTTTCCAGCATTACGCATTCCTTTGCGCCTCTGCGTCTCCGCGTCCTCTGCGTTAATTCCCGCTATTTATGGCTCCCATCCAAACCCGCCTCCGCCATGGCCACGGCGCGGAAGATGGCGCGGCCCTTGTTCATGGTCTCGTCCCATTCGTTGCGGGGGATGGAGTCGTGCACGATGCCGGCGCCGGCCTGGATGTGCAGGGCGGCATCCTTGATCACGGCGGTGCGGATGGCGATGGCGGTGTCCATGTTGCCGTTCCAGGCCAGATAACCGACCGCGCCGGCATAGACGCCGCGCTTGACCGGTTCCAACTCGTCGATGATCTCCATGGCGCGGATCTTGGGCGCGCCGCTCACGGTGCCGGCCGGGAAGGTGGCGCGCAGCACATCCATGGCGCTCATGCCCTCGCGCAGTTCTCCGGTGACATTGGAGACGATGTGCATCACATGCGAGTAGCGCTCGATCACCATCTTCTCGGTCAGCTGCACGCTGCCTGTCTTCGCGATGCGGCCCACGTCGTTGCGGCCCAGATCGATCAGCATCAGGTGCTCGGCCAGTTCCTTGGGGTCGGCCAGCAGATCGGCTTCCAGCCGCCGGTCCTCGGCCTCGTCGGCGCCGCGCGGGCGGGTGCCGGCGATGGGGCGCACCGTGACCTCGCCGTCCTCCAGCCGGGTGAGGATCTCCGGCGAGGAGCCCACCACGTGGAAATCCCCCAGGTCCAGATAGAACATATAGGGCGAGGGGTTGAGGGTGCGCAGCGCCCGGTACAGGTCCAGCGGCCGGGCCTTGAACGGAATGGACAGGCGCTGGGACAGCACCACCTGCATCACGTCGCCGTCGACGATGTACTGTTTGGTCCGCTGCACCGCCTCCTCGAACCCGGCCTGGGTGAAGCCGGAGACGAAATCGGTCTCCTCGACCGCGACCGGGGTGGCATTGACCTGGTGCTTGAGCGGCCGGTCCAGCTGCTGCACCAGGGCATCCAGGCGCGCCTGACCGCGGGCATAGGCCGCCTCGCCGTCGGGCTCGACATGGGTGATCAGGAACAGCTTGCCGCGCAGATTGTCGAACACCGCCACTTCCTCGGACACCATCAGCAGGATGTCCGGCACCTGCAGGGTATCGGGATTGGGGCATGCGGCCAGGCGCGGCTCGATATAGCGGATGGTGTCGTAGCCGAAATACCCGACCAGGCCGCCGGTGAAGCGCGGCAGGCCCTCTATCTCCGGGACCTGGAACTGCTGCTGGTAATCGGCGATCCAGGCCAGCGGGTCCTCCACAGTCTCGGTGGCGACCGCCTCCCCGTCCTGCCAGGTGGTGATCTCGTGGCCACTGATGCGGATCACCCTGGAACAGGGCAGCCCGATGATGGAGTAGCGGCCCCATTTCTCGCCGCCCTGCACGGACTCGAACAGATAGGAATAGGGCCCGTCGGCCAGTTTCAGGTAAGCACTTAGCGGCGTATCGAAATCGGCCAGGATTTCCCGGGCCAGCGGGATGCGGTTATAGCCCTCGCGGGCCAGCTCGCGGAAGCGGGCAATGTCCATCAGACACCTCAAGAGACGAATTCAACGGATACAGCGGTACGACTGACGTATTACTTACGCCATCGCCGGGGCTGATATGTCGAATCCGTCTGCATGGGTTGCGGTATTGTTATCGTCGTAAATCTAGGCCGCCTGCTCCAGCAGGCCGCGGATCTCGGTCAGGGCATCGATCACCGCGTCCGGACGGGCATCGCGGATATCGTTGCCGTGGTTGTAGCCGTAGCTCATGCACACGATCTGAAAGCCGGCGGCGCGCGACGCCTTCACGTCACTGACCGAATCGCCCACCATCATTGAATGCGTCGGCTGGACACCGAAGAATTCGGCGGCGTGCAGCAGCGGCGCCGGATCGGGCTTGCTCTGCGGCAGCGTATCACCGCTGACGATGATCGCAAAATAGTCCGCCACGCCCAGATCGCGCAGCAGCGGCTCGGTGAAACGGGCCGCCTTGTTGGTCACGCAGCCCAGCTTGTAGCCGGCGGCCTTGAGATAATCCAGGCCTTCGCGCACCCCCGGATACAGCACGCTGCGTTTGGAGGTGTTCTCGGCATACAGTTCCAGAAAGATCGGATAGGCGCGCTCGAACAGGGCCGCATCCGGCTCGCCCTCGAGTTGGCCGATCAGGGCACGGCGCACCAGCCGCTCCACCCCGTTGCCGACCCAGTTGCGCACCTTCGCCTCGCCGTGGGCCGGCATGTCGAGCTGTTGCATCATCGCGTCGACGCACCAGGCCAGGTCCGGGACGCTGTCCACCAGGGTGCCGTCCACGTCGATGAGGATCATGTCGGGTTTATTGATCATTGATTTGCTTGGTTTAGTGTTGCGGCATTAACGCAGAGGTCGCAGAGGCGCAGAGACGCAAAGTCATCGATACGCAAACAAACACTCTTTCAACAATGCAGACTCTCTGATTTTGAATATTTCTATCTCTGCGCCTTTGCGTCTCCGCGTCCTCTGCGTTCCTTCAACCCAGGCCAGATAACCCTCAGGCCTTGGCCAGTTCGTCGCGCATCTGCTTGACGATGCTGTCGTAGCGGTTCGGGTCGGAATCCTGGCCCTTGCCGAAGATGCCCGAGCCGGAAACGAAGGTGTCGGCGCCGGCGGCGGCGATCTCGCGGATGTTGTCCACCTTCACTCCGCCGTCGATCTCCAGCCGGATGTCGCGGCCGGAGGCGTCGATCAGCTTGCGCGCCTCGCGCAGCTTGTCCATCGCACTGGGGATGAAGCTCTGACCACCGAAGCCGGGGTTGACCGACATCAGCAGGACCATGTCGACCTTGTCGATGACGTATTTGAGGTAATCCAGCGGCGTGGCCGGGTTGAACACCAGGCCGGCCTTGCAGCCCTCGGCCTTGATCAGCTGCAGGGTGCGGTCGACGTGATCGGAGGCCTCCGGGTGGAAGGTGATGTAGGTGGCACCGGCAGCGGCGAAGTCAGGCACGATGCGATCGACCGGCTTGACCATCAGATGCACGTCGATGGGCGCGGTCACGCCGTGCTTGCGCAGGGCCTCGCAGACCAGCGGGCCGATGGTCAGGTTGGGCACATAGTGATTGTCCATGACATCGAAGTGCACGATGTCGGTACCGGACTTGAGCACATTGTCCACTTCCTCGCCCAGCCGGGCGAAGTCCGCCGACAGGATGGACGGTGCGATCATGTAATCTGCCATGGTGTTCGATCCCCTGATTCTGGTTGCAGGCAACTCGCGCTAGCGAATAAAGTTGCGCACTGTACCTCAATATCGGCGGATTTTCAGCCTTTGCCACGCAAATCAACCGGGTATAGCCCCCGAAGACTGTCGGAGCGCGGGATGAAACATTTCAAGGGCTTGTTTTTTCTGGCCTGCAGCCTGCTGCTGGCGGCCCCGGCCGGCTTCGCCGCCGGCGACCGCGCCAAGGAGCAGCGCTGGGCCGACCAGATCGTGGACATGCTGATCGACGGCGAGGCGGTATGGCTGGGCCCGGACGACGCCCGGTTCCTGGCCATCCACACCCCGGACCTGACCGGCGCGCCGAAGGGCGCGGTGATCCTGGTCCATGGCATGGGCGCCCATCCCGACTGGCAGGAAGTGATCCAGCCCCTGCGGGTGCAGCTGCCGGAGCATGGCTGGGCCACCCTGTCGGTGCAGATGCCGGTCCTGCCCAATGACGCCGCTCCGGCCGACTATGCCCCGCTGGTGCCGGAGGCCGCGCCGCGGCTGCGCAGCGCCCTGGACTGGCTGCAAGGCCGCAGCAACGGCCCGGTCTTCATTGTCGCCCACAGCCTGGGGGCCATCATGGCCGCCGCCGCCCTGGCCGGTGACACTGGCCCGGAGGCGGACGGGCTGGTCCTGATCGGCATGGGCGGCAGCAGCGAGGATCCGCACCTGAACAGCGCCGCCCATCTGGAACAGATCACCCTGCCGGTACTGGACCTGTTCGGCAGTCGTGACCTGGACAGCGTGCTGGCCGGCCGCGAGGCCCGCGCCCGCGCCGCCCGCCGGGCCGGCAACGACGCCTATCGCCAGGTCGAGGTCACCGGCGCCAACCATTTCTTCACCGGCCTGGAAGCGGTCCTGGTGCGCCGGGTGCGCGGCTGGCTCGAATCCACCTCCGACAATCTCGAACAGGAATAAGGAGTAATCCATGACTCTGATGCCCGTACTGATCAGCCTGCACCTGCTCGCCGCGGTGGTGTGGATCGGCGGCATGTTCTTCGCCTGGATGGCGCTGCGGCCGGTGGCCGCCAGCCTGCTGGAGCCGCCGCTGCGGCTGCCGCTGTGGTCGCAGACCTTTGCGAAGTTCTTTCCCTGGGTGTGGCTGGCGGTGATCCTGCTGCCTGTCACCGGCTACTGGATGCTGTTCGACGTGTTCGGCGGCATGGGCCGGGCGGGCATGCACATCCACCTGATGCAGGGCATCGGCTGGCTGATGATCCTGCTGTTCATGCATGTCTTCTTCGCCCCCTACAAACGGCTCAAGCGCGCCGTGGCGGCAGGCGACTGGCCGGCCGGGGGCCAGCAGCTGGCGATCATCCGCAAGCTGATCGGCATCAATCTCACGCTGGGGCTGGTGCTGGTGGTGATTGTGGCGGCGGGGCGGTATATGTGAATGATTGCACCACAACGGCCACAAAGCCTTGTAGGTCGGGTTAGCCTGTAAGGCGTAACCCGACGCACGCCGCGGCATTTCGGGTTACGCTGCGCTAACCCGACCTACTATTGTTGCTTTGTGTCCCTGGTGGTGAATCCACTCTATTTCTTGCCACGCGACTCCATCACGGTATCGTAGGCCGCACGGATCTCCTGCGACTTCTCGGTGGCCAGTTCGATCATCTCCTCGGGCAGCCCCTTGGCCACCAGCTTGTCGGGATGATGCTGATTCATCAGCCGCCGGTAGGCCTTCTTGACCTCGGCATCCGAGGCACTCTCGGCAATATCCAGCACCTTGTAGGCCTCCGCCAGCCGATCGCGCGAGGGCGGCGCACCGGCGCCGGGACGCGCCCCCTCCCCGGTGAAGAAGCGCGCGGCCTTGACCAGGTTCTCCAGGTGCTCGAACTCATGGCGGGAAAAACCCAGCCGCTCCCGGATCCGATCCAGAATGCGCCGCTCGGCTGTATCGATGCTGCCATCGGCATAGGCGGCATGCAGCTGGATCTCCAGGAACATCTGCAACAGGTGACGGCGGCGGTGGGCTTCGCGGCGGAACTGATCCAGCACCGCATCCAGATCGAATCCGGAGTCCTTGCCCTCGTGGAACAGGCGGATGGCGGTCCTGCGCATCTCGGGCGAGAGCCGCATGCGGTCCATCACCGCCTCGGCCAGCGAGATCTCGTCGCGCGAGACCCGGCCGTCGGCCTTGGCGATGTGACCCATCACGGCGAAGCTGGCGGTGAAGAAGGCCGTCTGCACCCGGGCCTGATCGCCCGGCCGCGGCCCCCCGCCGCCGAGCGGCTCCATGCCGCGCAGCCCCTTGTCGAACTGGTGTCCCAGCGCCCCGCCCAGCAAGGCCCCCAGCGGACCGCCCAGCATGAAGCCGAAGGCGCCGCCGATGAGCTTGCCCCACCAGCTCACTGTGCCCGCTCCCGCCGCGCGCCGTTCGCATCGGGAGAGCCGCCGCCGGCACGCCGTGCCGGCAGGGCAAATTCAGACGAATCAAGTACTAGGGCCTTCACTGTCATGATCTCCAGGTTAGCGCTTGCGCGTACCGCCGGCAGGTCCTATGTTAAGGGAAGTCTGATCGTTGCTCCTTGCGTCTTTCCCGCATAAACGGGAATCCACATCCTGCACGGATCATGGATGTCCGCGTGCGCGGACCCGACGGATGAATCAGGGGTCCCTCAACCAGCCCCGCAGCGAAAACGACTGCATACTAACCCAGGCGCCTGCAAGAGGTAAGCGACCATGGCAACCGAGTTCGACCCCCGCATCGGTGACTGGTATCAGACCAGCGAAACGGGAGAGCAGTTCGAAATCGTGGCCGTCGACCCCGACGACCAGACCGTGGAGATCCAGTACTTCGACGGCACCGTCGAGGAACTGGACATGGACGCCTGGCGGGAACTGCCTATCGTTCCGGGCGAGCCGCCGGAGGACTGGTCCGGTTCGCTGGACATCGAGCGTGAGGACTATGGGGTGGATCTGGAGTTCTCCCGCCACGACGACTGGACCAACCCGCTCGACACCCTGGATTGAACCTCCCTGTCACCGCGGCACATCCCTGGGTCGTCAGCCCGGCACTGGCGCGCGGTATCCAGACCGAACTGGCGCGCGAGGTCATCCGTGAGGATCGCCTGGGCCCGGTCCACCGGGTGGCCGGCGTCGACATCGGCTTCGAAGCCGGCGGGCGGACCACCCGGGCAGCGGTCGCCGTACTCGATTTCCCCGCCCTCACCCTGCGCGAGCGTCTGCTGCTCAAGCGTCCCACCCGTTTCCCCTACATCCCGGGACTGCTGTCCTTTCGCGAGGTGCCGGCGCTGCTGGAGGCGCTGACCGGGCTGCGCCATGCACCCGATCTGATCCTGTGCGATGGCCAGGGGCTGGCCCATCCGCGTCGCTTCGGCCTGGCCTGTCACCTGGGGGTGTTGAGCGGCATTCCGACCATCGGCGTGGCCAAGTCGCGCCTGATCGGGAACTACCAGGAGCCGGGCCCGGAGCGCGGCGACTGGAGCCCGCTGCATGACGGCGATGAGGTGATCGGCGCTGTACTGCGAACCCGCTCCCGTACCCGCCCCCTGTTCGTCTCCATCGGCCACTGCGTCAGCCTGGCCACGGCGATCGACTATGTCCTGGCCTGCGCCCCGCGCTACCGCCTGCCCGAGACCACGCGCGCGGCACACCGGCTGGCATCGGAGAAAGAAACACCTCAGATCGGGTAGGATGGGTGGAGCGCAGCGCAACCCATCATTACACAGGCGGAGACGATGGGTTACGGCGCAAGCGTCTCCACCCATCCTACTCCTCACTCCTCAACAAAATATCCCCCACATTCAATCTCATGGGCACGAGACCCTTGAAACCGCCCGCCCCCGCCTCAACCTTGATGTTGTCAGGCCGCTAAGTTTCATGAAGGGCAGAGCCGGCCGTACCAGGAGGTGCATCATGCTGATACTGGACATGCAGGAAGGAACAGAGTTGGAATTCACCGCGCCCGCCCCGACGGCCGCAGCGCAGTCCCCCATTCCGCCGGCACCGGCACTGCAACTGCAGGAACATCTTCAGCCTGCTGTTCAGGGTCCCGATCCGGAACTGGTACGCCGTACACTCACCCGCTTCCCCGACTGAGCGATACGGATTGCATTGAATCCTCCTTCGACCCGCCCTCGCGGCGGGTTTTTTTTCGCCTGTTCCCTGAACCCGGCCGGAGTTGCGCCCTGGTTGCGCTGCCAGCCGGAATGACATCTAGCTCTGCGCTTGCCGGCCGAGACAGATCCAGCCATCGACCAGTTCCAGCGCCACCGGCGTGAGCCGGTCGCCCACGCAGGGTCCGGCCACGCATTCCCCCCCATCAAGGGTGAACAGGGCAGCATGGGTCGCGCACTGGATGTGGCGTTGGTCCAGACTGAGAAACTGATCCGGCATCCAGTCCAGCGGGCTGCCGGCATGCGGGCAGCGATTGATGTAGCCGTACACCGATCCCCCCGGCGTACCACCAGGATGGACTCGGGCACGCCGTTCAGTTCGACCTCGAATCCGCGGCTGCCGGGATCGGCCAGTTCGTCGAAGCGGCACAGGCGGGCGTCAGGCATCGGCAGTGACTCCATGCAGGCCCTCGCGGCCGCATTTGGCGCCGGCGATGCGACAGGCCCGGACCAGACCGGCCGGCCAGTCCATGCCCTGCAGGCGGGCGTCGATCAGGGCGGCATTGAAGGTATCCCCCGCCCCCAGGGTGTCGACCAGCTGCGGCGGCGCGACGGCAGGACTGTGATGCAGTCGCCCGCCCCGGTCCAGTGCCCAGGCCCCGGCCTCGCCCCAGGCGCAGACGCGGTCGGACCCCGGGCTCTGCGCGGCCACCGCCTGCAGCAGCGCGGGGGCAGCGCCGTGGCCCTGCGCCCGGGCATAGTCGCGCGAGAACAGCAGCAGACCGGCGTGGGGAAACAGCCGCTCGATGCCGGGCCGCGGCTTCTCGATCTCCAGGGACACCGGCAGGTCCGGACGCTGGGTGCGCAGGTACGCCAGCATGGCCTCGGTCTGCTCCACATTGCGGCCCTCGAAATGCACCCAGTCCAGCGGGGTCAGGTCGATGCGGCGGAAGCTTTCCAGGTCGTACTCGGGCAGATCACGATAGTGCACGATGCTGCGGCTGCCGGTCGCCTGGCTGTGCAGGATATAGGAAGTCGGCATCTTGCCGGTGGCAAGCCGGCGGCAGGCGGAATAATCGATACCGTAACGGTCAAGATCCGCGCGGACAGGCGCGGCGTCGGGTTCATCGACCAGCACCCCCGCCCAGGCGCAGGCATGACCGAGCTGACTCAGCACCACCAGGCTGTTGGTGGCGTTGCCGCCGCGCACCCGGCGCTGGGACAGCGCCCGCACTTCACTGTCCTCGGGCGGATAACTGTCCACTCGGTTGATGATGTCGAGGGTGGCGATGCCGACGGCAAGGATGCGGGCCATGGGCGCGCAGTTTACCCAATAATGGCGTGAATTGCGGTCGCGATATCCCTGACCGTCATCCCGGCGACTGCCGGGACCCCGGTACCGCGCGGCTCCTGGATGACTCGCTGCGCGCGTCCCGGCCTACGACTCCTCGCGGCGCCGGCGCCCGCCGAACAGCCCGGCCACCAGGCCGCCGCGGCGCGGCTCCGCGTCTTCGTCGGTGTTTGCGCTTTCCTGCGCCGCCTCGAGCACGATGAGCTGGTCGCGCAGCCGCTCGATCTCCTCCCCGGCCGCCTGCCGGTCGGTCTCGGCCTGCGAACGCAGCGTGGCCAACTCGGTCTGCAGCCGCGCGAGTTCACCCTGATCCGCCGCCGCGCCGGCCTGGGCGGCCCGCAGCCGGTCCAGTTCGGCCTGGTACTGGCCGGCCTGCTCCCGGGCCTCGTCCAGCAGCAGCTGCAGCCGCTCCACCTCCTCGCCCGGCGCGGCCCGTCCGGCAGCGGCCCTGCGTGCCTGCTCCAGTTCGGACTGCAGCGAGGCAGTGGTCTGCTGCATGGCCTGCAGATCCTGAGTGGTGACTTCACGCAGCTGCTCGAGTTCGGCCTGCAGGGCGGCGATCTGTTCCCCGGCTTCGGTGCGTGCCGTATTCAGTTCATCCCGCAGGCTGTCGCGTTCGCCTTCCAGGCCGGTCCGCTCCTGCCGCAGCTGTTCCAGTTCTGTCTCCAGGCTGGCAACCCGCCCTTCGACTTCGGCCCGCGCCGCCTCCAGCTCCGCCTGCAGGTTGTCGCGCTCGGTTTCCAGGCCGGCCCGGTCCTGCCGCCGCTGTTCCAGTTCGCTGCTGCGAGATTCCAGTTCCGTCTGCAGCGATTCGAGCCGGGACGTCAGTTCCGTCTGCGCGGCTTCGGCCTCGCCGTCGCGGCGCGCCTGCTCAGACGCGGCCGCGTCCAGCTGCGACTGCAGCCCGGCCAGTTCCCGCTGCAGGGCCTCATGGCGGGATTCGGTCTCGGCCAGCGCGCTGTCGTGCTGTTGCCGGGCGGCGTCCAGTTCAGCCTGCAGCGACTCGTTGCGCTGCTCGCGCTCGGCCAGGGTGCCGCGCTGCTGCTCGAGTTCGGTTTCCAGTTCCTGCAGCCGCTGGGCCAGGGCCTGGTGGGCCTCCTCCTGACGCGCCTGCTCCGTGTCGCGCGCGGCCAGCTGTTCCTGCAGGGCAACACGCTGTGCCTCCAACTCGCCGCGGCCATCGCGCTCTGTCGTCAATGCGGCCTGTAATTCGTCGCGCTCCGTCTGCAGGGCCTGGAGCGAGGCCTGCAGTGCTTCCAGCTGTTCGCTCTGCCGGGCGGCCTCGGCAGACTGGGAATCGCGCACCGCCGTCAGCTGCGCCTGCAGTTCGTCACGCTCCCCGGCCAGGGCGTCTGCGCGCCCGCGTTCGGTCTCGAGCGTCCCGGCGGCCTCCTGCGCCTCGCGTTCGCGCGCCTCCAGGCGGGTTTCCAGCTCCCCGTTCTGCTCTTGCCGGCGTTCGAGTTCTGTCTGCAGCTCCTCCCGGGCCTTGCGCGCCGCGTCGAGTTCGGTCTGCAGGGTCTGCAGCTGCGCCTCCTGCGTGGCCAGGGCGGCATCACGCTCACGCTCCAGGGTGGTTAACTGCGTCTGCAGTTCTTCCCGCGCCCGCCCGGCCTCGGCGGCCCGCTTCTCGCCAGCCTGCTGCTGTTCCTGCAGGGCCCGGTACTGCTGGCGCAGTTCGGTGAGCTGGGCATCGCCGTCCTGCTCCATCGACTGCAGCTGGCGCTCCAGATCCTGGCGCACCGCCTGGGCGGCGGTCAGTTCACCGCGGGCCGCCTCGAGTTGCTGCTGCAACTCCTGCTCGGCCGCGTCCCGCGCCTGCAACTGCGATTCCAGCGCCTCGATCCGGGCGGCGGTCTCGGTCTGCGCCTGCTGCAGCCGGTCGCGTTCCGCCTCGGCCGTCTCCGCCCGCGGCATGAGTTCATCCAGGCGGGCCTGCAGGTCGCGATTGGCCTGCTGCAGCTGTTGCTGCTGTTCATCCCCTGACTGTTCCCGGGCGGCCAGTTCGCTGCGCGTCTGCTCCAGTTCCTGCTGCAGTCTTTCGACTTCTGCCTGGACGGCGCCGTGCGCCTGTTCCAGGTCCTGGCCCCGGGACTTCGCGGCCTCGAGCTCCGACTGCTGTTGCTGCTGCTGCGCCTTGAGCTGATCGCGTTCCTGCTCGGCGCTCTCGGCGCGTGCAGCCGCCTCGCTCAGCTGTGACTGCAGCGCCTGTTCCTGCTCACGCAGCGCCTGCAGCTGGCTGTCGCCGTCCTGCTGCAGTTCGCCGATTCGGGCCCGGGCCTGTTCCAGTTCGGCCTCCAGCGCAACGACGCGTTCCTGCTCCGCACTGGCCTGCTCCGCCTGCTGCGCCTTGAGTTGATCGCGTTCCTGCTCGGCGTTCTCGGCCCGCGCGGCCGCCTCGCTCAGCTGCGACTGCAGCGCCTGTTCCTGCTCACGCAGCGCCTGCAGCTGGCTGTCGCCGTCCTGCTGCAGTTCGCCGATCCGGGCCCGGGCCTGTTCCAGTTCCGTCTCCAGGGCAGCGTGCGCCTGGCGGTCCTGTTCGGCCTGTCCCGCCGCGGCCTCGTACTCTTCCAGCCGGCGGGAGAAATCGTTCAACTGCTGCTCGGCGGCGTCCTGTTCGGCGGCCAGGTTCTGCTGCGTCTCCTTGAGCTGGGTCTGCAGTTCGCGGTTCTCCGCCTGCGCCGCTTCCAGCGACTTGCGCAGTTCACCGCTGTGCTCGCTCAGTTCATCGAGTTCGGCCTTGAGGCTGCCGATACGCTCGTCCTGGTCCGCGGCCTGACTCGCGGCTTCGCCCTGGCTGTCCAGGCGCGCCTGGACGGCCTGCAGTTCCTCGCGCAGGGCGGCGACGCGGGCCTCGGCCTGATCACGGGCCTCGGCTGCGCTCTGCGCCTCTTCGCGGGCCTGCTGAATCTTCTTCAGGGCATCCTCGCGGAACTGCTTGAAGCGGGCCAGTTCGCGCTCATAGGTATTGGATGCCTGCGCCTCGTCCGCGGGCGCCGGCACCGGTTCGGACTCGTCGAGCGGCTCGAGCTCGACCACTCCGGCAGCGGCCGTTGTCGCCCCTTGTGACGGCGGTTCCGAAGCCGGCGGCGGCTCCTGCACGGCGGCGGCCGTCACTGCGGTCCCGGTCATGACGCCGGCCGGCACAGTGACCAGGCCGTCATTGAGCACGTAGACGTCGAAACCGCGCTGGCTCAGCAGGAATCCGGCGCTGGCGCTGCGGCTGCCGGTGTCGCAGCACACGATGTATTTCTTCTGGTGATCGAGTTGATCGAGCTCCAGACGCAGGGCCGACAGCGGTATGTTGCGGGCGTCGGGGACATGGGAATTGGCATATTCACCGGGCAGGCGCACGTCCAGCCATTCGGCATCACCCCCCTCTGCCAGACGGGCCGCCGCGGCGTAATCGACCTTGTTGACCAGCGGCTCTTCGAGCAGTTCGGTGAAGTCCTGCTTGGACAAGCGCATCAGCATGCCGTCGGTAAGCATGGTGATGCTGGCATTGCGCTTGGCATTGGAGACGAGCGCGTCCTCGCCGAAGGCATCGCCGTCGGCCAGTTCGGCCAGCTTCACCGGCTTGGCGTTGGCCGATGGCTTGCGCGTGACCTCGCAGCGGCCGGATTTGATGATGTAGAAAAAATCACCTTCCTGTCCCTGCTCGATGATGGCCTCTCCGGCCTTGACCGGCACGGTTTCCATGCGCATCAGCAGACGCTGGATATTCGAGGGCGGCAGCTTCAGGAAGGCCTGCGACTGGAGCAGTTTCGTCATCCAGTCCTCGCCGTCCTCGTCATCGAGTTCGGCCACCTCGTATCCGGAGGACTGATCCCAGGTCAGGAAGATGTCCAGCAGGCTGGAATCGATATAGGCAATCGTGACCTTGGAGGCCGCCCGCGCCGCGACCTGGCGCGGCTGCTGGTTGGCCAGCGGATGCAGGCCGGCGTCGGTGCCGCCGACAACCGAGCCCACGACCTCGCCGCCGGCCAGCAGGTTGACCTCGCCTTCCAGGACATAGACAGCGCGGTTGTCGCGATCCTTTTCCTTGAACAGATAACGACCCGCACCGACCTCTTCGACAACCGTCTTCTGCGCCACCTCGTTGAAGTGCATGGGCGACATCGCATTGAAGGGCACGAGGGTCTGTAAGGTCTTTTTATCTATGATTTTTTTTGCTGCTCCCATGCAGTCTGAACCGTCCTGTCTGTGACACACCAAGCCGCGCCCGCCTCCTGCCGGGAGGCGACATTCCACTCTGGCTATCGGCGTGCAGGGACTCGATCTTGAGTACGGCGACGGGATGAATCTGTGGCCCGGTTGGCAGCGTGAAAGACCCGGGCGGCGGGATGACAACGGACCATGGGCCGCCGTGATTTCTTACAATCAAACTGGCGCATTCACGCCGGAATATGTTTCACGCCGTCGCGACCGCGAGGTGCAGCCGTTGCGGGAACAAAGGCTGTGATGCGGAAAATACTGCAGTAAAAGCTTCAAACCCCTTCCCCTGCAGTTCAATTGTGCTATCTTAACGGGCGTCACCACATCCATGCATATTCAATACGCACTCGATGATGATAAACATAGGAGCTTAAATTAATGGCCGCAAAGAAGAAGACCGCGAAGAAGAAAACTGCCGCCAAGGCAGCGCCCAAAGCCACCACCAAATCCGAAACCCTCTCCTACATTGCCGACAAGACCGGCCTGACCAAGAAAGACGTCGGTGCCGTATTCGACGCCCTCTCGATGCTGATCAAGCGTGACCTCAAGCGCAACGGCCCCGGCTTCTACAACGTCCCCGGCCTGATGAAGATCAAGGTCGTGCGCAAGCCCGCCACCAAGGCACGCAAGGGCATCAATCCCTTCACCGGCGAAGAAATGGTATTCAAGGCCAAGCCGGCCCGTAATGTCGTGAAGGTCACCCCGCTGAAGAACCTGAAAGACATGGTCTGACCCCGGGGTCAGGGCTGACGGGACCATAGCCGGGGAGCCCCCGGCCGTGGTCCCCCACCCTGTAATACCGCCGCGCCGGACCCAGGCCGCATGCCCGGCGCCCCGCTGCTCACCACGCAGCGCTAGAATTCTTCGATGCCCAGCCTTTCCCTGACTGCATGCTTGAGCCGCATCATCTGCTGATGCGGAATATGCAGTAAATCAGTCAGCTTGCGCACCAGGTGCTCCTCGTACTTGTCCAGCACCCCGTCGGCATAGGCCATCTCCCACAGCATCCCGACGATTTCCTGCTTTTCCTCGTATGACAGCCGCTTGTCGATCAGGCGGGTGAATTCGTACAGGGAGGCCGCCTCGCGCACCTCCAGTTCCGCCAGACTCATCAGTTCATCCAGTTCCGACTGGGTGAGGCCGAAGCGGCCGGCGATCAGATCGCCGGCCAGCAGGCGTTCCTGATCCGAGGCATCGAAGTCGGCCCGCGCCATTTCGATCAGCAGGGCTGCTGTCGCCAGCCGGATGCCGTGGGCGTGGGTATCCGGCGCGGCAGCCTCGACCTCGGCCTGGATGATATCGTTGAAAAAGGACTGGATACGATCAAGCATCGGCAGGGGTTCCCCTCGACTGGTGACTGGAACGACGCGCGTTTTCCCCTCAGGGCCGGTCGACCCGGTAGCGGGTGCCGCGCGCCTCGATGATCACGCCCTCTGGGGTGATGGCCTCGAGCCGACCGCCCCCGGCCAGCTGTTCGCCCTCGCGGTAACGCTTGAGGTCGATCAGCACGAAGCGCTGCGCCGGCGACTCGGCGTAGACGTGCACGTCCAGCCGCGGCCGGATGAGGCCGTTTTTCTCGGCCGCGCTCAGCTCATCCCAGCGCGGCGCCTGCGGCGGCACCGCCTCGGCGGGCTGCGCCGGCGCTTCCGGTTCCGGTGGCGCCATCCAGCGTACACTGCCCCTGGACGGCTGGGCCGGGGCAACCGGGGCCGGGGCAACGGATTCGACTGCCGGGGGCGGGGGCTGTGGCGGGAGCGCCGACACGGCTGCAGCCGCCGTCGGCAGCGGCATCCGGGAACGGGCGGCGGCCGGTTCGGCGGCCTCGTCCGGTTGCGCGGCGGCGGCGGACGCGGACGCTGCCGCCCGGCTCCCGGTTGTCTCCTGCTGTGACAGGGGCACCGGCGTCTGCGGGCGAAGCACCAGCCAGAGCAGGATGGCGGCATTGACCAGCAACACGCCCGACAACAGCCAGGGCCACCAGGGCCGGGCCGGGCGTCGCCCCATGGCAATGCCGGCCTCGGGCCGGGGCACCGCGCCGAGTTGGCGTTCCTGTTCCGATTTCTTCAGCGCTTCGAGGATATAGGACATGCGGCTCACCCCCGCGGCGCACTGCGCAGACGCGGCGCCCGGTTGTCACGGTCGGCATTGTTGAGCTGAATCAGGGTCAGGGCGCCGATCACCCCATCCTGCTGCAATCCCTGCCCGGCCTGGAACCGTTCCACCGCCCGCTGCAACCCGGCATCGAAGCGCGGGCGCAGCGCGTTTGCGACCGGCGCGAGCAGATCCTGCTCCTCCAGTACCCGCCGCGCCCAGGCCACTTCCTCGCTGACATCGCCCTGGCGCAGCAGTTCACGGTCGATGGGCGAGCGCCACAGCAGGACATATTCCCCCATCCAGTAGCGGTCCAGCGTGGCCAGCGGCAACGTCAGCAGCTGTCCGTCCAGCCGCAGCCGGGCGCTGGCGTCATCCAGCCCGTCCAGCGCCGCCGGCACCCGCCGGCCGTCGCCGGCGAGCAGCTGCAGCACGGCCGGCCGATCCAGCTGGCGCAGCTGGTTCCAGTTGCCGGTCCGGTGCAGGCATCGCAGTCCCAGGTCGCGGGCCTGCTCACAGGCCGACCGCCCCGGCGTCAGGGCGGCCTCCAGGCCCCAGCGGCCGAACAGGTGGTTCCAGGCCGTGGCGGCCGGTGCGTCCGCCTCATTCAGGTGGCGCTCGAGGCGGGCGGCGGCATCCACTGCGCCGGTATCCGCGACGGCAGCGGACACCGCCGCGGCCCGCTCTTGCGCGGCCTCCAGTCCGGGCCGCGCGGACGCCGGGGTTTCAGGCGCGCCGGAATCCGTCTCGACATTCCCGGCGGCAGCCTGGACCGCGGGTTGCGAAGGCGCCAGCCAGGCCATCAGGGTACGCGCCGGTGATGACAGCGACGGCCAGGCGATACCGGCCAGCAGGCCGACCGCCAGCAGTACCAGTACGGCAATCGCGGCCGTCGCCAGCCGCGGCTGGCGAGTCGAAGCTGCCTCATGGCGCCCGGGGAGCACCTCGTGCGCGGCCCGGCGCAGGATACGGCGGTCGATGCTGCGCCGCTCCTCGACATACCCCCCCAGCAGGGCCCGGTCGCAGAGGATGTTGATCAGCCGCGGCACGCCACCGGACAGGCGCTGGACCTCGTCCATCGCCCCGGGCGTGAACAGGTCAATGGGCCCGCCGCACACCCGCAGCCGATGCTGGATATAGGCACGCGTTTCGTCCCGGGTCAGCGGCTCCAGGTGATAGCGGGCGGTGATGCGCTGGGCCAGCTGACGCAGGTCCTCGCGCGCCAGCAGGACCTTCAGTTCCGGCTGACCGATAAGGATGATCTGCAGCAGTTTCTCGTCGGCGGTCTCCAGGTTGGTCAGCAACCGTACCTGCTCCAGCACCTCGCGGCTGAGATTCTGCGCCTCGTCGATCAGCAGCACTGTCTTGCGCCCCTCGGCATGGGTACGCAGCAGGTGGCGGGTCAGCGCATCGGTCAACAGCTTGATGCTGGTACTGGCGGCGGGATAGGCCACCCCGAGTTCATCGCAGAGGGTGGCGAGCAGCTCGTGTTCGTTGATCCGGGGGTTGAGGATCATCGCCACGTCGACATGCGGCGGCACCTGCTCCAGCACCGCCCGGCTCAGGGTGGTCTTGCCGGTGCCCACCTCGCCGGTGAGCTGGACAAAGCCGCCGCCCTCACCCAACCCGAACAGCAGATGCGCCAGCGCCTCCCGGTGACGCTCGCTCAGATAGAGGAAGCGCGGGTCCGGGGCGATGGAGAAGGGCTTGCTGTCCAGTCCGTAGAATTTGAGATACATCGGCTCTCGACCTGTAGGCGCGGCCCCAGCATAACAAAGGTGGATTGTCCTGCCATGTCCCTGCCGTTCCCGGCCGGAATCACGTCAGGCATTTTTACACCCGCGTTGGCCGGCGTCCCGCCTCCTGGATGTCACGCACAAATCTTATTTGTTATTCATACAGATAAAAAATCAGGCACGGGTGTTGCTGGGGTTTGACTATCCTGTCTGCGCGGCTCCGCCACGCATTCGCGTCAGGAGGGTCGACACATGAACATGCCGGTCAACAAGCGTATCAATGGCACTGAGGTGACGGCCAAGCCCGTATTCAAGGGCGGCGCGCTGCCCGCCTACTGGGTCGCCACCATCGACAACCACATGCTGCTCCAGACCTTTCCCTCGGCCTCGGCGGTATTCCGCTTCGCGCAGCAGCGTCCGGTCGGTTTCTGAGCCGGCCGCGCGGATATTCAGCCGAGCCGCTCGAGCAGCGTCTGCCGCAACAGATTGAGGCGGCCGTGAAAGAAGTGCGAGACCCCCTCCAGGGCCACGATCTCCGGCTGCGGCCGGCAGTTGCGGGCCCACTCCAGCACCTGCTGCGCCGACACCACCTCGTCCTCCAGCCCCTGGATCAGCAGCCAGGGCGCGTCCGGCAGTTCGACCTCCTCGAATGAGAACACCGACACCGGCGGCGCGACCGTGATCAGCTGCGCCGCCCCGGCCTCCCGCGCCACTGCCAGCGCCACATAGGCGCCGAAGGAAAAGCCGGCCAGCCACAGGGGCCGGTCCGGCTGCCAGGCCCGGGCCCAGGCGATCGCCGCCCGGCAGTCATCCTGCTCGCCGCGCCCCTCGTCATAGCTGCCCGTGCTCTGCTCCACGCCGCGAAAATTGAAGCGGACCGTGGCGATGTTCAACTCGTTCAGGGTGCGGGCGAGATAGTGCACCACCTTGTTGCGCAGGGTGCCGCCATAGAGGGGGTGCGGATGGCAGATGACGGCCACGCCGGCGACCGTCTCCGGCCGGGCGGTCAGCGCCTGCAACTCCCCCGCCGGGCCGGCGAGGGTTTCCCGGTTTTCAGTGACGGGCATCGGCAATGGGACCGTGACGGATATCGGACAGCAACGGACGCAATGCCCCCGCGGCCGCGGGGGCCGGGAACGACACGGTCAGGGCCTTACAGGTCCCTGACCCGTTCCCGCCGTTCCAGCCGCGGCGAGTGGATGGACAGGTCCAGGTAGTACCAGCCGTCGAGATCAACGAAATCACGCTTGCCGTTGGCGTATTCCAGGGCAATGGAACTGAGCCGGGCACCGGAATAGACGATGGCCCGGACCTGAACCAGCTGGCCGACGATATTGGTATACCAGTAACCCGGTATGGGTTTGTGCTGAAGCAACATGGCAGTTCACCTGCAGATCGAACCGAGCCCGTGCTGGGACCCTGTTTACAGTCTAGTACTCTAGCCGCATTTCGACTCGCCGCAATTGAGGCAGGTCATGCAGCCATCCATCTGGATCATCGCCTTGGTGTGGCACTTGCCGCACAGCTGGGCGCCCTCGGGGAAATCGTCCGGGTCCCGGGTCTCGGCGGACTTCACCGCGGCCTCGTACTGGGCCCGTTTCTCCTCGACCAGCGCCTGCTGATGCGCGTCCAGACCCTCGTCCTTGAGCATGCCGATCATGCGCAGGTGGCACTCGATGGCATCCCCGATCTCGGCGACCAGCGAGGGCATGTACTTGCCGCCTTTCTTGAAATAGCCGCCGCGCGGATCGAACACCGAGCGCAGCTCCTCGACCAGGAAGGTCACATCCCCGCCCTTGCGGAACACGGCGGAGATGATCCGGGTCATGCCGACGATCCACTGGAAGTGGTCCATGTTCTTCGAGTTGATGAAGATCTCGAACGGCCGGCGCAGTTCGTGCTCGGTGCCTGGGTTGAGGATGATGTCGTTGATGGTGACATACAGCGCATGCTCGGACAGCGGCGTCTTGATCTTGTAGGTCGAGCCCAGCAGCATCTCCGGGCGTTCGAGCTTCTCGGTGAGGTGGACGACCTTGTCCTCCTCCTTTTCCTCCGCGACAGCGGCCGCGTCGGGCGCGTTCTCCTTCGCCACACCGTAGTCCACGATCTTCTTGTCGATCTTGACAGTCATTTTTTTACACCTGCGGTGAGTTGCAAGAGGCAAGATGCAGGACACAAGCAAGAACCAGACAATCCGACTTGTATCCTGCCTCTTGTATCCTGCAGCTGTTCTCCAGTATCTATTCGTCAGAACTTCCCGTAATAGCCTTCCTTGAGGGCATCGTAGAGGTTGGCGGCGGTATGCACTTCGCCGTCGTATTCAACCTCCTCGTTGCCCTTGAGTTCGACCTTGCTGCCGTCGTCCAGGGTAAAGACATAGGTGGTACTCTCCAGGTCCTTCTCCTTGACCAGCACGCCCTGGAAGGCCTCGGGGTTGAAGCGGAAGGTGGTGCAACCCTTCAGCCCCTTCTCGTAGGCATACATGTAGATGTCCTTGAAGTCCTCGTAGGGATAGTCGGTCGGGACATTGGCGGTCTTGGAAATGCTGGAATCCACCCACTTCTGCGCCGCGGCCTGGATATCCACGTGTTCCTTGGGCGTGATGTCCTCGGCGGTGATGAAGTAGTCCGGCAGCTGCTCCTCCGGATCCTCGGAGTAGGGCATCGCCCGCTCGTTGACCAGTTCGCGGTAGGCCAGCAACTCGTAGGAGAACACCGACACCTTCTCCTTGGTCTTGCGCCCCTCGCGGATCACGTTGCGATAGTAGTGATGGGCGAAGGACGGCTCGATGCCGTTGCTGGCGTTGTTGGCCAGCGACAGGGAGATGGTCCCGGTCGGCGCGATCGAGGAGTGGTGGGTGAAGCGCGCGCCCACCTCGGCCAGTTCCTGTACCAGCGCCGGCTCGTACTCGGCGATCTGCTGCATGTACTGGCTGTATCTGGCATGGAACACCCGGCCGGGCAGGCGATCGCCGACCTTGAAGCCGTCGCGCTTGAGATCGGGGCGGATGTCGAGCATCGCCTCGGTGACGGCGAATTCTTCGTCCATGATCGGGGCCGGACCCTTCTCCTTCGCCAGTTCCAGCGCCTGGCGCCAACCCTCCAGGGCCAGTTCGCGCGCCACCCGCTCGGTGAACTCGAGCGAGTCCGGCGCACCGTATTTCATGCGCAGCATGGTCAGGGTGGAACCCAGGCCGAGGAAGCCCATGCCGTGGCGGCGTTTGCGCAGGATCTCGTCGCGCTGGCCCTCCAGCGGCAGACCGTTGATCTCGACCACGTTGTCCAGCATGCGGGTGAACACCCCGACCACCTTGCTGAACTCGTCCCAGTCGAAGCGGGCATGCTCGGTGAAGGGATCGACCACGAATTTGGTCAGGTTGACCGAGCCCAGCAGGCAGGAGCCGTAGGGCGGCAGCGGCTGCTCGCCGCAGGGGTTGGTCGCGCGGATATCCTCGCAGAACCAGTTGTTGTTCATCTGGTTGACCTTGTCGATCAGGATGAAGCCCGGCTCGGCGAAGTCATAGGTCGAGGCCATGATCATGTCCCACAACCGCCGCGCCTTCAGCGCCTTGTAGACCCGACAGGCCACCTTGCCGGCATCGTTGGTGATGTAACCGTTCTTCACCGGCCAGTGACGCCAGACCACCTGTTCCGGATCGCCGAGATCGATACCACCGGCCTCGACCTCGTCCTGGGTCAGCGGGAAGGCCGGCCGCCAGTCGGCGTCCTGCTTGACCGCTTCCATGAAGTCCTCGGTGATCAGCAGGCTGAGGTTGAACTGACGCAGGCGGCCGTGTTCGCGCTTGGCGCGGATGAAGTCCAGCACGTCCGGATGGCCGACGTCGAAGGTGGCCATCTGCGCCCCGCGGCGGCCGCCGGCGCTGGAGACGGTGAAGCACATCTTGTCGTAGATATCCATGAACGACAGCGGCCCGGAGGTGTAGGCCCCGGCCCCGGCCACATAGGCGCCCTTGGGCCGCAGGGTGGAAAACTCGTAGCCGATGCCGCAGCCGGCCTTCAGCGTCAGGCCGGCCTCGTGAACCTTCTCCAGGATGTTGTCCATGGAGTCGCGGATGGAGCCCGACACCGTGCAGTTAATAGTGGAAGTGGCCGGCTTGTGCTCCCAGGCGCCGGCATTGGAGATGATGCGGCCGGCCGGAATCGCCCCGCGGCGCAGGGCCCAGAGGAAGTTCTCGTACCAGAACTCGCGCTTCTCCGGCGTCGCCTCCACCTCGGCCAGTGCCCGGGCCACGCGCTGATGGGTCCCGTCGATGTCGGCATCGACCGGCGTACCGTTCTTGGTCTTGAGACGGTACTTCTTATCCCAGATATCCTGGGATGCTTCCTGCAGCGGCATATCCACGGCGTTCTTCGACACGGCCTTGAGGTGTGCTGTCTTCATCGAGCCTCCTGGGTTCCCTGACGGCGGGCGCCGGCGCCTGGCTGGCAGCCTCGCCCGGGGTGCGGGTTGTTACGGATAATCGTCCGGCCTGCCGGGGGGCGTCTGCCCCGGTGCTCAAGTCGCTGTCGCCGGCCGTCGATACCTGTTGTTGTGAGATACAATATCTTGTGTCTGGGAAAGAAGAGTAAGCGCCCCTGCCGGACCTGTCAATAGCTCTGGCCAAAATCACTATTTTGCTATTTATACAAGAAGTTAACAGGTTTTCCACCTCAAAACGACGGCTGCGCACAGGTTATCCACAGATCGGTTCACCGGCCCGGAAAAACACAATATATTGTGTTTCTAATATTAGCTGTCCGCCTCCTTCACGACCGCCTGCCCCATTGCCGAACATAGTCCAGCGCCACCCCCATGCAACTCGCCCGCCATCCTTGCGCTTGAGCCAGATCATGTTATCGCCCGCCACCCGGCCCGGGCCCTTGAAGCCGATGCAGCCGGTTCCTATATAGCTGTCAGGCAACACCCACCGGACAGCTGCAAGGAGAAACATCATGGCACTGGTACGTTACGAACCCTGGAACATGCTCGATCAACTGCATCGGGAAATGAATCAACTCTTCGACAGCAGGCTGCGCAAGAGCGGCGAGGACGAATCCCAGGTCGCCACCGCCGACTGGGTGCCCGCCGTGGATATCCGCGAGGAGGACAATCGCTTCGTGATCCATGCCGACATCCCGGGCGTCGATCCCAAGGACATCGAGGTGCACATGGAAAACGGCATCCTCACCATCAAGGGCGAGCGCAAGCAGGAAACCGAAGAGGAACGCGAGGGCTACAAGCGCATCGAGCGCGTGCGCGGCAGTTTCTTCCGCCGCTTCAGCCTGCCCGATACCGCCGATGCCGAGGCCATCAGCGCCAAGGCCAGGGACGGGGTGCTGGAAGTCGTGATCCCGAAACATGAAAAACAGCAGCCCCGGCGCATTCAGGTCGAGGGCTGAAGCAGGCCGAAACGCCTACCCGGACGCCTGCGCGTCCGGGCGCCATCAACCAGCCCGGCCGTCGCAGCTTGATCACGGTTAGAAGCCACGATGGAGTTCAAGGACTACTACAGGATCCTGGGACTGGAACGCGATGCCGACCAGGATGAGATCAAGCGCACCTACCGCAAGCTGGCGCGCAAGTACCATCCTGATGTCAGCTCCGAGCCCGATGCCGAGACCCGGTTCAAGGAGATCAACGAGGCCTACGAAGTCCTGAAGGACCCGGAGAAGCGCGCGGCCTACGATAAGTTAGGGCAGAACTGGCAGGCAGGCCAGGACTTCCGGCCGCCGCCGGACTGGGACGCCGGCTTCGAGTTCTCCGGCGGCGGCTTCACCGACGCCGACGCGCGCCAGTTCAGCGATTTCTTCGAAAGCCTGTTCGGGGCCGGCGGCCCCTTCGGCCGCCACACCCGCTATGCCCGCAGCCACGGCGGGCTGCGCGGCGAGGATCATCACGCGAAGATTCTGATCAGCCTGGAGGATGCCTTCCACGGGGCCAGCCGCCGCATTCAGCTGCAGACCCCGGTGATCGATGCCCGGGGCCGGGCCACGGTCAAACCGCGCTCGCTGGATGTGCGCATCCCCCGCGGCATCACCGCCGGTCAGCAGATCCGCCTGGCCGGACAGGGCGCGGGTGGCATGGGCGGCGGTCCGGCCGGCGACCTGTATCTGGAAATCGAGTTCGAGCACCACCCGCTGTACCAGATCGAGGGCCGCGATCTCTACCTGACCCTGCCGGTCACACCCTGGGAAGCGGCCCTTGGCACCCGGGTCGAAGTCCCCACCCTGGCCGGGCGGGTCAACCTGAGCCTGCCGGCGGGCTCGCAGAGCGGCAGGAAGCTGCGCCTGAAGGGCAAGGGCCTGCCCGGCAATCCGGCCGGCGATCAGTACGTTGTGCTGCGCATCGTCAATCCGCCGCTGGACTCCGGCCGGGCCCGCGAACTGTATCAGGCCCTGGCCCGGGAGGTCCCTTTCAATCCACGACAGCAGCTGGAGGACTACCAGGGTGCCGCATGAAACAGACGCCATCACCGGCGTACTGCTGGACGAGACCGGAGAACTCGGGCTGGCCGAGTTATGCCAGGCCTGCCAGCTGCATGCCGATCATGTGATCCGCATGGTCGAGGAAGGGCTGCTCGTGCCGCGCGGACGCAGCCCGGCGCAATGGCGCTTCCCGGACGTATCGCTGCACCGCGCCCTGCTGGCCCTGCGGCTGGAGCAGGATCTGGATGTGAACCTGGCCGGCAGCGCCCTGGTCATCGAGCTGCTGGAACAGCTGCGCCAGGCCAACCAGCGCATCGCCCTGCTGGAGCGTCAACTCGATTGGTAGTGTTGCCTGGCCCTGAAGCAAGGAGGACATCATGAGCACATTGCAGCAACTCAAGCAGGGGCTGGGGCGTTTCTGGGACAGCCTCAGCGAAGGCTGGCAGCAGCTGCAGCAGCGTGCCGGCCACGCCCTGACCCGGTTCCAGCCCGGCGCCAGACGCGGCGAACTGCAGACCCGCGAGGACCAGATCGAGCAGCAGGCCTCGCGCTGGGGCCTGCTGGCCGCCGAACTGCAGGAAGACGACGACAACATCAGCGTGCGTCTGGAGGTCCCCGGCCTGGACAAGGAGCACCTCGACATCAGCGTGATCGACAATCACCTGGTCGTGCGCGGCGAGAAGCGTGTCCAGCGCGAACAGACCCAGGGCCGCTACCACATCATGGAGTGCGCCTACGGCCGCTTCGAACGCGCCCTGCCCCTGCCTGCCGAGGTCGATGACAGCGGCGCCCGTGCCCGCTATCGCGACGGCATCCTCACTGTCACCCTGCCCAAGTCCCCGCGCGCGCGTCAGCGCCGGATCGAGGTCCAGCACTGACCCGGGATGACGACCGCTTTCCGCCGCGGCCGGCATTTATATTGTCGGAATAATGATTATTTAATAGATAATTTTTAATGCCAACTATAAAAATATCCGATTTAATATCGAATTACCCAATAAAAACGACTATATAGACGGCAATTTCCTTTCCTCATCCCGGTTTATAAATCTGATTGATTACTGCCCTAATACTTGACTTAAACAGTCAGGTTAACTAGATTAGGGAATCGTAATGTACTGAATCTCTAACCCAGGAGGTGAACCATGAGTGGTTTTATTCCGAACTTTGCGCATGACGGTGTCATCACGGTCAACCGCGTCATCCTGAAACCCGAGTACAGCCTGGACGATCTGCAGGAACGCGTGGCGATGCTGTGCGAGAACGTGAAGACCTACCACTCCGACACCGGTTTCGTCGGCGGCTTCGTCTGCGTGAACAGCGGCCAGGTCTCCAATGAGGGCTCGTCCATCGGCCAGGCCGTGGAAAGCCCGCTGGCCGGGAAGGAGGCCCTGATCGTCACCTTCTGGAACTCCTTCGAGGAGCACGAGGCATCGCACCGTTCCGAGAGCTTCCAGCCGCTGTTCCAGGAAGTCCTGGAACTGTGCGAGAACGGCAACGAAGAGATCGCCTACGAAATGATGTGGTCCGGCAAGGCCTACAGCGAGGATGAGGCCCGTGCCGCGCGCGAGGCCAAGGAGAAATACCAGGCTGCCTGATCCTCCGGCACTCCTGCTCTCCTCCACCCCCCTGGGGGCGCACCATGCGCCCCCTTTTTTTGTGATGCCGCCGCCACGCCATGATTTGACCCCGGCGCTGGCGCATGACTAGGCTGGACCCATGAAGCTCTTTCTCAGCCACCGCCGCACCAGCCTGGTGCTGAAAGCCATCCTCATCGTCGGCGTCGCCGGCGCCCTGTGGGAGCAGCAGTGGCTCACCGCGGCCGTCACCATCGGCATCCTGCTGATCACCTTCACCCCGCTGCTGCTGGCGCAACGCTTCCGGGTCGTCATCCCGTCCGAATTCGAACTGCTCGCCATCGCCTTCGTGTTCGCCTCGCTGTTCCTGGGCGAGGTGCGCGGTTTCTATACCCGCTTCTGGTGGTGGGACATCGTGCTGCATACGGCATCGGGCTTTCTGCTCGGCATCGTCGGCTTCCTGCTGGTGCATGTGCTGAACGAAATCGAGGAAGTCGGGCTGCACATGAAGGCCGGCTTTGTCGCCTTCTTCGCCTTTCTGTTCGCGCTCGGCATGGGCACCCTGTGGGAGATTTTCGAATTCAGCATGGACAGCCTGTTCGGCCTGAACATGCAGAAGCCCATGTTCGGCGACGCCTCCGGGCTGACCGACACCATGTGGGACCTGATCGTCGACGCCGTCGGTGCATTGACCATCGCCGTACTGGGCTATATTTACCTGAAAACTGCACGGCGGCGTTCCTTCCTGCAGCGCTGGATACTGGCCTTCATCCGCCATAATCCACGCCTGTTCCGCCGCCAGGCCCATCCCCGGACGCGACGGAACTAACAACGGACCGGCCGGTCACACCCGCAAGATCGATATCCAGGGATCCTCCGCAATATGAAAACAACACTGACGCTGCAACTGATTCTGCTGCCCGTACTGTGGCTGCTGCTGGCAAGCGCAAAGGCCGGGGAATCGCCGATGAAGGTGGTGCGTGAAACCTCGGAGCAGGTGTTCGCCGAACTGCGCCAGAACGGCGAACTGAGCCCGGAACAGCTCAATGGTCTGATCGAGCGGGTCATTCTGCCGCACGTCGACTTCGAGGCCTTTTCCCGGCTTACACTGGCCCGCTACTGGCGCGAGGCCAGTGAAGCGCAGCGCCGGGATTTCACCCGCGAGTTCCGCAGCCTGCTGGTCCGCACCTACGCCACCTCCCTGAGCGAGTATTCCGGGGAGGAGGTCGAATACCTCAGGGAACGCATGGAGGATGACGACCGCGCCCTGGTCAACACCCGGATCGTACGGCCCGATGGCCCGCCCATCCCGGTGGATTACCGCCTGCGCCTGAACGGGGAGAAATGGCAGGTGTATGACATCATGATCGACGGCATCAGCCTGATCATCAATTACCGCAGCAGTTTCCAGCAGACCATCCGCCAGCAGGGCCTGGACGCCCTGATCCGCCAGCTCGCCGAGCGGCGGGCCTAGGGACCCGCGCCCCGTGGGTGCGGGCCGCGGCCGCCTGCAGCCGGCCGCTAACAGGCGTCGGGCCGCCGATTAAAGTTTCCATCGTCAGCCGCCGATCTCAATCTGCGGCACTCCTGACCACCCTGCCGCCAGCCTCACCGCATCGCAGGCATAACCTATGGATCAAGGACATTCACGGCCCCGGCTTCACGGCCTGATCGGACGCATCGCGCCCGATCTGTCGTCCCTCTGGTGTCCGCAGCTGAGCGCGGCCGGCGCCATGTCCACAAGTTTCCGCTTCCAGGACCCCGGCGGCCCGGTACTCGAGCAACTCGACGCCGTCCATGCCAACCTGCGCGCCACCCTGCTGAGCGCCCACGCCGGTCAGCACATAGACGACCGCGTGGAAATGCTGGCCGATGCCGTGGAAGACGCCGTCAAACTCAACGCAGACACGGCCCTTGCCTACCTGTTCATCCGCAACGGCGAGGGCTATCCGCTGCTGCATGCCATTCATTGTGCGGTGGTGGTCTGCCTCGGGGCTCAGGCCGCCGGACTGGGAACCGACGAACGCCACCCGCTGCTGTGCGCTGCACTGACCCAGAACATCTCCATGTGCGCATTGCAGGCCGAACTGTTTCACCTGCACGGCCCGCCGGCCTCGCTGGACCGGTTGCTCATCCGCCGCCACCCACTCACCTCGGTCGGCATCCTCAAGGCCCTGGGGGTGACGGATCCCGACTGGCTGGAGGCCGTCGCCCTGCATCATGAACGCTTCGACGGTTCCGGCTACCCGTTCTCGCTGCGCGGCGCAGCGCTGCCATTCGGCGCCCGGCTGATCGGTGCCGCCGATATTTATTGCGCCGCGGTCTCGCCGCGCGGATACCGCCACGGGCGACCGGCGCACGAGGCCATGCGCAACCTGTTCATGGGTGCCGGGCGGGTGGTGGACGATGCGCTGGCACGCCTGCTGGTCAAGACGCTGGGCATCTATCCGCCCGGCAGTCTGATCGAACTACGCAATCGCGAGTTGGCACTGGTCGTGGCACGGGGAGACCGGGTGGACCGGCCCTGGATCAAACGGCTCAAGGTCAGCGAGGCCCCGCAGCTGGTGCCGGCCGAGGGCGAACACTGCGCCGTCCGGGTGCTGAGTACGGGCCAGTGGCCGGAAGGTTTGCGCCTGGAGCGGACCTGGCGGGAAGCCGAGGCCCTGCAGCAGGGCCTGACGGTCGGCCCCTGACACCCGTCACGGGAACGGGAGGGCAACCCGGTCGGCCACTGCCTGTTCCGGCAACTGCGGGCGCAGCAGTTCCAGGACGTCACTGAACTCCTCCGCCTCCACCATCAGCCCCATCCCGTTCGCATCCCGGTGCACGATCAACCCACGCAGGGCCTGGCGCCAGGTCCGGCCATCCCGGTTCAGGGTCAGTTCGAAATCGATGCAGTGCTCATGATCACCGGGCTGGTAGCTGGTCTGGATATACACCCCGGTGCGGTTGCAGTTCACGACCACCCCGATGGCGACCGGCATGGCATGATGGCAGATGACGGCCACCGCCCGGGTGGCAAAGCGGCGGGAATATCGATGATCCATGGTTCCATCCTGTGAGTCTTGTTCGTTTTATATATTGTCGTTGTTACAGCCGGATGACGCATTGACTGACGTCAACCGACCGGCCCCGGCGGCCGCGGTCGGTCCCTGCATAGCGGCCGCTCGCCGCTCGACTTTACAAACCTCTGTTAGGCCGGCCACCTTCCCCCTCCACGACAGCAAGCGTCGATTTCGGGTATAATGCCGGGCCAGACTGCCAGGGCGGGACCCGCGCCCGGCTCCCCTAACTCATTGATTCAAGGCGCTACCCCCGCTCATGTCAGACGTTTCCAGACCCTCCCGCCCGGCACCGGACTGGCTGCTGCAATGGCTGCCCTTCCTGACCTGGCTGCCGCAGCTCACCCCACGCACCATCCGCGCCGACCTCATGGCCGGCCTGACCGGCGCCATCGTGGTCCTGCCCCAGGGCGTGGCCTTCGCCACCATCGCCGGCATGCCGCCGGAATACGGCCTCTACGCCGGCATGGTGCCGGCCATCATCGCCGCCCTGTTCGGCTCCTCCTGGCACCTGGTCTCGGGACCGACCACCGCCGCCTCCATCGTGGTCTTCTCCGGCCTGTCCGCCTTCGCCGAACCGGCCAGCGCGGAATACGTGCAGCTGGCCCTGACCCTGACCTGCATGGTCGGCGCCATCCAGCTGATCATGGGACTCGCCCGATTGGGCACCCTGGTCAATTTCATCTCCCACTCGGTGATCATCGGCTTTACCGCCGGCGCAGCCCTGCTGATCGCAAGCAGCCAGCTCAAGCACTTCTTCGGCATCGAACTGCCGCGCGGCGGCCACTTCCATGACACCCTGATCGGACTGTACCGGAACTTCGATGACATCAATCTGTGGATCACCACGGTCGGCGCAGTCACCTTGATCAGCGGCATCCTGGTCAAGCGTTACCTGCCGCGCGCCCCTTACATGATCGTGGCCATGCTGATCGGCAGCCTGGTCTCGGTCCTGTTCAACCGCAGTTTCGGACCCGAGGTCACCGGCATCGTCACCGTCGGCGCCCTGCCGCGCTCGCTGCCGCCGCTGTCGGCCCCGGCCTTCGACCTGGCCACCATCAAGGAACTGGCCCCCACGGCGCTGGCGGTGACCCTGTTCGCGTTGACCGAGGCGGTCTCCATCGCCCGGTCCATCGCGGCCCGTTCCGGCCAGCTGGTCAACGGCAACCAGGAATTCGTCGGCCAGGGCCTGTCCAACATCGCCGGCAGCTTCTTCTCGGCCTACGTCGCCACCGGCTCCTTCAACCGCAGCGGGCTGAATTACCAGTCCGGCGCCAGGACCCCGCTGGCGGCCATCTCGGCCGGTGTGCTGCTGATGGCCGTGGTCCTGCTGGTCGCCCCCTACGCCGCCTACCTGCCCAATGCGGCCATGGCCGGCATCCTGCTGCTGGTGGCCTGGGGACTGATCGACTTCCACCACATCCGCACGATTCTGGGCGCCAGCCGCTCCGACAGCAGCATCCTGATCGTGACCTTCCTGGCCACCCTGTTCCTGGAGTTGGAGTTCGCCATCTTCCTGGGCGTGATCCTGTCGCTGGTGATCTACCTGGGCCGGACCTCGCGGCCGCGCATCGTGCCCCGGGTGCCGGACCCGCGTCTGCCCAAGCGCAAGTTCAACACCGATCCCGGCCTGCCCGAATGTCCGCAGGTGAAGATCCTGCGCATCGACGGGTCGCTGTTCTTCGGCGCGGTGAATCATGTCCAGGAACGGCTGCGCGAGATCCGCGACCGCCATCCCGAACAGAAGCACCTGATGATCGTCGCCACCGGCATCAACTTCATCGACGTGGCCGGGGCCGAACTGCTGGCCCAGGAGGCGGAGGCGCGACGCAGGATGGGCGGCGGGCTGTATCTGATCCGGATCAAGCCCGGGGTGTGCGAGCCGCTGGAGCGCGGCCCCTATCTGGATGCCATCGGCGCCGAGAATATCTTCGAGGGTAAGGGCGAGGCGATCCGCACCGTGTTCGACCGGCTCGATCCGGACATCTGCCGCAGGTGTACGGCCCGCATCTTCAATGAATGCGCCAGCCGTGAACCGACGCCGTCGGATCAACGCCGCCGTGTCGACGCCCAGCAGCCGCTGTTCGACAGCGGCACCTGAACGGGACACGGGCGGGTATAGCGTAAGGCGACCGGCTCAGGTGAGCCACTCGACCAGATAGAAGATATACTGACCTTCCGATGATTTGGATGGCCCGATGACCTGGGCCGGATGCAGGTTGCGCGCAGGATCGGCCTGCGCCACCGCCGTCTCGCCGTCCTCGACCAGATGCACGCAGCCGGCAGGAAAGCGCTTGCGATTCCGGCGCGGGGTCTGGATGACGGCATAGCGGACCTCGGACACCGAGGTCTGCGGATCGGGGGGGACGTAACCGCGCAGGCTCATGACGGCTCATACTCATCAAGGGACCGGGACTCAACCTTAGCGCGCCGTCGGGGCGACGGCAAATACGTAACAGATCCGAATGGCATCCACTCAAGGCCCCACCTACCGTCATCCCGGTGCAGGCCGGGATGACGGTGATTCAGACAAAGGAACCCTCATGCCCGTCTGGTTTCGCTATCTGCTCATTCCTCTCTGGCTCGTCCTGCCGCTCCCGGCCACGGCCGACACTCTGACCCTGGCCGTGGCGTCCAACTTCGCCCGGCCCATGCAGGCGCTGGTCGAAGCCTATGAGGCGGAACACCCGCACCGGGTCAGGCTCAGCATCGGCTCGACCGGCAAGCTCTACGCCCAGATCCGTCATGGCGCGCCCTTCGATGCCTTTTTCGCCGCCGATCGCGAGCGGCCGCAGCGGCTTGAGTCCGAGGGCCTGGCCGTCAGCGGCAGCCGCTTCACCTATGCCGTCGGCCGGCTGGTGCTGTGGAGTCCGGAACCGGAGCGGATCGTCGCCGCAGGCAAGGCCCTGGGCCGGGATGATTATGCGCATCTGGCCATCGCCAATCCCCGCCTCGCCCCCTATGGCCTGGCTGCGCGCCAGGCACTGGCGGGGATGGGGCTGTGGGGGCACGTGCAGTCGCGGCTGGTGCGCGGCGAGAACATCGGCCAGACCTTCCACTTCGTCAGTTCCGGCCACGCCGAACTGGGCTTCGTTGCCCTGTCCCAATTGCCCCGCAATGCCGGAAACGCAATCTCCGGCAGCCACTGGGTGGTACCGGCCTCGCTCTACGACCCGATCGAGCAACAGGCCGTCCGCCTGAGCGAGTCAGCGGCGATCCGCGACTTCATGCGTTTCATGCGCAGTGAGCAGGCCCGCACCCTGATCCACGGCTACGGCTACAGCACGCCTGCCGACTGAGCCCCGATGTTCAGCCCCGCCGACATTGTCAGCCTGTGGGTCACGCTGAAGCTGGCTACGGTGACCACGCTGATCCTGCTATTGCTGGGTACGCCCCTGGCCTGGTGGCTGGCGCGCACGCAGCGGCGCTGGAAGGTGGCGATCGAGGCCCTGGTCGCCCTGCCGCTGGTACTCCCGCCCACCGTGCTGGGCTTCTACCTGCTGGTGGCGCTCGGTCCCCACGGGCCGGTCGGCACCCTGCTGGATATGCTGGGCGGGCCGACACTGGTGTTCTCCTTCCCCGGCCTGGTCATCGGCTCGGTGATCTATTCCCTGCCCTTCGTGGTCCAGCCGCTGCAGGCCAGTTTCAGCGCGATTCCGGCCGGACTGCTGGACGCCGCCGCCACCCTGCGCGCCGCCCCGCTGGACCGCTTCTTCAGCCTGGTGCTGCCGCTGGCCCGGCCCGGCGTGCTGACCGCCGTGGTGCTGGGCTTCGCCCATACCGTGGGCGAGTTCGGGGTGGTACTGATGATCGGCGGCAACATCCCCGGCGAGACTCAGGTGCTGTCGATCAGCATCTACGATCATGTCGAGGCGCTCGACTATGGCCAGGCCCACTGGCTGGCCGGTACTCTGCTGGTGTTCTCCTTTGGCATGCTGCTGCTGGTCTACCGCTTCAACCGCCGCTTCGGACTGGGCCGGCCATGAGCCTGTGGTTCCGGTTCGATCATCGGCGCGGGGAGTTCCGGCTGCAGGCCGCGGGCGAGGTGCCGGCCACCGGGATCACCGCCCTGTTCGGCCCCTCAGGCTGCGGCAAGTCCACCCTGCTGCGGCTGATCGCCGGGCTGGAGCGCTGCGACGACGGCGAAGTGCGGATGGGACAGGACTGCTGGCAGAACGATCGGACCTTCCGGCCACCCCATCAGCGTCCCATCGGCTATGTCATCCAGGAAGGCCAGCTGTTTCCGCATCTGAGCGTGCGCGCCAACCTGCGTTACGGCTGGAAGCGCGCCGGACGCACGAACGGCACCGCCGCCGGGCCGGCTTTCGCTACCGTGATCGAGTTGCTCGGACTGACCGGACTGCTTGACCGCCGCCCGGGCCAGCTGTCCGGCGGCCAGCGCCAGCGGGTGGCCATCGGCCGCGCCCTGCTGACCCGGCCGCGGGTGCTGCTGCTGGACGAACCCCTGGCCGCGCTGGATGCCGGGGCCAAGCGCGCCATCCTGCCCTACCTGGAGCGCCTGCATCGGGAACTGGCCCTGCCCGTGCTCTATGTCAGCCATGACGGCGATGAAGTGGCGCGCATCGCCGACCGGCTGCTGCTGATGGAGGCCGGGCGGATCCGGGCGGCAGGCGACCTGAGCGCCATGCTGACCCGCACCGATCTGCCGCTGGCCCGGGGCGAGCAGGCCGAAACCGTGCTGGAGGCGACGGTCGACGGCCATGACGCCGACTGGCACCTCACCCGGCTGCGCTTTGCCGGCGGGGAACTGAGCCTGGCCACCGGCACCGAACTGGCGGTGGGCGAGCGCCGGCGCGTTCGCATCCTGGCCCGTGATGTCAGCCTGACGCTGAGCCCGGCCGCCGACAGCAGCATCCTCAACATCCTGCCCGCCCGGGTCAGCGAGATCCGCCCGCTCAACCCGGCCCAGGCACTGGTGTGCCTGGATCTGGGCGGCACCCCGCTGCTCGCCCATATCACCCACAAATCGGTCGCCGCCCTCGGGCTGGAACCCGGCACGCCGGTCTACGCCCAGATCAAGAGCGTCGCCCTGCTGGTATGATGCCGCATGGATGAACTGCAACATGCCTACGCCGAACTGGGCCCGGCCACCGTACTCGACGCCGTCGATGCGCAGGGCTTTCGCACCAGCGGCCACCTGCTGGCGCTGAACAGCTACGAGAACCGGGTCTATCAGATCGGACTGGAGGACGCCGGTTTTCTGGTGGCCAAGTTCTACCGCCCCCGTCGCTGGTCGGATGCCGCCATCCGCGAGGAACACGCCTTCTGCCAGGAACTGGTGGAAGCCGAGATACCGGTGGTCGCACCACTGGCCGATGACAAGGGCGAGACCCTGTTCAGCTTCGCGGGTTTCCGCTATGCCCTGTACCCGCGCCGTGGCGGCCGCTGGCCCGACCTGGACGACCCCGAAAACCTGGAATGGCTGGGCCGCTATCTGGCGCGGGTGCACAATGTCGGCCAGACCCGGCCCTTTGCGCACCGTCCACGGCTGGATGTACAGAGCTTCGGGGTTGAATCGTACCAGTACATCCTCGAAGGCGGCTTCATCCCCCCGCACCTGGATGTCGCCTACCGCAGCCTGGTCGAGGACCTGCTCCAGCAGATCGAGGCGGCCTATGCAGCCGCCGGCAGAATCGAGACCCTGCGTCTGCATGGCGACTTCCACCCCGGCAACATCCTCTGGACCGAAGCCGGCCCGCACTTCGTCGACCTGGACGACTGCCGCACCGGCCCCGCCGTGCAGGACATCTGGATGCTGCTCTCCGGCGAGCGCAGTGAGATGGCTCTCGCTTTGAGTGAACTGATCGAGGGCTATGAACTGTTCCGGGAATTCAACCGCCGCGAACTGGCGCTCATCGAGCCCCTGCGCACCCTGCGCATGATCCATTACGCCGCCTGGCTGGCCCGGCGCTGGGACGACCCCGCCTTCCACCAGGCCTTCCCCTGGTTCAACACCGACCGCTACTGGGAGGAGCACATCCTGGGACTGCGTGAGCAGGCCGCGGCCATGAACGAGCCGCCGCTGACCATTTGATCCAGCTCGTCATTGCTACTCGGGGCGGGGAAATCTCAGGATAGAGCAAGGGGAAGTCAGCTAACGACCAGAAGCGGTCTCTGATTACCCGTCATTGCGAGGAGCGAAGCGACGTGGCAATCTCCTTCAGCCACAAATTTCCTCGAAAAGATCCCGCCATACCGGGTTTCCATCCTCTATCAACGCAACCTTCGCTTTTCTCGGCCTGCCCTTCAGCTGCTTCTCTCTTTCAATGGCCAGGTCCATTGTTTCAAAAAGCTCAAACCAGATCAGTCGCGTTACATTGTATTTTGCAGTAAATCCCTTGACTGTCTTGCTTCTATGCTCCCAGATGCGTTTTGGAAGATTGCTTGTGACACCAATATACAAAGTGCCATTCGGCCGGTTGCACAGGATATACACAGCGGGCTTTTTTTCCATTTCGTCATCCTTGACGATGATGGTTCGGCTGTATCTTTGGGAGATTGCCACGTCGCTGCGCTCCTCGCAATGACGTGGAACTTTTAACGTCCGCTGTGTGCCCGCCAGCTGACATCAACCACCCGTCCCACGTTTTCTGCCTTCCCCCACCTGTCCGAGCGCATAACGCGTGATCACGGGCCCGAGCAACTCGAAAAAGACGGTCGCGCCGATGGCGATGGCGAGGATGCTTTCCGACAGTTCCGGGAAGCGCTGGGAGGCCACCAGGGCCATGCCCATCGCCACACCGGCCTGGGGCAGCAGGGCCGGGCCCAGCCAGCGACGCACGCTGCGGTCCGCCTTGCCGATATAGCCCCCGGTGGCCGCGCCGGCCAGCTTGCCCAGGATGCGCAGAAGAATGTAGGCGCCGGCAATGTAGCTGGCATCGAGTAATGACTCCAGATGCAGCGAGGCGCCGGCGAGGATGAAGAACAGGATCTTGAACGGCCAGTCGATGTGCTCGATTTCGTGGAACGGACGCAGATGATGGCTGGCCAGGCGGTAGACCACTGCGCCCATGACCATCGCGGCCAGCAGGAAGGAGACCTGCAACCACTCCGCCAGGCCGCCGCACAGGAACACGAAGCCCAGCGCCTCGGCCAGGGTCGGCTGTCCGGGGCGGATGCGTCCGGTGAGATAGGCCATGGGTACACCCAGGCACAGACCGAGCAGCAGTGCGCCGCCGACGTCGTACAGGCCCAGCCACAGTCCGTCCAGGCCGCTGCCATTGCCGCCCAGTACCAGGGCGGCGGCCAACAGCAGGCTGAACAGGATCATGCCCCAGGCGTCGTCGATGGCGACCACACCGACCAGCACCGAGGTGAACGGCCCTTTCGCACCGGATTCCTCGATCACATCCGTGGTTGCCGCCGGCGCGGTGGCGGCAGCGATACCGGCAAGCAGCAGGGCCGTGACCAGCGGCACACCCAGCAGCCAGAGCCCACCCAGCACCACCAGGGCGGTAAGTATCACATCGAAAACGGAGACGGTCAGGATCACCCGGCCCAGTCTGCCGCTGAGCAGGCGCACCAGCTGTTCGCCCAACAGGAAACCGATCATCAGCAGCGCCATGTCGGCCACCAGCGGGAACCAGCGGCCATGGATATCGGGCAGCATGTCCCAGCCCGACGGTCCGATGGCAAAACCGAAGGCCAGCAGCAGGGTCACGCGCGGCAGCGGGGTATGGCGGCCGATGGCCTCGACCGCGAGTCCGGCCAGCAGCAGGCCGCCCAGCGTGATCAGGAAGGTGCTGATCTGCATCCTGTCTTCCTTCGCGTTACACTGACGGAATGACGGACACCATACTCCTCGAGCGCATTGCCGAACAACTCGATGCCCATCCGCAGCATCACGCCGACTGGCTGCGGGAGGTGATTGCGCTGTTCGAGGCCGACCCCGATGCAGGCTGGCAGCAGCTCAACTCGAAGCGCATGTGGGGCGGGGCCGGCTCGGTGGCCAATGCGGCCATGGACGACAATCCCGGGATGGACGCGACCCTGTGGGAGATGCATGTGCGGGAACTGCGCAGCCTGCTGATCGACCTGGCCGTGCAGCAGAAGGCACGCGGTGAGGCCTACCCCGATATCGATTTCTGGCTGTCGGCATTTACCAGCTGGAACCAGACGTAGGATGGGTGAAGCGCAGCGCAACCCATCAACACGCGAGCCAGTGATGGGTTGCGGCGCAGGGCGCCTCCACCCATCCTACGAATCGCGGGAACGAAGGCTGGCTGCCCAGTCGGGGTTGGGTTCGGCGCTGGCGATGCGCAGGCTGCGGCCGACCTCGTTCTCGTACCAGCCGCAGTGGTATTGATGGGGTTCGGCCTCGAAGCCCCACCAGGTCCCGTCGCGGTCCTGGGCCAGCCAGTTCACCCAGTATGGAAGCCGGTCGGTATCGATCATGGCAACCTGTGTGCAGCAGACACAAAAAAGGGCGGCCGCAGCCGCCCTTCCGTGTCCCGGGAACAACCTCGATCAGTTGACCTTGGGATCCAGTTCGCCGGACTCGTAGCGCTTGAACATGGCCTCGAGGCTCATGGGCTTGATCTTGTCGGCGTGGCCGGCGCAGCCGAAGGCCTCGTAACGGGCCTTGCAGATGTCCTTCATGGCCGCGGTGGAGGCCTTGAGGAACTTGCGCGGATCGAAGTTCTTCGGGTTCTCGGCCAGATGCTTGCGGATGGCACCGGTGGAGGCCATGCGCAGATCGGTGTCGATGTTGACCTTGCGCACGCCGTGCTTGATACCTTCCTGGATCTCCTCGACCGGCACGCCATAGGTCTCGCCCATGTCGCCGCCGAACTCGTCGATGATCTTCAGCCAGTCCTGCGGCACCGAGGAGGAGCCGTGCATCACCAGGTGGGTGTTGGGAATGCGGGCATGGATCTCCTTGATGCGCTCGATGGCCAGGATGTCACCGGTCGGGGGACGGGTGAACTTGTAGGCGCCGTGGGAGGTGCCGATGGCGATGGCGAGTGCATCCACCCCGGTCTCCTTGACGAACTGCGCGGCCTCTTCGGGATCGGTCAGCAGCTGGGAGTGATCCAGCACACCCTCGGCGCCGGAGCCGTCTTCCTCGCCGGCCATGCCGGTTTCCAGCGAGCCCAGGCAGCCCAGCTCACCCTCGACGGACACGCCGCCGGCGTGGGCCATCTCGACCACGCGACGAGTCACGTCGACGTTGTATTCGTAGGTGGAGGGGGTCTTCATGTCCTCCATCAGCGAGCCGTCCATCATCACGGAGCTGAAGCCGGACTGGATGGAGCGCAGGCAGACGGACGGTGCCGAGCCGTGATCCTGATGCATCACCACCGGGATGTGCGGGTACATCTCCAGCGCGGCGGTGATCAGGTGACGCAGGAAGGGCTCGCCCGCGTAGGAGCGCGCACCGGCCGAACCCTGCATGATAACGGGGCTGTTGCATTCATCGGCCGCCTGCATGATGGCGTGGACCTGCTCCATGTTGTTGACGTTGAAGGCAGGCATGCCGAAATCGTTTTCGGCGGCGTAATCGAGCAATTGACGCAGGGATATCAAGGCCATGACGTTCTCCTTGGGATTTGGGTTTTAAAGGTTTTCGAAATCTTTCGTCGACGCCCGGATCCCGGGAACCTGTCATTGTAATCAGGACACGGACGACGCTTCAGCTGTATAAAAAGTCCGGTTATTCGGTTTCCGGCCGGACTCGCCGGGTTTACTGCTCCCGGGTCTCGTGTTCACCGACCCGCAGTATTTTCATGGCGTTGGTGCCGCCCAGCACCCCGGCCAGATCGCCCTTGGTGATGATCACCAGGTCGCCGTCGCGTACCGCGCCGCGGCGCATCAGTTCGTCGATGGCCTCGCGGTTGACCTCGGCGTGATCGGTGGTGGTGACATCGAAGCTGACCGGATAGACGCCGCGGTAAAGGGTTACCTTTCTACGCGTCTCCACATGGCGGGTCAAGGCGTAGATCGGGATCCCGGAACTGATGCGCGACATCCACAGCGGCGTGGCGCCGGACTCGGTCAGGGCCGCGATTGCCTTCACACCCAGGTGGTTGGCGGTATACATGGCGGCCTTGGCGATGGCCTCGTCGATGCGGTTGAAACGCACCTTCTGGCGCCGCTCCTGCCACAGCGCGCTGCGCTGGCGCTCCGCACCCTTGCAGATGCGGTCCATGGCGGAAACGGCCTTGGCCGGGTAGCGGCCGGTGGCGGTCTCGGCCGAGAGCATCACCGCGTCGGTGCCGTCGATGACGGCGTTGGCCACGTCGAAGACCTCGGCCCGGGTCGGGATCTGGCTCTCGACCATGGACTGCATCATCTGGGTGGCGGTGATCACCACCCGGTCCATGTTGCGGGCCGCGGAAATAATGCGTTTCTGCACCGCCGGCAGCTCGGCGTCGCCGATCTCCACGCCCAGATCGCCGCGGGCGATCATCACGGCGTCGGAGGCCTCGATGATCTCCTCCAGGTTGTGGATCGCCTCGGCGCGCTCGATCTTGGCGACCAGGCCGCCGTGACCTCCGGCCTGGCGCAGCAGCTCGCGCGCCTCGTTGACGTCCTCGGCCGAACGCGGGAAGGAAATGGCGACATAGTCGGCCTGCATGTCGGCCGCAACGCGGATATCGATGCGATCCTTGTCGGTCAGGGCCTTGGCCGACAGGCCGCCGCCCTGGCGATTGATGCCCTTGTTGTTGGACAGCGGACCACCGAGCACCACCCGACACTCGACCTCGGTCTCGCGCACGTCCTCGACCCAGAGTACCACCTGGCCGTCATCCAGCAGCAGGGTGTCGCCCCGGTTGACGTCATCGGGCAGCTGCTTGTAGGTCAGCCCCACGCGGTCTTTGTCGCCGGCATCCGGCGCCAGGTTGGAATCGAGGATGAAGCGCTCGCCCTCCTCCAGCACCACGCTGCCTTCCTGGAAGCGCTCGATGCGGATCTTCGGCCCCTGCAGATCCACCAGCACGCCGACCTGACGGCCGTGGGCGCGGGCGCGATTGCGCACCGTCTCACAGCGGTTGCGATGTTCCTCGTGGGAGCCGTGGGAGAAATTCAGGCGGACCACGTCCACGCCCGCCTGGATCAGTTCATCGAGGGCCTTGGGGTCGTCGGTCGCCGGACCGAGCGTGGCGATTATCTTGGTGCGTCGCAGCATGTGTTTTCCTGTTGGAAGTAAGGAGTAAGGAGTGAGGCGTGAGGCGTGAGACGACCGTGACCGGTTTTACTCCTCACCCCCTCACACCTCACTGAAAATCACCCCTTCGCGCGCTCCTCCAGCATGGCCACGGCCGGCAGGGTCTTGCCTTCCAGGAACTCCAGGAAGGCACCGCCGGCGGTGGAGATGTAGGACACCTTGTCGTAGATGTCGTACTTCTGGATGGCGGCGATGGTGTCGCCGCCGCCGGCGATGGAGAAACCGTTGGACTCGGCGATGGCCAGACCCAGCGCCTTCGTGCCCGCGCCGAACTGGTCGAATTCGAACACACCGACCGGGCCGTTCCAGACGATGGTGCCGGCATTCTTGAGCATTTCGGCGTAGCGGCCGGCCGTCTCGGGACCGACGTCGAAGATCATGTCGTCGTCGGCGACCTCGTCCACCTTCTTGGTGACGGCCTCGGCATTCTCGGAAAACTCCTTGCCGACCACCACGTCCACCGGCACCGGGATCTCGCCGCCCTTGGCGGCAGCCGCCTCCATCAGACGCTTGGCCTCGGCCACCAGGTCCTGCTCGTAGAGGGACTTGCCGACATTGTGGCCGGCGGCCTTGATGAAGGTGTTGGCGATGCCGCCGCCGACGATGAGCTGGTCCACCTTGGTGGACAGGGATTCGAGCACGGTCAGCTTGGTGGAGACCTTGGAGCCGCCGACGATGGCGACCATGGGCCGGTTGGGATTGGCCAGGGCCTTCTGCAGGGCCTCCAGTTCCTCGGCCAGCAGCAGACCGGCGCAGGCGGCCGGGGCGAACTTGCCGGCACCATGGGTCGAGGCCTGGGCGCGGTGCGCGGTGCCGAAGGCATCCATCACGTAGACGTCGCACAGGCTGGCGTACTTCTTGGCCAGGGTCTCGTCGTCCTTCTTCTCGCCCTTGTTGAAGCGCACGTTCTCCAGCAGGACCACTTCGCCGCCGGCGACCTCGGGGGCCTTGTCCAGGTAATCCCTGACCAGGCGCACGTCTTTGCCCAGCTTGGCCGCCATGTCCTCGGCGATGGGCTGCATGGAGTTCTCCTCGTCGGCCACGCCCTCCTCGGGACGGCCGCGATGCGACATCACCATGACCTTGGCCCCGGCCTTCATGCAGTGCTCGATGGTCGGCATGGAGGCGGTGATGCGGGCATCGGAGGTCACCTTGCCGTTTTTCACCGGGACGTTCAGATCGGCGCGGATCAGCACCCGCTTGCCGGACAGGTCGAGGTCAGTGAGCTTGGTAAAGGAAGTCATGCACAACTCCTGTGTTTAATTTGTTGAAAGCGATTTGCGATGCCCACGGGCATGACGAATCGTTTTCCAGCCACCACGTCATTCCGGCGAAGGCCGGAATCCAGCGGTTTGAAAACCGACTGCGGCTTCTGGATCCCGGCCTTCGCCGGGATGACGGCATAAATCAACCATCGTTCATCCTGAAACCGCAGAAGGCTCAGGTTACAGGGGCCGGGGACAGCTTGTCGCTGATCCCTTGCCCCTGGCCCCTGATACCTGCGGCATCAGTTCTTCGCGACGTGCTCCACGAAGCGCATCATGTTGCAGGTGTAGCCGTACTCGTTGTCGTACCAGGACACGACCTTGACGAAGGTACCGTCCAGGGCGATGCCGGCCTCGGCATCGAAGGTCGACGGGGCGCTGTTGCCGCGGAAGTCGGTGGACACCACCTTCTCCTCGGTGTAGCCCATCACGCCCTTCAGCTCGCCCTCGGAGGCGGCCTTCATGGCGGCGCAGATGTCGTCGTACTTGGCTTCCTTGTCCAGCTCGACGGTCAGGTCGACCACGGAGACATCGGAAGTCGGGACGCGGAAGGCCATACCGGTCAGCTTGCCGTTGAGATCAGGCAGGACCTTGCCCACGGCCTTGGCGGCACCGGTGGAGGACGGGATGATGTTCTCCAGGATGCCGCGGCCGCCGCGCCAGTCCTTCTGGGAAGGACCGTCGACCGTCTTCTGGGTGGCGGTGGCGGCGTGGACGGTGGTCATCAGGCCGCGCTTGATGCCGTACTTGTCATGCAGCACCTTGGCCACCGGGGCCAGGCAGTTGGTGGTGCAGGAAGCGGCGGAGACGATGGTCTCGCCCTTGTAGGCGTCCTGGTTGACGCCGTAGACGAACATCGGAGTGGCGTCCTTGGACGGGGCGGACATCACGACCTTCTTGGCGCCGGCGTCGATGTGCTTCTGCGCGGTCTCTTCGGTCAGGAACAGACCGGTGGACTCGACCACGATCTCGGCGCCGACATCGCCCCACTTCAGGGCGGCCGGGTCACGCTCGGCGGTCAGGCGGATCTTCTTGCCGTTGACGACCAGGTTGTTGCCCTCGACGGAGATGTCACCGTCGAAACGGCCGTGCACGGAGTCGTACTTCAGCATGTAGGCCAGGTAGTCCGGCTCCAGCAGGTCGTTGATGCCGACGATCTCGATCTCCGGGAAATCCTTCGCCACGGCGCGGAAGACCATGCGGCCGATGCGGCCGAAACCATTGATACCGATCTTAATTGCCATTGTCTGTCTCCATTTCTGAGTATCTACTTAGTCACGAAATCTTTGTCTTGGCCGTCATTGCGAGGAACGAAGTGACGAAGCAATCTCTTACCGCTCCTGCCGCATTACGAGATTGCCACGCTTCGCTCGCAATGACGGTTGTTGGGTAGAAGTCCTTACAGAATGCCTTCCACCGTCTTGGCGACGTTCTCCGCGGTGAAGCCGAACTCCTTGAACAGCTGTCCGGCAGGCGCGGACTCGCCGAAGCGGTCCAGGCCGATCACGGCGCCGTCCAGGCCCACGTACTTGCGCCAGTAATCGGTGACACCGGCTTCGACCGCCACCCGCTTGGTGCAACTCTTCGGCAGCACGGATTCCTTGTAGGCGGCATCCTGGGCGTCGAAGACGTCGGTCGAGGGCATGGACACCACGCGGATCTTCCGACCGCTCAGGCTGTCGGCGGCCTGCATGGCGATCTCGACCTCGGAGCCGGTGGCGATGATGATGGCCTCCGGCTCGCCGTCGCAGTCGCGCAGCACGTAGCCACCCTTGGCGATGTTGGCGATCTGGTCGGCGCTGCGCGACATGTGGGCCAGGTTCTGGCGCGAGAAGATCAGCGAGGTCGGGCCGTCGTTGCGCTCGATGCCGGCCTTCCAGGCCACGGCGGTCTCGACCGTGTCACAGGGACGCCACAGCGACATGTTGGGCATCAGGCGCAGGGTGGAGATCTGCTCGACCGGCTGGTGCGTGGGACCGTCCTCGCCCAGACCGATGGAGTCGTGGGTGTAGACGAACAGGGTCGGCACCTTCATCAGGGCGGCCATGCGCAGGGCGTTGCGGGCATATTCGGAGAACATCAGGAAGGTGCCGCCGAAGGGCTTCACGCCGCCGTGCAGCGCCATGCCGTTCATGATGGCGGACATGCCGAACTCGCGCACACCGTAGGAGATGTAATTGCCGTCGGCCACTGTGTTGGTGATCTGCCTGCACTCCGGCCAGGAGGTGTTGTTGGACGGCGTCAGGTCAGCCGAGCCGCCGACGAACTCGGGCAGCACCTTGGCGAAGGCCTTGATGGCGTTGCCCGAGGCCTTGCGGGTCGGGTCGGAGGCGCCGGCCTCGTCGCAGCTCTTGATGAAGGCCTCGGCGGTCTCGTTCCAGTTCGCCGGCAGCTCACCCTTCATGCGGCGCTCGAACTCGGCGGCCATATCGGGGAAGGCGGCCTTGTAGGCGGCGAACTTCTCGTTCCACTCGGCCTCGGCCTTCGAACCCTTGTCCTTGGCGTCCCAGCCGGCATAGATCTCGTCCGGGATCACGAAGGCATCGTGCTTCCAGTCCAGGTTCTCGCGGGTGGCCTTGATCTCGTCCTCGCCCAGCGGGGCGCCGTGGCAGTCGTGGCTGCCGCACAGGTTGGGCGCGCCATAGCCGATCACGGTCTTGGTGCAGATCAGGGTGGGCTTGTCGTTGACCGACTTGGCCTCGTGGATGGCCTTGGCCACGGCTTCCGGGTCGTGGCCGTCCACGCCGCGCACCACGTGCCAGCCATAGGCCTCGAAGCGCTTGGGGGTGTCGTCGGTGAACCAGGTGTCGACGTGGCCGTCGATGGAGATGCCGTTGTCATCCCAGAAGGCGATCAGCTTGCCCAGGCCCAGGGTGCCGGCGAGGGCGCAGGATTCGTGGGAGATGCCTTCCATCATGCAGCCGTCGCCCATGAACACGTAGGTGTAGTGGTCGACGATGTGATGGCCGTCGCGGTTGAACTGCGCGGCCAGGGTGCGCTCGGCCAGGGCCATGCCCACGGCGTTGCTGATGCCCTGACCCAGCGGGCCGGTGGTGGTCTCGACGCCGGGGGTGTAGCCGTACTCGGGATGGCCCGGGGTCTTGGAGTGCAGCTGCCGGAAGTTCTTCAGCTCTTCCATCGGCAGCTCATAGCCGGTCAGGTGCAGCAGGGAGTAGATCAGCATGGAGCCGTGGCCGTTGGACAGGACGAAGCGGTCGCGGTCATACCAGCCCGGGTTCGCCGGATTGTGCTTCATGAAGTCGTTCCACAGCACCTCGGCGATGTCCGCCATGCCCATGGGGGCGCCGGGATGGCCGGACTTGGCCTTCTGGACGGCGTCCATGCTCAGTGCACGAACGGCATTGGCAAGCTCTCTGCGAGAAGGCATAGCTCTCTCCTGTAAACGCTTTATTAAGAAATCTTGTGAAGTCGCAGCACCGCCCCTGCCGGGCGTCGCCGCCGTAATTCCTGGTAAATTTTTCTTCCCGGTAAAACGAAAATGCACCCTCGACAGCCGTACCGGCTCGCAGGGCGCATGGACTGTCACGCATCCGGTCCGCGCGGGGACCGGGCCGTCTACGGCCTCAACAACCTCGGGGGCGCGCTGGAAGTGGCATCACCCGGGCCCGGGAGAGCGGCGTATTTTCCCCTAGTTGGTGCGGTGTCGCAATAGCGGGGGGCGGAGGCCGATTTTATACGGGCATTAGCCCGGTGCCGGCTCAGGAACGGGAAGGCGGTCTGCCCGGCAGGGGAAGGACTTCGCCGGCGTGCTCGGACTGCTGCCGGCTCAGATGGCGTTTTTCCATTTCTTCCAGCGCCTTGGCGAATTCGCCCTGGAGCCGCCTGGCGCTCTCCCGGCCCTTGTCCAGGTAGATCTCCAGCCGGTAGGGCACGGGCTGATCCAGGGCGGCGCGGGCCTGGGGACGGAAGTGGCTCCAGGCCACCTCGACCAGGTGCTTGGCCTCGATGTCGACGAAGATGATCTCCTCGGCGTCGATCACCGCCATGAACTGCATGCTGCGGATGGGTACGAAGACGCAGTCCCGGCCCGAGCGCTGGAGGGCAACGTGGGCCAGATTGTAGGTACGGGCCGGGAGAGTCAGCTCCCGGGCCTCGATCGGCTCATCCCGAAAGAAGGTCTCGAACCCGTTCATATACCTTATTATGGGCGCCATTCGGGCACGAGTGGCAAGCACGTTTTGCAAAAAACCCTTCAACGCAGAGGCGCAGGGGCGCAGAGATGGAAAATTTAACCTTAAAAACAATTAGTAAAAGACACCCCGTCATTGCGATGCCCAGACCCGAAGGGTGGGGTACCCACAATGAAGCCCGCAGGGATTCTGTGGGAGAAGCGTGGCAATCTCGTAACGGCATAGCCGCCGGCCGGGATTGCCACGGCGCTTCGCGCCTCGCAATGACGGGGGAGTCCTGACCCTCAGGCCTCTTCCTTCCATTTGATGGAGCAGCCCATGCTGGGGATCTGCTCGGCCGGGCCCTGCCCGGTCTCGGCCACCTGGACCATGGCCTCGAACAGGTCGCGCTTCACATCGGGCGCGGCGGCCTCCTTGCGGCTTTCATCCAGCCGGCCCCGGTACTGCAGTTCCAGGTCGGCGTTGTAGCCGAAGAAATCCGGGGTGCAGACCGCGCCATAGGCCTTGGCCACCTCCTGGGTCTCGTCCAGCAGGTAGGGGAAGGGGAAATCGAACTCCTCGGCCACCTGCTTCATGTTGTCAAAGCTGTCCTCGGGATAGTCGCTCGGGTCATTGGACATGATGGCCACGCTGTTGATGCCGTATTTCTCCTTCAGTTCCCGGGCGTCGCGCACGATGCGATCGCGCACGGCCTTCACATAGGGGCAGTGGTTGCAGATGAACATCACCAGCAGCCCCTTCTCGCCGCGGCAGTCCTGCAGGGTCCAGGTCCTGCCGTCCACGCCGGGCAGGGAGAAATCGACCGCCGGCCGGCCGAAGTCGCATACGGGGGTTTCCAACGACACCATATCGCTAATTCCTCGCTTTCATTAGGGTTTCAGTCAATTCGCACCTGATGGACATTATAACGTCCGTGACCGGTGACGTAAGGACCCGGCTATATATTTGCACAAATATTTGTTACTATAGCGGGCTCTTTGAGGCTGCAACGCAAAATACATGTCAAACGACTTCCTGTTCACCTCCGAGTCCGTCTCGGAGGGGCATCCGGACAAGATGTGCGACCAGATCTCGGATGCCGTCCTGGACGCCATCATCGCCCAGGACCCGCACGCCCGCGTGGCCTGCGAGACCCTGGTCAAGACCGGCATGGTGGTCCTGGCCGGCGAGATCACCACCAGCGCCAGTCTCAAGTACGAGGAACTGGTACGCAACACCGTCAACGGCATCGGCTACACCAGCTCCGACATCGGCTTCGACGGCCATACCTGCGCCGTACTCAACGCCCTCGGCGAGCAGTCACCCGACATCCGCCAGGGCGTGGACCGGGCGACGCGCGAGCAGCAGGGCGCGGGCGATCAGGGCCTGATGTTCGGCTACGCCAGCAACGAAACCGAAGTGCTGATGCCGGCGCCGATCACCTATGCCCACCGGCTGGTGCGGCGCCAGGCCGAACTGCGCAAGAATGGCGAACTGCCCTGGCTGCGCCCCGACGCCAAGAGTCAGGTCACCTTCCGCTACAAGGATCTCAAGCCCGTGGGGGTGGAGGCCATCGTGCTCTCCACCCAGCACTCGCCGGAGATTTCGCTGCCGCAACTCAAGGAAGCCGTCTACGAAATGATCATCAAACCGGTGATCCCGGAAGGCTGGCTGACGGGGTGCGACCCGAACCGGATCCACATCAATCCGACCGGCACCTTCGTGATCGGCGGACCGATGGGCGACTGCGGCCTGACCGGACGCAAGATCATCGTCGACACCTACGGCGGCATGTCCCGCCACGGCGGCGGCGCCTTCTCCGGCAAGGATCCGTCCAAGGTGGACCGGAGCGCGGCCTACGCCTGCCGCTACGTGGCCAAGAACATCGTCGCCGCGGGGCTGGCCGACCGCTGCGAACTGCAGGTGTCCTACGCCATCGGCGTGGCCGAGCCGACCTCGATCACGGTGGAGACCTTCGGCACCCACCACATCGAGGAAAACAGAATCACCGCCCTGGTGCGCGAGCACTTCGACCTGCGCCCCTGGGGCATCATCACCATGCTGGATCTGCTGCAGCCGATCTATCAGCAGACCGCTGCCTACGGTCACCTGGGTCGGGACGACATCGACCTGCCGTGGGAACGCACCGACAAGGCCGAACTGCTGCGCGACGGCGCCGGCCTGCATTGAATTCAATCCGTCATGCCCGTGCAGACGGGCATCCAGGTTTCTGAAAACCATGGATTCCCGCCTTCGCGGGAATGACGGGAAAAGGAATGATCAGAAATTCCTTAACAGGTTTTTTATGTAACGACTGTTAGAGAACAGTCAACCGCGCTTCGAGGAGCGTTGCAACAGGAGCGCGGAGTTTATGGGATCAGGGCCCGCCCCGACCCATAAACTCCGCCGCCTCCTGCCAGGCTCGGAGAAAGCGGGTTCAGGATGAACAACTGCGCTCGGTAACTTGGGAGACCAACTACATGAACGCCGTGATGGACAAGAACTTCACTGACTTCAAGGTTGCCGACATCAATCTCGCCGATTGGGGTCGCAAGGAAATCGATATCGCCGAGACCGAAATGCCCGGTCTGATCGCCACGCGCGAGAAATACCGTGACGAGCAGCCGCTCAAGGGCGCGCGCATCGCCGGCAGCCTGCACATGACCATCCAGACCGCCGTGCTGATCGAGACGCTGGTCGCGCTCGGCGCCGAAGTGCGCTGGGTGTCCTGCAACATCTTCTCCACCCAGGATCACGCCGCCGCCGCCATCGCCGCCAGCGGCGTGCCGGTCTACGCCTACAAGGGCGAGAGTCTGGAAGAGTACTGGGACTTCACCCACAAGCTGATGGAGTTCGGCGACGAGACCCCGAACATGATCCTGGACGACGGCGGCGACGCCACCATGCTGATCATGCTGGGCACCAAGGCCGAGTCCGACCTCTCCGTGCTGGACAACCCGAGCAGCGAAGAGGAAGTGGCCCTGTTCAACGCCATCAAGGCCAAGCTCAAGGAGTCCCCGAACTGGTACTCCAACATCAAGAAGAACATCCAGGGCGTGACCGAGGAGACCACCACCGGCGTGCACCGTCTGTATGACATGGCCAAGAAGGGCGAACTGGCCTTCCCCGCCATCAACGTCAACGACTCGGTGACCAAGTCCAAATTCGACAACCTGTACGGCTGCCGTGAGTCTCTGGTCGACGGCATCAAGCGCGCCACCGACACCATGATCGCCGGCAAGATCGGCGTGGTCTGCGGCTACGGCGACGTCGGCAAGGGCTCGGCTCAGTCGCTGCGTGGCCTGGGTGCGACCGTGTGGGTGACCGAGATCGATCCGATCTGCGCCCTGCAGGCCGCGATGGAAGGCTACCGCGTGGTGACCATGGAAGAGGCCGCACCGCTGGGCGACATCTTCGTGACCACCACCGGCAACAAGGACATCATCACCTATGACCACATGGCCGCCATGAAGGATCAGGCCATCGTCTGCAACATCGGTCACTTCGACAACGAGATCCAGATCGAGCAGACCCGCAAGCACGAGTGGATCAACATCAAGCCGCAGGTCGACCAGATCGTCTTCCCCGACGGTCACCGCGTGACCATGCTGGCCGAAGGCCGCCTGGTGAATCTGGGCTGCGGCACCGGCCACCCGAGCTTCGTGATGTCCAACTCCTTCACCAACCAGGTGCTGGCACAGATCGAGCTGTTCACCAAGGGTGACCAGTACGACAACGATGTCTACATCCTGCCCAAGCACCTGGATGAAGAAGTCGCCCGCCTGCACCTGGAGAAGATCGGTGCGAAGCTGACCAAGCTGAGCAAGGAACAGGCCGACTACATCGGCGTGCCGGTCGAGGGTCCGTACAAGCCCGAGCACTACCGCTACTGATCAGGCAGTTTGAAACACCGGCGAGGGGCGACGGCAGACGCCGTCGCCCCGCCATCGCCTACTGTCTTCAACCACCTGCCAACAGATCAGAAGCCTACCTATGAAAACTCAGCAAAAGTACGAGAAATCCTACAGCTTTGAGTTCTTCCCGCCCAAAACGGAGGAAGGCGCCAAGAAACTGCGCCTGGCCCGTTCGCGGCTGGACAAGCTCAATCCCAATTTCTATTCCGTGACCTTCGGTGCCGGCGGCAGCACCCAGGAAGGCACCTACGAGACCGTCGCCGAGATCATCAAGTCCGGTGGCGACGCCGCGCCGCACCTGTCCTGCATCGGCTCGACCCGGGACAACATCCGTGAACTGCTGCAGCGCTACAAGGACGCGGGCGTGCGCCGTATCGTCACCCTCAGGGGCGACATGCCCTCCGGCATGCGCGACACCGGCGAATTCCGCTATGCCAATGAACTGGTGGAGTTCATCCGCGCCGAGACCGGCGATACCTTCAAGCTGGAGGTTGCGGCCTATCCGGAGTTCCATCCCCAGGCACCGACCGCCTTCGAGGATCTGGAAAACTTCAAGCGCAAGGTCGACGCGGGCGCCAATACCGCGATCACCCAGTACTTCTTCAATGCCGACGCCTATTTCCGTTTCGTCGATGATTGCGAGAGGATGGGGATCGACCTGCCGATCGTGCCGGGCATCATGCCCATCACCAACTACAAGCAGCTGGCCCGCTTCTCCGACGCCTGCGGCGCCGAGATCCCGCGCTGGATCCGCCAGCGCCTGATCGCCTACGGCGACGATATGGAGTCGCTGGGCAAATTCGGCGAAGAGGTCGTCTCCGCGCTGTGCCAGCGCCTGCTGGACGCCGGTGTGCCCGGCATCCATTTCTATGTGATGAATCGTTCGGCACCGACCATCGCCATCTGGAAGAACCTGGGTCTGCCGGTCAGGGACTGACGGATCCTTCCATACCTCGGCGACATTAACGCAAAGGCCGCAGAGACGCAGAGGCGCAAAGATGAACAGGATTGAATTCTCTGCGTCTCGGCGTCTCCGCGTCCTCTGCGTTTCCCGTCACTGCCCCCAACCCCGTGCGCTGGCGTAATGCCCACGCCCCGCATCTACCTGCCCCAGCCGCTCGCCAGCGGCACCACCACCCAGCTCGACGAACGCGCCCAGCGTCACGCCGTGAAGGTATTGCGACTGAAACCGGGCGCTGCCCTGATCCTGTTCAACGGCGATGGCGGCGAATACCATGCCACGCTCGAGGACACCCGCCGGGAAGGCGCTCAGGTCAGGGTCGGCGAACATATCGCACAGGAACGCGAATCCCCGCTGGACATCGAACTGCTGCAGGGCGTGGCGCGCGGCGAGAAGATGGACCTGATCCTGCAGAAGGCGGTGGAACTGGGGGTGAACCGCATCGTGCCGCTGGCCACCGAACGCAGCCAGGTCAAGCTCAGCGGCGAGCGCCTGGACAAGCGCATGCAGCACTGGCGGGGCATCATCATCCACGCCTGCGAGCAGTGCGGCCGCAACCGCCTGCCGGAACTGGCCGGCATGCAGACGCTGGATACGGCGCTGGCCGCGCATGCCCCGGACCGGCTCGGGCTGCTGCTGGACCCGACCGCTGAGCGCGGCCCGCACGACCTGGCGCAGACGCCAGCCCTCAGCCTGCTCATCGGCCCCGAGGGCGGACTGGCCCCGGCCGAGCGGGACCAGGCCCGCGCCGCCGGCTTTCAGGGGGTACGCCTGGGCCCGCGCATCCTGCGTACCGAGACCGCCGGGCTGGCCGCCCTGGCTGCCCTGCAGTGCCTGTACGGGGATCTGCGCTAGCGCGCAGGTCAGGTTAGACTACGCTAACCCGACCTGCCTCACTCCTCGCTCCAAAACAAAAAAAGCCCCGCCAAGCGGGGCAATCATGAAGGAGGAGGCAGAACCGTCAGGTTCAGTTGGTACCCAGTACCTGGCTGCGCAGTTCGGGGTCCTGCTGGATGGCACCGGCAATGCGGTTATAGTCCTGCACGGACAGCCCGGAATCCTCGACGGCCTCCACCATCTCGGACTGCGCCCGCTGCTGCAGTTCGCGCGCCTTGTTCGGATCCTCGGCATTCTGCAGTTCGCCGGCATAGGCCTGACGGATGGTGCTGATCTCGTCGAACGCCGCCTTGAACTGGCTGATCTCTTGATCGCTGAGATCCACCTGGGGCGCAGTGGCACCTCCGGGCTGCTGGGCAGCGGGCGGCTGTCCCTGTTGCGGGTAGCCGCCCCCCTGACCCTGGCCATATTCCTGAGCCTGCGCGCTGAAGGACAGCCCCAGTCCGCAGAGGGCGATTGCAACGGGTGCGAGTACAGATTTGATCATGGTCTACTCCGTGTTCATTGAATGGCACACGGGACAGGAGCAACCACCATGCCAGTTGCTTTCTGCAGCGCTGATCCCTCCGGTGGACAACAGGAATACAAAACAAACATCAAGAAGTTGCAGACAGGACAGAACGCGTGAAGGGCCATTCGGGCTGCGCGCCCGTGAACTGCGGGCAGCCGCTTTATCGCATCAGGGCTGTGGCAAAGCGGCACATGTGCCGGACGCCCGGATCAGTCGGTGTCACTCTCGCCCAGGCGGCGGTACAGGGTACGGCGCCCGATGCCCAGAATCTGGGCAGCCTGGCGCTTGTTGCCATCGACTTGTTCGAGCACATGGTCGATGTAGCGCCGTTCAACCTGGGCCAGTGTAGGCAGGGGTTCATCCTCTCCCCGCCAGGGCGGGGGCGCGTCGGCTGCCGGCGCGGACTCCAGCGTCACCGCCCCGGACAGCCGCTCCGGCAGATGCACCAGATCGATCTGGCTCTCATGGCAGAAGGTCACCGCCCATTCGATGACATTGGCCAGTTCGCGCACATTCCCGGGGTAGCTGTAGGCCTGGAGCCGGCGCAGCGCGGCCTGAGTGATGCCCTGCACTGAATGATCCTGGCGGGCGCTGAACTGATCGATGAAACGCGCCGTGAGCAGTTCCAGGTCCTCACCCCGTTCCCGCAGCGGCGGGACCTGCAGGGCAAAGGTGTTGAGCCGGTAGTAGAGGTCCTCACGGAAGCCGCCCTCATTCACCTCACTGGCCAGATCGCTGTTGGTCGCGGCCAGGATGCGCACATCGACCCCTTCCTCGCGGTCGCTGCCAACCGGCCGCAGCGTCTGCTCCTGCAGCACCCGCAGCAGCTTGGCCTGCATCGCCAGCGGCATCTCGCCGATCTCGTCCAGCAGCAGGCTGCCGCCACTGGCCTCCAGGAACAGGCCACGCCGGGCCTTCTGCGCTCCGGAGAAGGCACCGGCGGCATGCCCGAACAGTTCGCTCTCCAGCAATTCGGCGGGAATGGCGGCGCAGTTGATGGCAACAAAGGGGCCATCCGCGCGTTCGCTCTCCCGATGCAGGGCGCGGGCGACCAGTTCCTTTCCGGTGCCACTCTCGCCCTCGATCAGCACCGGACCCGCGGCACGGGCGATCTGACGGATCTGGCCATAGAGGCGCTGCATGGGCGCACTGCGGCCGACCATGCCGTGAAAGTCCGCCTCGCCGAGCAGCGCCCGATACCGTGCCAACTCCAGCCGCAGACGCCGGGTCTCGCTCACCCGGCGCACGCTCATCAGCAGGTGCTCCAGGTCCACCGGCTTGGTCAGGAAATCATCCGCCCCCTCTCTGAGCGCCTCCACCGCCTGGGGGACAGTGCCGAAGGCGGTGATGATGATGAAGCCGGGCGCGGCCGGCAACTGCCGCACCTGGCCCAGCAGAGTCATGGCATCGGCGCCGGGCAGGCGCAGGTCGCTGATCACCAGGTCCTGTTCCCGGGCCTGCAGGCGCTGCCAGGCCTGTTCGGCATCCGGTACCGCCTCGGCGGCATAACCGGCATCCTCCAGTTCCTCCACCAGCAGCGTGCGCAGGGCGGCATCGTCCTCCACCACCAAGGCCCGTTGCGGGGCGGCGGCTGTTGTCTGCGCTGAACTCATGACTGCACCTCGGCATCGGCCAGGGGCAACAGGATCCGGAACCGCGCCCCACCCATGGAACCCGGATCGACCTCGATCCGGCCACCGTGGTCCTTGACCGCAGCCGCGGCAACGGCCAGTCCCAGGCCGGTCCCCTCGGCCACCCCCTTGGTGGTGTAAAAAGGTTCGAAGATCTTCTCCCGCTCCGATGCCGGAATGCCCGGGCCGTCGTCCTCGATGCTGAAACCCGCCTGATCGCCTTCGACAAACCATCCCAGACGCACCCGTGCGGTCGCCGCCTGCAGGGCATTGCGCAACAGATTCGACAGCGCCTGCTCCATCCGCAGCCGGTCCAGTGGCAACACCGGCGCCGGCGGCTGCCCAACCATCTCCAGGACGACATCGCGACCTGCCGCCGCGTCGCCGCACTGGGCCTGGACCGTGCGTATCAGCCGGTCGGCGCGCTCCGGCTGGCATTGCAGCGGATTATTGCGGCCGAAATCCATCAACTGGCGGACAATGAAATTCATCCGTCTGACCTCAGCGCGAATATCCTCCAATCCCCGGACCAGATGGGGATCCAGCCCCGGCTGGCGCAGAGCGCGTTGGGCCTTTCCGTCGACCACGTTGAGCGGTGCGCCCAGTTCGTGCGCCACCCCTGCAGCCAGACGGCCGATGGCCGCCATGCGCTCGGACTGGTGCAGTCGATCCTCCAGCCTGGCCTGCTCGCGCCGGTGTTCATCCAATACCTCGCGCTGGGTGGTCAGGCTCTCCAGCATCCGATTGATGCCCACCGCCAGCTGATTCAATTCGCGCGGGCCGTGCATGGGCAGACGCCGGTCACGCTGCCCGCGACTGACCTGGCGCATCGCCGTCAGCATGGCGCGAACATGCGAGCCCACCGCCTTGTGATGACCGATATAGATGACAACGGTCAGCAGCAGAGAGGTCAGCACCAACGCCGCCAGCCCCTGGGTGCGCAGACGGGCGATATAGTCCCGGAACTCGCTGGTCCGCCGCGTGACCTGGAGCAGACCGCTGATGCGCCCCCCGCTGTCGGCCAGGGGCAGAAAATAGGAATAGACGTCCTCGCCCCCCTCCACTCGCTGAAATTCGTCCCGGCGGTCTCCCTCGGACACCAGTTCCGCAGCGCGGCGACTGCCGGCCGCGGGCGCCGTCGGGCCACTGGTGCCGATGCGGTTGCCGTCGGAATCATAGACATAGACCCCGTAGACCCGTCCGATGCGGCTGGCCGAGTCCAGGGCCTGGGCCAGGCTGCCCTCGCGCCCCTGTTCAATGGCATAGCCCAGGGGCTGACGGATGGCGCGGGCGATCAGGTCGATTTCGTCCCGCATGCGTTTCTCGCCCTGCCTCTCCAGCAGCTGCAGCGTATACCAGCCGGCCAATCCCGCCAGGGCCAGCACGGGCAACAGGACGAAAACCAGCAAGGCAGCGCGCAGGTTGTAGTGTTGGAGTCCCATTCTGTTCTCCATTGATTCATGCATGCGCCATTCTGGCACATGGGCGCTCATGGCGTAGCCCGGCGGCCTCTCGACAACCCCGGCATGACCCCGGGTATTGAATTCAATTTATTGAATTCTCGTCTATTCTCAATATGAACTGAATATCACACCCAGCCCGGGACAAGACCGGCGTCCGCCGGACAGCCCGTGGCATGGAAGCTGCAATCAACGGGCCAGACGAAAGGATGGAGTGATTATGAAAGCCGATCTGCTGCTGGTGCTGGGCATGATTGCCAGCGCTGCCGTCCCGGGCCTCAGCCTGGCCGGGGAGACACCGACCGAGGACTGCATCGAGCTGATCGAATACAGCGTGGGCGAACCGGACGAGGGTTACGGCATCGTGGAAATCGAGTGGCAGGCCAGGGTCAGAAACCGCTGCGACCAATCCCATTACGCCACCCTGACCCTGCAATTCCTGGATGCCGAAGGCGAAAGCCTGCACGATTCCCAGACCCGCTCCGTCATCGATCCCGGCCCGGCCGTGGTCATCAGCAAACTGGCCATGCTCGACGAGGAGCAGGCCGAACGCTATACCGGCACCCGCCTGAGAATCGGCGGCCAGGCCCTGCCCTGAGTTGCATCTCAAGCCTCCCTTGCGGCGCTCCCTGCAAACGCTCAACTCAGCACAGCTTCCACCAGCGTCAGCACCACCAGGGTCACCACCGCCAGCGCCAGCAGGCTCAGCTGCCAGCCGGCCCGCACCATGTCGGGCACCTCGAGCCGCCCACTGCCGAACACGATGGCATTGGGCGGCGTGGCCACCGGGAGCATGAAGGCGCAGGAGGCCGCCAGCGCCACGGGGACGGTCAGCAGCAGGGGGGATTGGCCGAGGCTCAACGCCAGTGCCGCGGCCAGAGGTAGCAGGGTGGCAGCGGTGGCAGTGTTGCTGGTGACATGACTGAGCAGCATGGCCACCAGGGCCACCAGACCGATCACCGCCCATACCGGCCAGCCCCCCAGATCGCCCAGACCGACCACCACCGCGCCGGACAGGCCGCTGCTGCTGATCGCCGTGCCCAGACTGAGCCCGCCGCCGACCAGTACCAGCACGCCCCAGGGCAGTTGGGCGGTCGCCTCCCACTGCAGCAGCCCGCCCCTGAACCCGCCGCCGGCGGGAATCAGGAACAACAGCAGCGCTCCCAGTACGGCGATCCCCGGGTCGCTCAACCCGGCACCCGGCAGTGCCGTCTCCAGCAGGGGCCGGCCGAGCCAGGCCAGGGCGACGGCGGCGAATACCAGCGCCACCCGGCGTTCGGGCACGGTCATCCCACCCAGCGCGGCTTGCTGGCGGGCGATCAGATCCTCGATCCCCTCGATACGCCGCGACGGCAGGGGAAAGACCCGGCGACACAGCACCCACCAGCAGGCCAGCAGCAGGATCAGGGCGGCGGGCAGCCCCACCGCCATCCACTGCACGAAGCCGACCTGCACCCCGTACTGTTCGGCCAGATAACCGGCCAGCAGGGCGTTGGGCGGAGTGCCGATGAGGGTGGCCATGCCGCCGATGTTGGCGCCGAAAGCGATGCCCAGCAGCAGGGCGCGGGCGAAGTTGCGGCCGTGCTCCGGGGCCACCTCCTGCTCCTCCAGCAACACCAGCACCGAAACCCCGATCGGCAGCATCAGCGCCGCCGTGGCGGTATTGCTCACCCACATGCTGAGTGCCGCGGTGGCGGTCATGAAACCGGCCACCAGCCGGTCCAGGCCATGGCCGGTCAGCCCCAGGATGTGCAGGGCGATGCGCCGGTGCAGGTTCCAGCGCTGCAGGGCGGCCGCGATCATGAACCCGCCCAGGAACAGGAAGATCAGCGGATTGGCATAGGGCGCGGCGGCATCGGCGATATCCATCATGCCCAGCAGGGGCAACAGCGCCACCGGCAGCAACGCCGTCACCGGGATGGGCACGGCCTCTGTCACCCACCAGACCGCCATCAGGGCAGTGAGCGCGGCCACCTGCCAGGCAACTGCAGAGATCCCGGCCGGCGTTTCCATCAATGCCATGAACAGGAACAGCCCCGGCCCCAGAAACAGGCCCAGGCGCTGGCGCCAGGGTTGTGGAGAAGGCGTCATAGAGAAATCCGGAGCCCGATCACGATCCGGGGCAATCTACGCGGATGTCAGCCGGTCAGCAATGCAGCAAAAGGAAAAGACGGAAAACAGGGCGACGAATGGCACTTACTTGAGCGTCATTGCGGTGCCCGGACCCGAAGGATGGGGTACCCATAATGAAGCCCGAAGGGATTCTAAGGGAGGAGCGTGGCAATCTCCAACCGGTTGATCCTGCAGCAGGAGATTGCCACGTCACTTCGTTCCTCGCAATGACGGAGAAAAGGGAGAAAAGGCCGAGAAAAGGGGTCGGCGAGAAAAGCGAGAAAAGGGGTCCGAGAAAAGGGGTCGGTGACAAATAATGATACGAATTACTCTCTTTTGTCACCGACCCCTTTTTGCCGCGTAGACGGCCGGATCAGGCGACCTGGCGGACGTAGTCCGCCGCCAGCGCCTCCAGCGCATCCAGGTCGGGGATGATGGCGCGCTGGTTGTCGAACTGCACCCGCGCCAGTTCGCCGCTGGCCGCAACACCGTCGAAGGCGCCGGTATGCTGCAACTCGCCCTCGCCCAGGCGCGCCAGGTGGGGGATGCCGGCGGTGACCAGCGCATAGAAGGGCACACCCTGCTCGCCCCTGACCGAATTCATCACTGCGATATGCGTCTGGTCATCGGTCGCGGGCCGGGCATCGCCGCGCACGGCCTCGAAGGAGATCACCGGCAGTTCGTACCCGCGCCAGTTCAGAATCCCCATCAGCCAGTCGGGGGCGCTATCGACCGGCGCCAGGTCCTGCCAGGGGATCAGTTCGGCGATGGCGATATTGGGGACCAGCAGGGTACGGTCCCGCAACGGGACCAGAAGACTGCGAACCTTGTCCTGTACGACGTCCATGGCGTGACCTCCAGGGCCTAGTTGTCGGACTGCCTGCGATCGGCGATCCAGTCCAGCATGCGCCGCGTCAGCGCCTCGGGCGCAGCGGATTCGCCCACCGTGGTGCTGCGGCGCACGGCATCCGGCATGCTGCTTATGACACAAGTGTCGGCGGACTGGGCGAAAACTGTACCGCCGGCACGGACGATGGCACCCGCGCCGCGGCTGCCGTCATCGCCCATACCGCTGAAGACGACGGCGCAGGTACTGTGCTTGTAATACCCCACCACCTGTTCCATGACGTCATCGATGCAGGGGCGGTAAGTGCCGGGAATGACCTCCCCGGTCAGGGCGATCAGACCCTGATCGGTCAGGGTGAAGCGCCGGTCGACCGGTACCAGCGTGACCTGGCCGGTCAGGATCGGGCTGCCTTCGCGAGCCACGGCCACCGGGATGCCGGTCATGCGCTGCAGCTGCTCAGCCAGCAGCGGCACGAAGGCATCGCCGATGTGCTGCGCCAGCACCAGTCCCACCGACGGCGGTTTGCCGTCCAGGGCGGCGAGGAAGGACCGCACCGCCTGGGGGCCGCCCAGCGAGGCGCCCAGCACCCAGACCGCAACGGCCCGGGGACGCCGCTGTTCCTGCGAGGCGACGATCTGCAGGGGTGCCGGCGTGGCATCGGCCGTGGTCCCGGCATCACCGGCAACCGGTTTGAGCACGGGTTCGGCAGACACCTGACGCGGTTCGCGCCGCACCAGTCGTTCCAGCTTGGCGCGCAGCTTGCCGCCCCAGCCCGGGTCGCGCGGCACCGCCCCCTCATGAAACAGCAACGGCACCTCGACTTCCTCGATCAGCAGTTCGAGTTCGTCAATGGCCTGTTCGGCCTCGCCGTTGATCAGGATGACCAGGGCATCGGCCGGACTGGCGCGGACCGCTTCGATATCGATCGCGCCGGTCTGAAAGCCCGTCACCACGTTGAGGCCGTTGGCCTCGAGCAGTTCGCGCAGGTAGCGCTCCTGCCTCTCCTGCCCGGTGATCAGCCCGACCCGCAGTTCGGTCTCCCCCTGGTCAGGCATGCGCCTGCCGGTCCTGTATCACCTGGCGGATGGTATCGAGCAGCTGCTGCTCCTGATAGGGCTTGCCCAGGTAGAAGTCGACCCCGATGTCCATGGCGCGCTGGCGGTGCTTCTCGCCGGTGCGCGAGGTGATCATGATGATCGGGATGTGCTGCAGCCGCGGCTCGTTGCGGATGTGGGTGGCCAGTTCGAAACCGTCCATGCGCGGCATCTCGATATCCAGCAGCATGACGTCCGGGATGTGTTCCTGCAGCCTGGCGACGGCATCGACCCCGTCCTTGGCCGTGCTCACCTCCATCTCGTTGCGCTCCAGCAGGCGGGTGGTGACCTTGCGCACGGTGATGGAGTCATCGACCACCATCACATGCAGGGCGCGATCGACCTCTGCCGCCGGCGCCGGTGCCGCTGTCTCGCCGCCCAGATGGGTGGTGATCTCGCCGGCGCGCAGCAGCCCGCCCAGATCCAGGATCAACACCACCCGGCCGTCGCCGAGAATGGTGGCACCGGAAATGCCGCGCACCGTGCTGATCTGGGGGCCGACCGACTTGACCACCGTTTCGCGGCTGCCCAGCAGGGCGTCGACCTGCAACGCCATGTGGTGATCGCCCGTGCGCACCAGCAGCACCGGCAGGCGCCTGGGCTGGCCGGCGACGCCGAGCGTCGGCTCGCCGGTCCCCAGCATGCTGCCCAGGTAGCGCACATCATAGTCGTAGCCGGCATAGCTGAACTTCTTCTCCGGATCGGCGTAATGCGCTTCCAGCTGCTCCTGCGGCATGCGCACGATGCCTTCGATGCCGGTCAGCGGAATGGCGTAGGTTTCCTCATGCACCTGCACCAGCAGCGCCTGGCTCATGGCCAGGGTGAAGGGCAGCCGGACAGTGAAACTGGTGCCCTGACCGGCGGCCGAATCGATGTGCAGCGAGCCGCCCAGCTGCTTGACCTCGCTGTTGACCACGTCCATCCCCACGCCGCGCCCGGCCACCTGAGTGACCTCGCTGGCAGTGGAAAAGCCGGTCTCCAGCACGAACTGCATGATCTCGTTGTCGGTGAAATCGGTATCGGGTGTGATGAAGCCGCGCTCCAGCGCCTTGGCGCGGATGGCCTCGATGTTCATGCCGGCGCCGTCATCGGACAGGCGGATGACCACCTCGGAGCCTTCGCGGCGCAGCGTCAGGCGGATGCTGCCGGCCTCGGGCTTGCCCTGCTCGCGCCGCTGCTCCGGCGCCTCGATGCCGTGGGCAATGGCGTTGCGCAGCATGTGCTCGAGCGGGGCGACGATGCGGTCGATGACGGTGCGGTCCATCTCGCTCTCGGCCCCCTCGATCTCCAGCTCGGCGCGCTTGCCCACCTCCTGGCATACCTGGCGCACGATACGCCGCAGACGCGGGGCCAGGCCGGAGAAGGGCACCATGCGGGTGCGCATCAGCCCCTCGGACAGATCGGTGTTCACGCGCGACTGCTGCAGCAGCAGGGTCTCGGATTCGCGGGTGATGTTGTCCAGCAGGCTCTGCAGGCTGACCATGTCGCTGATCGATTCCATCATCGAACGCGACAGGGTCTGCAGGGTGGAGTATCGGTCCATCTCCAGCGGATCGAAGTCCGCGTCGTACTCCTCACTCTCGGCATACTCGCGCTCGTAGCGCGACAGCACCTGGGCCTCGGTCTCGATCTCCATCTTGCGCAGCTGCTCGCGCATGCGGTCGACCGTCTGGCTCAACTCAAACAGGTTGAACCGGAAGGCGCCGACCTGCTGCTCCAGGCGCGAGCGGTAGATGCTGATCTCACCGGCATGGTTGACCATGTCGTCGAGCAGGTCGGCACGGATGCGCACCAGTTCCTGCTGGGTGCGCTCCTGGCGCTCGGGCTGAGCCCGGGGCAGTTCCTCGACCGGCGGGATCGGCACGACCTCCACGCCCTCGGCCTCGGCGGCGGGCGCCGGAACGTCCGCCGGTGCGGATGCCGGCTCGGGCGATGCCGTCGTCTCGATCCCGGCCCCGGCCTCACCCTTGCGGATACGCTCGATGCGGTCGATCAGGTCCTCGCCGGCGGGCACCGGGTTGCCGGCCTTGACCGCTTCCAGCATCTGCACCAGCCGATCCTGTGACAGCTGCATCAGATCGAACAGATCCTGCGAGGGCGCGACCTGGCCATCGCCGGCGGCGATCATCAGGGATTCCAGATGATGGGTCAGGTCACCGATGGGCGCGAGGTTCGCCATCCGGGCACCGCCCTTGAGGGTGTGCAGATCGCGCTGCATGGCGGCCATCAGTTCGGCATCCTCGGGCTGACGGATCCACTGCTGCAGCACCTGCTCGGCGTTGTCCAGGATCTCGTCACCCTCCTCGAGGAAGATATCGATCAGTTCCTGGTCTGCTTCGGTCTCGGTCTCGGATTCGCCGGCGATTTCCACTTCGGGTTCGGCCTCGGCGGCTTCGGGCGCGGGTGCGGGTGCGGGTTCGAGTTCCACTTCGGGCTCGGGCGCGCCGGCCTCGATTTCGATGACCGTATCCGCCTCCGTCTCCGCGGCCGGGACGGCGGCTTCCTCCTCGGGCGTCCAGGGATGGCTGCTGCCCGGAGTGGCCACCGGCACACCCTGCGCCTGCAGCTGCTCCGCCTCGCGCGGCAGGGCACGCAGGCTCGCGATCAGTTCGTCCGTCTCGGGCAGTGCGGCCCCGGTCTGCTGCAGCAGCGGAATCAGGCTCTCGACCCTATCCACCGCATGGGCCAGGGACGCGCGGCCGGGTTCGGGAATCTGCATCCCCGCCTGCATCAGCGCCTTGGTATAGCGCTCCATCTCGGCGGCGATGGCGGCGACGCGGGTCGCACCGGCCATGTGGGCACTGCCATGCAGGGTGTGCACGGCACGGATCAACTCGTCGGTGACACTGCTGTCGCCGTTCGCCGCGGCCGACTCGAGGAAGGCGCGAATGCTGGCGAGATGATCCCGGGCCTCGTTGTCGAAGATCTCGAACAGCACCGGGTCGATGGCGGGCGCCGTCGGTTCGGCCTCGAGCGTCACTTCGATCCCGGATTCGGACTCGATGGCGACACCCGGCTCCACGGCCGGCTCCGACTCTGCCGCCTCGACGGCAGGCGCCGCCGATGCCGCCGGCGCCTCAAAGTCCTCGGGCGCCGGTGTTTCGCCCCGGGACAGGGCCTCGGCGGCCTGCATCATGGCATTGATGTCGAGACTCGGGCCGCCCTCGCCCTGGATCTGGGCCACCAGTTCGGGCAGGGTCCGGCCGGCGGCGGCGAGCAGCCGGCACATCGCGTCGCTGCGTTCGATGGTGCCGTCGATCAGACGGTTGAGCATGTTCTCGAAGGCCCAGGCGAACTCGCCGATCAGCATGGCGCCGACCAGCCGGCCGCTGCCCTTGAGGGTATGGAAGGAGCGGCGGATCTCGGTCAGGGCCTCCTGCTCCTCGGGGTTGTCCAGCCAGCGCGGCAGCCGCTCGCCGATGGCGGCGACCTCCTCGGTCGCCTCCTCGATGAAGATCTCGAGGATCTCGTCGTCGATCTCACCGCCTTCGAGCACGGGATAGGGCAGTTCCTGCGCCTGCGGCGCGGGTACTGCTTCCGCCGGCGGCTCGACAGCGGTCTGCGCGTCATCGCCAGCGAGCGTGACGGGCTCGGCTTCGGGCGTCTCGGCGGGCAGCTCGATTTCGATGGTCTCGAGTGCATCGCTATCCATCAGGTCGGCATCGAAGGCCTCGACCTCGCTGGTTTCCGAGGATTCCAGTTCGATCACCTCGAAATCGTCCGCAGTCGCAGCCGGCAACTCGTCCTGCGCTGTCGCTTCCGGCGCGGCGATCTCGATTACATCTTCGTCTTCGCTCTGAAGCGTGGCGTCATCCCCGGAGAAGCCGGGGGCGGCCATCGACTCGGGTTCGGAGCCAACATCGGCGGCCGGGACCGGGCTGTCTGCAGCCGGCCCGGCACCGGTCAGCTGCCTCAGGCTGTCGCGGGCCACGTCCAGGATGGAAGCGCTGAAGACCTTGCGTTCCTGCAGGTTTTCGAGGAAATACTCGATGCTGGAGATGGCATCGGCCAGCTGATCCAGTTCGGTCTCGGACAGCCGGCGCTGCTGCGCCAGCATCTGCTCATCCACGAAATCCGCCACCTGCGCCAGCAGCCCGGCCGCATGGCTTTCATTGAGCAGCAGCAGGCTGCCCTTGATCTGGTTGAACAGCGCCGGCACGGGTTCGAGCAGGGCGAAATTGTCCGGGGTCTCGATGTACTGCAGGATGCTGTCCTTGGCCCGCGCGACATCTCGAATGGCCTCCTCGGCCACCACCCCGCGCACCTGATTGAACTCGCTCTCCGGCACCATGGCTTCGATCTGCCGGGACTCGTCGGCGAAATCCGCCTGACGCACATCACCGTGGAGCAGCCCGTCGAGCGATGACTCCACGTAGAGCACGGCGCTGGCCGCCTGCATCAGCAGGTCGTCTTCGATCTCGCGACTACCGTCGACCATGGCATGCATCATGCCGGCCTGCTCGACGATCTGCTTGCGCAGCGCGCCCATGCCGAGCATACCCAGGGTGTCGCCGACCCGGTCGAGGGTTTCGGCGGCCGGGACCAGGGCGGCCGGATCACGCTCGCTGCTGCGCAGACAGACATCCAGTGCGTCCTTGATCCGGGCCAGGTCCTCCTTGATGGCGGCGGTGACCGTGGCCATCAACTCCATGTTATGACCGCTCAGGCTCTGGCGCGCCTGCTCCATCTGCTCCTCGTCCGGCAGCAGGTCTGCCAGGCGGTAGGTCGCCTGGATCTCGGCTGCCATGCCGGCGGCCTCCTCGGCGCGGGCAACGTAGAACAGCAGGTTCTTCAGCAGTTCCACCGGCGGTTCCTGCTGCAGCACGGCCTCGCCGCCGTCGATCACCCGCTTGATCTGGCGGTCGACCTGACCCAGCAGCAGCTTGGTCGCCATGCTGGTCTCGAGCCGGTCCGCGCGCAGCGACTGGACCAGGCCGCGGGCGATCCACCACAGGCGGCGGGCCTGCGGGCCGGTGCTGGCCGCCTGCAGGCGGGCCAGCACGGTTTCCATCTGCTCCAGGCTGGCGGCCACGTCACGGCCGCGGAACCAGCCCAGCAGGGCAACCTGGTAGGCATGCCGCTGGCCGCGGGCCAGTTCGTCCAGGGCCGCGTCCTCGGTCTCGGCCAGGGCCGATTGCGGCAGCACGGCATCGATGTCGGGGGAGAACAGGGCATTCTCGGACACCAGGCTCTCGCCCTGCACGGCCCGCAGGTCGTTGAGCAGGGGCAGCAGCACCAGCGGGATGTCCTGGTAGCCGGCAATCAACCGGTCGAGATAATCGGGCAGCTGCAGGATGCCGCGCATCAGCAGCTCCAGGGCCTCGTCCTTCTGCGCGATGTTGCCTTTCTGCAGGGCCAGCAGCAGCTGCTCCATTTCCTCGGCCAGCATGCTGGCGCCGTAGAGCTCGACCATCTGCAGGGTGCCGGAGACCTGATGCAGGTGGGCCGAACAGAAGCGCAGCTGGGAGTCGTCCTCCGGGTCCTCGACGAAGGCCTCCAGCGCCTGCCGGGCCTGCCTGAGGGTTTCGTCCAGTTCCGATTTCACCCACTTGAGCGTACTGAAATCCATGGCTCCACTCATTTAATCCCTTACCTCCGGGTCAACCCGGCGTTGATAAGCCAGCGTGCCTTCGCAGCGGACCCGTTCCAGCTGCGGATGCGACCAGTGCAGTACATCCCCCGGCGCGAGCACCAGCATGCCGCCCGGTGCCAGCCGGTCGGCCAGGCGGTCGAGGATGCCGTGACGCTCGCTGCGGTCGAAATAGATCAGCACGTTCTGGCAATAGACAAGATCGAAACCGTCCAGCGGGAAGCGCTCCAGGTCGGCGATGCCGAGCGGCGAGAAGCAGATCCGTCGGCGCAGCCGCGGTGTAATGCGGAACCGCTGTTCCGAGACGGTCTCACAGTAATGCTGACGGTAGGTCTGCGGGATGCCGTCCAGGCGACGCCGGGCATACTCGCCCTGCCGGGCCGCGGCCAGCGCCGGACGGCTGATGTCGGTGGCGGTGATGCCGAAGCGGGGCGCGGAGCCGGCGGGCAGCGCCTGATCCAGCAGCATAGCCAGGGAATAGGCCTCCTCGCCGCTGGCACAGCCCAGGCTCCAGGCCTGCAGGCTGCGGCTGGCGTCCTGCACGAACCCGGGCAGCAGCCGTGTCTCGATCAGGCGCAGCGCATCGGGATCGCGGAAAAACCGCGTCTCGTGCACCGTCAGCCGGTCGATGAGGATGGCCCACTCCGGCACGCTGTCGCGTTGGCTCAGCTGTTCGTAGTAGGCCTGGTAGTCCTCGCAGCCGACCTCGCGCATCCGGGCGCGCAGCCCGGACAGGAACAGCGGCTTGCGCTGCGGACTCAGGCGGATGCCGGCCCGCGCCTCCAGCAGCTCACGCCACCGGCCGAACTCGGCATCGCTGAGATCCGGCAGCCACCCGCGCCGCGCCTGGAGCGGCAGTTTCTGGCTCGGCATCTGCACCGTCATCGTCCCCCATCCGTCGGCATCGGGCCGGACTTATTCCGGCAGCTTGAAGCCGGACACCGACCGCTGCAGATCCGACGCCAGTTCGGTCAGGTTGCCGATGGAGGCCGCCGTCTCGTTGGTGCCGGTGTTGGTCTGGGTGGTGATCTCCTGGATGACGTTCATCGTCTCGGTGATGTTGCTGGCCGCCTTGGACTGCTGGGCCGCGGAGTTCGATATGTTCTCGATCAGACCGGCCAGGCTCTCGGACACGCTGACGATCTCCTCCAGTGCGTCGCCGGCGTCCTCGGCCAGGTGGGCACCCGTGACCACACCCGAGGTGCTCTGCTCCATGGAGATCACGGCCTCGTTGGTGTCGGTCTGGATGGTCTTCACCAGCGCCTCGATCTGCTTGGTGGCGTTGGAGGAACGCTCGGCCAGACGCTGCACCTCGTCGGCCACCACCGCGAAACCACGGCCGGCCTCGCCGGCCATGGCGGCCTGGATGGCGGCATTGAGCGCGAGGATGTTGGTCTGTTCGGCGATGTCGTTGATCAGTTCCACGATGTCGCCGATCTCCTGGGAGGACTCGCCCAGGCGCTTGATGCGCTTGGAGGTCTCCTGGATGTGCTCGCGGATCTGGTCCATACCCTCGATGGTACGGCGCACGGCCTTGCCGCCCTTGTTGGCGATCTCCACCGATTTCTGCGACACCTCGGACGATTCCTTGGCGTTCCTGGACACCTCGTCGATGGACACGGCCATCTCGTTGATGGCGGTTACCGCCGAGGTGATCTCCTGGGCCTGGTGCTCACTGGCCTCGGACAGGTTCATGGCGGTGGTCTTGGTCTGCTCGGCCGCCGAGGTCACCTGACCCGATGCACTGTTGATGGTGGTGACCACCTCGCGCAGGGCGTCGATGGTGAAGTTGATGGAGTCGGCGATGGCGCCGGTGAAGTCCTCGGTCACCGTGGCGTAGCTGCTCAGATCGCCGTCGGCCAGGTTGCCCATTTCGTCGAGCAGCCGCAGGATGGCCTCCTGGTTCTTCTTGTTGGTCTCCTCGGCAGCCTGACTGCGGCGGTCGGCGTCACGCTTGAGCGACCAGCCCAGCCAGATCAGGAAGATCAGGGCCAGACCGCCGAACATGTAGGCATGATGCACCTTGATCGGTCGCTGGGTCGGTGCCAGCGAGTAGGCCGACTGCAGATTGGCGGAGGCGGCGAACAGCTGATCGGACTGATCCGAAGCGGCGCTGGCCGCGGCCTGCACCCCCATCAGGGCGTCGGCGTTGTCCAGCATCTCGCCGACATAGTCGCTGACCGAGCTGAACAGCATGGCGATCTCACGCAGCTTGGCCTGGGCCTCGGGGTCCTGGATCTGCGGAGCGTTCTCGCCGCCGCGGATCTGGTCTTCCAGCACCATGCCGAATTCCTCGGTATCCTGGGCGAACTGTTCGGTGGCGGCCTCGGCATCCTCACCGGCCAGCACCTTGTTCAGATTGTTGACGATGCGCTGGGACAGCATCAGCTGGCGGCTGGCCACGCGCACGGCCTCCTGGCCGGCGTTGCGATCGACCAGCACCCGCACCACGTCCTCGTAGTGGGCCAGCAGCTGCGGCATGAACTCGTTGATCACCGCCGCCGTCTCCTTGACCGCCAGCACCAGTTCCTCGCCCTCGAGCACCGTATTGACGGTGCCGCGGAACTCGTTCCACTTGCGCTCCACCGCCACCAGTTCCTCGTGGGCGACGGATTCCTCAGCGGTCGGCGGCAGCCCGGAATTGACGTTGCCGTTGCGCAGCACCTTCAGGGTCTGATCGAAGCGATCCCGGTTCATCACCACCTGATCGAAGGCCTCCTCGCCGCCCGAAGCCGCCTCCAGGGCGTACTTGGCGATCTGCTGCGACAGCACCTGCTGTTCACTGGTATAACCGATACGTTCCTTGTCGAATGCCGCCTGACGGGCGGTGTAGACGAAGATCGCCGCCATGGCCAGCACCGAGGCGAGCAACAGCAGGATAAGATTGCGTACCATCTTTCCCTGCCCCTGCCGGTCCGTTGAAGTTTGAGTACTCATGGTTCCTCTCCTGCCCTCGATAAACCAGTATCCTGGTTGATGGTTGGTCTTTGGTTGCGCAAAGCCGCGTTGTTGTTAAATCCCTTTGTTCACAGTGCCGCCTGCAGGAACTGCGGAGTTTCCGCCAGCCGCCGCATGCTGAATACGCCCCAGTGTTCATCGCCGATACGGAAACCGCCGTCCAGGTAGGGTTGGATGGCGGCATCGTCGGTCGGCGGCTCGGGAGTCTGGTCTTCCGGCATGAAATGCTTCAGCCCCAGCACCTCGTCGACCACCAGCCCGGAGTGTACGCCGGCATGGTTGATCACCAGCACGCGGCTGCGGCGGGTGGCGGCGGCTCTGTGGCCGTGCAGAAATCCCTGCAGATCCATGATCGGCAGCAGATTGCCGCGCACATTGGCGATGCCCTGCACCCAGTTCTTGGCGCCAGGCACCTTGGAATAATCGGTGGGGGTGAGTATCTCGGTCACCTCGCCCAGCGGCGAGACGAAACGATGTCCGCCGAGGCGGAAACCGATGCCGACCCAATCCTCGCGCAGTTCGACTTCACTGGGCAGCGGCCGGGCCGCGCGGCGCAGCCGCCGTTCCAGATCGAAGAGAATGTGGACCGGGTCCTTGTTATCAGGGGTCTGGCTCATGACACCTCCCTGTCCGTACGTCCCTGTCAGGCGCCGAGCACGGTATTGATCTTGCTGACCAGATCGGCCTCGGTCACCGGCTTGGTGATGTAGTCCTTCGCGCCCTGGCGCATGCCCCAGACGCGGTCGGTTTCCTGATCCTTGGTAGTGCAGATGATCACCGGGATATCCGCCGTCTCCGCGCCCTTGGTCAGCTGACGGGTGGCCTGGAAACCGTTCAGTCCGGGCATCACCACATCCATCAGCACCAGATCGGGCTTCTCCGCCTTGGCGACCTCGATGCCTTCCTCGCCGGAACCGGCGGTCAGGGTCTCGTGGCCATTCTTCTCCACCATGCTCTTGAGCACATGCATTTCCGTGGGAGAATCATCCACAATCAGAATACGAGCCATGTAACGTCTCCTTTCATCAACTGGTTGGCGCGCTGTTTTATTTCCGGCACGTCCTGGTACCTGTTATCGCCCGCGGACACGGAAGGTTTAGGTCAGACCCTCGGCGACCCGTGGCGGATGGTTGGGGAACGGCGCTCCCCCGGCAGACCGCGGGAGAGGCAGGATCAATCGCGGACGACGTGGTCCCGGATCGCACCCAGCAGTTCCTCCTTGGAAAAGGGCTTGGTGACATACTGCTCCGATCCCACGATCCGGCCCCGTGCCCGGTCGAACAGGCCGTCCTTGCTGGAAAGCATGATCACGGGCGTGCCCTTGAAGGCCTGGTTGTGCTTGATCAGGGCACAGGTCTGATAGCCGTCAAGGCGCGGCATCATGATGTCGACGAAAATGATATCGGGCTTGTGATCGGCGATCTTGGAAAGGGCCTCGAAGCCGTCGGTGGCCGTGATGACCTCGCAACCGGCTTTCTTGAGAAGGGTCTCGGCGGTGCGGCGGATGGTCTTGCTGTCGTCAATCACCATCACCCGCAGGCCTTCGAGCGTATCGATCTGTTGGGCTGCACTCTCCACAGCGTATCCCCCCACTGACTGGTTCCTTGTAGTGTTATGGGCGCGAACCGGCCGCGCCCCATACAGTTAGCACAAAAATCTACGACTTTCCATTAGTTGCGTGTTCGCCCCACCCCTGCAGCGGGGGACTGAACCCGCACCGGACAGTGCAGTCCAACGGCATATCGGGTCATCCCTCCGACGCCGGTATTGGCGTCGGAACGCTGAATTCCATTACTATTACGCCGTTACCTGTCTCCTGTAGCGTCCACCCGGCAGCAAACTTTATGACCTCAGACCATCCCCACGTGCCGCACCTGACCACGGCCCTGACCGGCCCCCTGCAGCAGATCGAGAGCCATCTGCTGGAGCAGCAGTCGCGCATCGAGGCGTGGCTGCGGGCCCAGTGGCGCGAGACCCCCGCACCCCTGTACGCCTCGGTGGATCTGCGCAACGCCGGCTTCAAGCTGGCCCCGGTGGACACCAACCTGTTCCCGGCCGGGTTCAACAACCTCAACCCCGCCTTCCTGCCGCTATGCATCCAGGCTTTTCAGACCAAGATGGAGCACATCTGCGAGACCGCCAGCAACATCCTGCTGGTGCCGGAGGAGCACACCCGCAACCTCTTCTACCTGGAAAGCGTGGCCACCCTGCGCGACATCATCCTCAAGGCCGGCTACCAGGTGCGCATCGGCTCCACCCGCGAGGATCTGGACGCGCCGCTGACCCTGGACCTGCCCTCCGGCGGCCAGCTGACCCTGGAGCCGATCCAGCGCCGCGGCAACCGGGTGTACCTGGAGGGCTTCGACCCCTGCATGGTGCTGCTGAACAACGACCTGATCGGCGGCCACCCGGAGAAGCTGCGCGACCTGGAGCAGATGGTGATCCCGCCGCCGGACCTGGGCTGGACCGTACGCCTGAAATCCGGCCATTTCACCCACTACCACGAGGTGGCCACCGAATTCGCCAGGATGCTCGACATCGACCCCTGGCTGATCAATCCCATGTTCCGCAACTGCGGCGAGCTGAACTTCCAGAAGCGCGAGGGCGAGGAATGCCTGCTCATCAACGCCGGCAGGCTGCTGGAGGATATCCAGAGGAAATACGACGAATACGACATCGACCGCGAGCCCTTCGTGGTGATCAAGGCCGATGCCGGCACCTACGGCATGGCCATCATGTCGGTCACCAGCGTCGATGAACTGCGCAGTCTCAACCGCAAGCAGCGCAACAAGATGGGATCGATGAAAGGCGGCGCGAGCGTGAGCAAGTTCCTGCTCCAGGAAGGGGTCTACACCTTCGAGACCTGGGGCGCGGAGGAGGCCGTGGCCGAACCGGTGGTCTACATGATCGATCACTTCGTGGTCGGCGGTTTCTACCGGGTGCACAAGGGCCGCGGGGTACACGAGAACCTCAATGCGCCGGGGATGCAGTTCGAGCCGCTGGCCTTCGTCGAGTCCTGCATCAATCCTGACACCAACCAGGCCCCGGACGCCGAACCCAACCGCTTCTATGCCTACGGCGTGATCGCCCGGCTGGCCCTGCTGGCCGCCGCCCGCGAGCTGGCCGACCACCGCGAGGAACTGGCCGAGGGCGCGGCCGAGGCCCAGGCATGACCCGCCTGGGCGTGCTGATGGATCCCATCGGCTCCATCAACATCAAAAAGGACAGCACCTTCACCATGCTGCTCGCCGCCCGGGCGCGGCACTGGGAGGTCCTCTATTTCGAACAGGCCGACCTGTTCCTGCGCGACGGCCGCCCCTGGGCCCGGATGCGCGGGCTCGAGGTCCGGGACGACCCCGACGACTGGTTCGACCTGGCGCCGCCGCAGACCCGGCCGCTGGAGGAACTCGACATCCTGCTGATGCGCAAGGACCCGCCGGTCGATCTGGAGTACTTCGCCACCACCTATATCCTGGAACGCGCCGAGGCGGCCGGCGTGCTGGTGGCCAACCGCCCGGCCAGCCTGCGCGATGTCAATGAAAAGCTCTACACCGCCTGGTTCCCACAGTGCTGCGTGCCGACGCTGGTCAGCCGCGACCCGGTCCGGCTGCGCGAGTTCATCGTCGAGCAGCAGGACGCCATCCTCAAACCCCTGTACTCGATGGGCGGCAGCTCCATCTTCCGGGTGCGCCTGGACGACCCCAACACCAGCGTCATCCTCGAATCCCTCACCGATCTGGGCCGCACGTCGGTCATGGCGCAGCGCTTCATCCCCGAAATCCGCGACGGCGACAAGCGCATCCTGCTCATCGACGGCGAGCCGGTACCCTATGCCCTGGCCCGTATCCCGCCCGCGGGCGAGACCCGCGGCAACCTGGCCGTGGGCGGACGCGGGGTCGGGGTGGAACTGACCGAGCGCGACCGCTGGATCTGCGCCCAGGTCGCGCCGGCGCTGCGCGAGAAGGGCCTGTATTTCGTCGGCCTGGACGTGATCGGCGACTACCTCACCGAGGTCAATGTCACCAGCCCGACCTGCATCCGCGAGCTGGACCGGGAATACGGTCTGGATATCGCTGGCGAACTGATGGACTGTCTGCAAGGTAAACTCCATGACCGCTGAACTGCACAAACGGATTGCCGTCCTGGGCCTGCTGCTGGCCACGCTGCTGCTGACCGGCTGCCAGCCGGCCGAATCGCCCCTGCTCGAGCGCCGCTTCATCGCCCTGGGCACCATCATCGACATCACCCTTTACGGCGCGGAAGCTGAACAGGCCGATCCGGTGCTGGCGGCGATCGAGCGCGACTTTCATCGCCTGCACCACGACTGGCACGCCTGGGAGGACAGCCGGCTGACCGCGCTCAACACCGCCCTGCAGCGGGGGGAACACGCCCCGGTTCCCGCCGAACTGATGGCGGTGCTCAAGCAGGCCCGCGCGCTGAACCGCAGCAGCAACGGCCTGTTCGAACCCGCCATTGGCGGTCTTATGGCCCTGTGGGGCTTTCACAGCAACGATCTGCCCGACAGCGTTCCGGACAACGACACCATCGCGGCCTGGCTCGCCGGGCGCCCGCGCATGACCGATCTGGCACTGGAAAACGGCCAGGCCCACAGCGACAACCCGCGCCTGCAACTCGATCTCGGCGCCTTCGCCAAGGGAGTGGCCGTCGACCGTGCCATCGCCGCCTTGCGCGCGGCCGGCATCGACAACGCCATCGTCAACGCCGGCGGCGACCTGCGCGCCATCGGCGCGCGCGATCGGCCCTGGCGCATCGGCATTCGCCACCCGCGCGCGCCGGGCGTGCTGGCCTCGATCGCGACCCGGAACGACGAGAGCATCTTTACCTCGGGGGACTATGAGCGCTATTTCGAGTTCGAGGGCAAGCGCTATCATCATATTATCGATCCACGCAGCGGCTACCCGGCGCGCGACACCGCATCGCTCACGGTCATCCACAGCGAGGCCGCCACGGCCGATGCCGCCGCCACCGCCCTGTTCGTGGCCGGCGATGCCTGGCCACGAACCGCCGCGGACATGGGCATCGAGCGGGTGTTGCGGGTGCGTGCGGATGGGACGGTGGAAATGACACCGGCCATGGCCGAACGCATCCGTTTCGAAACCGAGGTCGAGCCGGTCGTTGTGCTGCAGGAGTTGCCCTGATGCGCGCAGTCCGCCCCGCCGATCTGCTGGTGCTGGTGCTGGCCGTCGGCCTGGTCGGCTGGAGCTATATCCATTTCTGGCAGACCGAACAGGCCGCCAGCCTGGAGATCTGGGTCGACGGCCGCCACCAGGCCAGCCTGCCGCTGATCGAGGCGCGGACCCTGGAGGTCGAGGGCAGTATCGGGACCAGCCGGATCGCGCTGGCCCCCGGCCGCGCCCGCTTCCTGGACTCGCCCTGCGAGAGCAAACGCTGCGTGCATACCGGCTGGATCGATCAGGGCGGCATGGTCGCCGCCTGCCTGCCCAACCGGATCAGCCTGCACCTGCAGGGCCGCGACCGGCGCTATGACGCGATCAATCTCTGACCCATGCCCGTCGAGACCGTCATCACCCGCCCCGAGGATCATCGCATCGCCTGGCTGGCCGCGCTGGCCATCGCCATCCATGTCCTCGAGGCGGCCATCCCCAGTCCGGTACCGGGGCTCAAGCCGGGGCTGGCCAACCTGGTCACTCTGCTGGCGCTGCTGGTCTTCGGCTGGGGCGCGGCGGTCTGGGTCAGCCTGCTGCGGGTGCTGGTCGGCAGCCTGCTGCTGGGGACCTTCCTCACCCCCACCTTCATGCTCAGCCTGGCCGGGGCGCTGGCCAGTCTGCTCGCGCTCGGTCTGGGCCGGGGTCTGGCGCGGCGCTGGCTGGGCCCGCTCGGCCTGAGCCTGCTCGCCTCCCTCGGACACATCAGCGGCCAGTTCGCCCTGGCCTATGCCCTGTTCATTCCGCACCCGGGCCTGTGGCACCTGTATCCGCCCCTGCTGACAGCCGCCCTGATCTTCGGCATCCTCAACGGTATAATCGCCAGCCTGGCACTACAGGGTATGGACCGGGCTCACGCGCCCCAGCAGGAAACCGCATCAAGGACATGAGCCAGAACATCCTCGGCAACCGGCCGCAGTACCAGGGCGATCCACTGATCGTCGCCCTGCTGCTGGCCGGCGCGCTGCACGCCCTGCTGCTGCTGGGCGTGTCCTTCACCTTCGAGCCCGACGCCGTCCGCGAGGCCCCGCCGCCGCTGGATATCGCCCTGCTGCCGCGTCAGAACACCGAAACGCCCGAAGAGGCCGACTACCTGGCCGAACACAGCCAGACCGGCACCGGCAACGTGGATGAGCGGGTCGAACCCACGCCGCCGCAGCCGGCGCAGCAGGCCAGCGCCCCGCCGCCGGAGCCGGCCCCCGAGCAGCCGCAGGTCATGACCCAGGCCGAATCCCCGACCCGGGTCGCCCCCAGCGAGGCCGAGCCCAGGCCCGAGGCGCCCCGGCCCAGCGCCAGCGAACTGATCGAGCACAGCATGGAACTGGCCAACCTGGACCAGCAGATCAGGCAGTCGCTGCAGGCCTATTCGGAGCGCCCGCGCAAGACCTTCGTCTCGGCCAGCACCCGCGAGTACAAGTACGCCAGCTACATGAGCGACTGGGTGCGCAAGGTCGAGCGGGTGGGCAACCTCAACTACCCCGACGCCGCCCGGCGCCAGGGCGTGTCGGGCAAGCTGCTGCTGCAGGTCGCACTCAAGCCCGACGGCAGCATCCACGGCATCACTCTGCTCAAGTCCTCCGGCCATCAGGTGCTCGATGACGCCGCCATCCGCATCGTGGAACTGGCCGCGCCCTTCCCGCCGCTGCCGGACGACATCAGAAAGGACACCGATCTGCTCTACATCACCCGCACCTGGGAATTCCTCAGCAGCGGCCTGCAGACGCAGGGGAGGTAGCAGCCGCGGCGGCGATAACGCAGAGGACGCAAAGGCTCGGAGACGCAGAGATTTTTATGGTCTTATGCCTCTGCGCCTCTGCGTCCTCTGCGTCCTCTGCGTTCCTGCCGCGCGATCCCTTGCACCGCCCGGCGGGCTCGCCGATACTAGGGCCCATGGCGGAATCCCCCTACCTGGCCAACCACTTCCTCATCGCCATGCCCGGCCTGGCGGACCCGAACTTTTTCCATACCGTCACCTATATCTGCGAGCACGACGCCGACGGCGCCATGGGCCTGGTGATCAACCGGCCGCTGGACATGCGCCTGGACGACGTGTTCGAGCACATGCAGCTGGAAGCCAGCGACCCCTTCATCGCCGACCTGCCGGTCTACCAGGGCGGGCCGGTCCAGCCCGAGCGCGGCTTCATCCTGCACCAGCCGCTGGGCCAGTGGGAGGCGACCATGCAGGTGACCGAGGACACCGGCGTGACCGCCTCCCAGGACATCCTGGCCGCCATGGCCGAAGGCCGGGGGCCGAGCCGGGCGCTGGTCGCCCTGGGCTACGCCGGCTGGGGCGCCGGCCAGCTCGAGCACGAGATGGCGGAAAACGCCTGGCTCAGCGGCCCGGCCGACCCGCGGGTGATCTTCGATACCCCGGTGGAGAAACGCTGGGAGGCGGCGGCGGCCCTGATCGGGGTGGACGTCAAGCTGCTCTCGGGCGACGCCGGGCATGCCTGAGGCCGCAGCGGCCACCCTGCTCGGCTTCGATCACGGCAGGAAAAAAATCGGTGTCGCCGTCGGCCAGACGGTGACAGGGACGGCGCGTGCGTTACAATCGCTCCCCGCCCGCGACGGTCAGCCGGACTGGGGCCGGGTCGCCGCCCTGCTGGACGAGTGGCGGCCCCAGGCCCTGGTGGTGGGCCGGCCGCTGTATCTCACCGGCGATACCAGCGCGACCACGGCCGCGGCCGAGCGTTTCGCCCGCCGGCTGCACGGGCGCTTCGGGCTGCCGGTGCACCTGATGGACGAGCGCCTGAGCTCGCAGGCGGCGCGTCGGCTCGAGACCGGCAATGACGCAGACATCGATGCCCAGTCGGCACGCATCATCCTGCAGGACTGGCTGGACGAACATAAGGAACACTGATGACCCAGACCCCTGTCGAACCCCTGCTGGCCCAGATGGCCGGGGATCTCAGCGCCCTGCTCCAGCGCCGCGGCGTGGAGGATCCGGCCATGGTCGGCATCCATACCGGCGGGGTCTGGGTGGCAAGCGAGCTGCATCGTGCGCTGGGGCTGGAACAGCCGCTGGGCAGCCTGGACATCACCTTCTACCGCGACGATTTCACCCGCATCGGCCTGCACCCCCAGGTCAAGCCGTCGGACATCCCGTTCCAGGTCGACGACCGCCACATCATCCTGGTCGATGATGTGCTGCACACGGGGCGCACCATCCGCGCGGCCATGAACGAGATCTTCGACTATGGCCGCCCGGCCTCGGTGATCCTGGCGGTGCTGGTCGAGCGCGGCGGGCGCGAGCTGCCGATCGAGGCCGACGTGGTCGGCACCCGGCTCAAGCTCAACCTGGGCGAACACGTCAAGCTCACCGGGCCCGAGCCCCTGATACTGGAGATTCACGAGGCGGCATGAGCGGCACCAACCTGCAAGTCGACGATCAGGGCCGGCTGCGCCACTTCCTCACCATCGAGGGGCTTTCGCATTCCATTCTCACCGAGATACTGGACACCGCCGAATCCTTCGCCGGCGTGACCGCCCAGCAGGTGAAGAAGGTACCGCTGCTGCGCGGCAAGACCATCGTCAACCTGTTCTTCGAGGCCAGCACCCGCACCCGCACCACCTTCGAACTGGCGGCCAAGCGCCTGTCGGCGGACGTGCTCAACATCAACATCGACGCCTCCAGCGCGGTGAAGGGCGAGACCCTGCTCGACACCCTGCGCAACCTGGAGGCCATGCACGTGGACATGTTCGTGGTGCGCCACGCCGACAGCGGCGCGGCCCACTTCTTCGCCCGCCATGTGGCCCCGCACATCAGCGTGCTCAACGCCGGTGACGGCCGTCACGCCCACCCCACCCAGGCGATGCTGGACATGTTCACCATCCGTCGGGTGAAGGGTCCGGATTTCGGCCGGCTGCGGGTGGCCATCGTCGGCGATGTCATGCACTCGCGCGTGGCCCGCTCGCAGATCCATGCGCTGAACACGCTCAACACCGGCGAGGTGCGCATCGTCGCACCCAAGACGCTGATCCCGGTGGATGCCGAAGCCCTCGGGGTACAGGTCTATCACGACCTGGAAGCCGGCATCCGCGACGTGGATGTGATCATCATGCTGCGGCTGCAGCGCGAACGCATGCAGGGCGCGATGCTGCCGAGCGAACACGAATACTTCCGGCTGTTCGGTCTGACCGAGCAGCGCCTGGCGGTGGCCGATCCGGACGTCACCGTGATGCATCCGGGGCCGATCAACCGCGGGGTGGAGATGGACTCCCAGGTCGCCGACGGCCCGCGTTCGGTGATCCTGGAGCAGGTCACCCACGGCATTGCCGTGCGCATGGCGGTCATGTCCATGACCATGCGCGCCCACGGCGAAGCCGAGGCCGGGGACAGGCACTGATGGCGGCCAGGAAACCCCGCATACTGATCCGCGGCGGCCGCGTCATCGACCCGGCCAACCACCTCGACGCCGAGGTCGACGTCGCCGTCGCCGCCGGGCGCATCACCGGCGTGGGCGAAGCCGTACCCGACGACTTCAAGCCGGAACTGGAGATCGACGCCCGCGGCCTGGTCGTCTGCCCCGGTCTGGTGGAACTGGCCGCGCACCTGCGTGAGCCGGGCCACGAGAACAAGGCCACTATCGCCTCGGAGACCCGCGCGGCGGCCGCCGGCGGCATCACCACCCTGTGCTGTCCGCCGACCACCGACCCCATCATCGACACCCCGGCCGTGGTGGAACTCATCCGCCAGCGCGCCGAACGCGCCGGCCATGCCCGCGTCGTCACCCTGGGGGCGCTGACCCAGGGGCTGGCCGGCGAGCATCTGACCGAGATGGCCGCCCTCAAGGAGGCCGGCTGCCGCGGTGTGAGCAACGCCCAGTCGCCGATCCTGCATACCGCCGTGGTGCGGCGGGCGTTCGAATACGCCGCCACCTTCGACCTGACCGTATTCATCCATCCGGAGGAGTACTGGCTGGCCAACGGCGGCGTCGCCCATGAGGGCGCCGTCGCCACCCGCCTGGGTCTGCCCGGCATCCCGGCCGCGGCCGAGACCGCCGCCGTGGCCCGGGACCTGGCCCTGATCGAACACACCGGGGTGCGGGCGCACTTCTGTCGCCTGACCCACAGCCGCTCGGTGCAGATGATCGCCCGTGCCCAGTACGACGGCGTGCCGGTCACGGCCGACGCGGCCATCCCGTATCTGTATTTCACCGAGCTGGACATCGCCGACTTCGACAGCCAGTTCCATGTCTACCCGCCGCTGCGCACCCAGCGCGACCGTGAGGGCCTGCGCGCCGGCCTGGCCCGCGGCACCCTGTCGGCCCTGTGCAGCGACCACCAGCCGCACGAGGCCGATGCCAAGCTCAACCCCTTCCCGGCCACCGAGCCCGGCATCTCCGGCCTCGACACCCTGCTGCCGCTGGCACTGCGGCTGGTCGAGGACAAGCTGCTGACCCTGCCCGAGGTCATCGAGCGCCTGACTGCCGGCCCGGCCCGTATCCTGGGGCTGTTCGAACAGGGCACCGGCACCCTGAACCCGGGGGCGGCGGCCGACATCACCCTGTTCGACCCCGAGGCAACCTGGCGCATCGCGCCCGCCAGCCTGCTCAGCCAGGGCCACAACACGCCCTTCATGGGCTGGGAAGTGAAGGGGCGGGTCATGCACACCCTGCTGGGCGGACGGCGGGTGTTCGAGCGCTAGCGACCACTTTTTTACGCGTCATTGCGAGCGCAGCGCGGCAATCTCGTAATGCAGCACCAACCTGTAGGGATTATTCGCTACGCCCACCCCTTCGCACCCATAGAAGCCCTCCGGGTTTCATCATGGGCACCCCACCCTTCGGGTCTGGGCATCGCAATGACGGATCATCGGCTTCCGAAAGCGGTGGATAACCGTTTTCCAAGTGTTCTTCGTGTTCCCTGTGGTTCATAATTGACCCCATGACCACTGCCAAACCCCACCGCGGCACCATCCAGCTGGAAGACGCCGAGATCCTGGACCACGAGGCGCATCCGGGCGAGCAGTACATCCTGCGCGTCCGCAGCCCCGAGTGCGCCCGCCGCGCCGAACCGGGCAGCTTCGCCCATCTGACCTGCGACCCGCTGCTGCCCATGCGCCGGCCGCTGTCGATCATGCGCACCGATCCGGAGGCCGGCTGGGTGGAGTTCCTGTACAAGGTGGTCGGCGCGGGCACCCGACTGCTCAGCCGCCGCCAGGTGGGTGAATCGCTGAGTGTGCTGGGTCCCATCGGCCAGCCGTTCCGGCCGCGCCCTGAACGCCCGCGCACCCTGCTGCTGGGCGGCGGCGTCGGCATCCCGCCCATGGTGTTTCTGGCCGACGCCCTGCGCCGGCAACCGGCGTACAAGCCGCTGGTGCTGATGGGATCCGAAGTCCCCTTCCCCTTCACCCGCCGGCCGTCGCAGATCCTGGTGCCCGGCATTCCCGACGGGGTGATCGCCGCCATGCCGCTGCTGGAGGACTGGGGCGTGCCCAGCCGCCTGTGCAGTCAGCAGGACTTCCCCGGCTGCTTCCAGGGCTATATCACGGATCTCGCCCGTGACTGGCTGGCCGCACTCAATACGCAGCATCTGCATGAGGTGGAGATCTTCGCCTGCGGCCCCCACGCCATGCTGGAGGCCGTCGCCGGACTGGCACGCGAGTACGATCTGCCCTGCCAGGTCTCGCTGGAGGAATTCATGGCCTGCGCCGTCGGCGGCTGCGCCGGCTGCACCGTGCAGGTGGCAACCGAGCAGGGCCCGGCGATGAAACGCGTGTGCGTGGACGGGCCGGTGTTCGATGCGCGGGCGGTGTTTCCCTGAGCTGAACAGCTCAACGCAAAGACGCCAGGACGCAGGGAACAGCAAAGAGCGTAATGGTGACTCCCATGGACAATCACATCGAAATCCATTACTGCAATCAATGCCGGTGGCTGCTGCGCTCGGCCTGGATGGCACAGGAACTGCTGACGACGTTCGCGGACGAGATCACCGAACTCACGCTGCGTCCGGGCACGGGCGGCGTATTCGAGGTCAGCGTCAACGGCAAGCAGGTATGGTCACGCAAGGAAGCCGGCCGCTTTCCGGAGATCACGGAGTTGAAGCAGCGGGTGCGCGACGAGGTCGCGCCGGACAAGGGGCTGGGGCATTCCGACAAGAAAAAGGATTAAAGGCACCCGCCAACATCAAGTCCGCTTCTTCTCCCCGCGCTTGTGGCCGGACAGGGCGTACTGATCCGAGTTGTCGATCTCCAGGTCGGCGATGGCATCGCCGAGCTTGTCCACATCCTCTTCGTCCAGCTTGATCATCAACCGCACCTCGTTGGGCGAGTCGGCGTAGTGCAGGGCGTTGTCATAGCTGATGTCGCCGGCCTTGTAGAGTTCGAACAGGGCCTGATCAAAGGTCTGCATGCCCTGCTCGCGGGAGCGCTTCATCAGGTCCTTCAGACGATGGATCTCGCCATTGCGGATGTATTCCGAGGCCAGTGGACTGTTGATCAGCACCTCGACGGCGGCACGACGGCCCTTGCCGTCAACGGTGGGAATCAGCTGCTGGGCGATCATGGCCTTGAGGTTGAGCGACAGGTCCATCAGCAGCTGGTCGCGGCGGTCCTCGGGGAAGAAGTTGATGATGCGGTCCAGTGCCTGGTTGGCGTTGTTGGCGTGCAGCGTGGACAGACACAGGTGGCCGGTCTCGGCGAAGGCGATGGCGTAGTCCATGGTCTCGCGGCTGCGGATCTCGCCGATCAGGATCACATCCGGGGCCTGACGCAGGGTGTTGCGCAGGCCGATCTCGTAGGAATCGGTGTCCAGCCCGACCTCCCGCTGGGTGACGATGCAGCCGTCATGCTGGTGGATGAACTCGATGGGGTCTTCCAGGGTGACGATGTGGCCGTTGCCGTGATGGTTGCGATAGCCGAGCATGGCGGCCAGCGAGGTGGACTTGCCGGTGCCGGTCGCGCCCACGAACAGCACCAGGCCGCGCTTGGTCATGGCCAGCTTCTCGAGCACGGGCGGCAGGTTCAGCCCCTCGAAGTCGGGGATCCGGGTCTCGATCCGACGCAGCACCATGCCGACGTGGTTGCGCTGGTAGAAGGCGCTGACACGGAAGCGTCCGAGGCCGGTCTCGCTCAGGGCGAAGTTGCATTCATGGGTACGGTTGAACTCATCGCGCAGATGCTCGGGCACCGTCGCCATGACCATGTCCCGGGCCTCGGCCGGGGCCAGCGGCTCCCTGGCCGCAGCCACGATCTTGCCGTCGACCTTGATGCTGGGCGGCACACCGGCGGTGATGAACAGATCGGAGGCCTTCTTCCTGACCACCAGCATGAGCAGTGTCTTGAGGTCCTGTGCCATGTCGTTTCCCTTTGCGTTGCACCAGCGGTTCCATCATCCCCTCTCCCTTGAGGCAGCACCCAGGGGGCATAAAAGGGGCAGAGGCGAGGGGGGGGGCAAACGCCTGACCCCCCCTCACCCTGACCCTCTCCCCCCGCAAGCGGGAGGGAGAGGGAGCTGTTTATATACCGCCAGAAAACATTCCAACAGCGCCTAACGGAACAACTCCTTGTTGGCCGCCTTGGCGCGGGCATCCTGCCGGCTGACGAGTCCTTTCTGCACGATCTCCTGCAGGTTCTGATCCAGGGTCTGCATGCCGGCAGCCTGACCGGTCTGGATGGCCGAGTACATCTGGGCCACCTTGTCCTCGCGGATCAGGTTGCGGATGGCCGGGGTGCCGATCATGATCTCGTGCGCGGCGACACGCCCGCCGCCGGTCTTCTTGAGCAGCGTCTGGGAAATGACCGCGCGCAGCGACTCGGAGAGCATGGACCGGACCATGGATTTCTCCGCCGCGGGGAAGACGTCGATGATGCGGTCGATGGTCTTGGCCGCGGAACTGGTATGCAGGGTGCCGAACACCAGGTGGCCGGTCTCGGCCGCGGTCAGCGCCAGGCGGATGGTCTCCAGGTCGCGCATCTCGCCCACCAGCACGATGTCCGGATCCTCGCGCAGGGCGGAACGCAGCGCCTCGGCGAAGCCCAGGGTGTCGCGGTGCACCTCGCGCTGGTTGACCAGGCATTTCTTGGATTCGTGTACGAACTCGATCGGGTCCTCGATGGTGAGGATGTGTTCGTAGCGGGTCTCGTTGACGTGGTTCATCATCGCCGCCAGGGTGGTGGACTTGCCGGAACCGGTCGGGCCGGTGACCAGCACGATGCCGCGCGGCTGATCGGCGATATCCTTGAACACCGGCGGGCAGCCGAGGTCCTCCAGGCTCAGTATCTTGGAGGGGATGGTACGGAACACCGCGCCGGCGCCGCGATTGTGGTTGAAGGCGTTGACACGGAAGCGCGCCAGGTTCGGGATCTCGAACGAGAAGTCGGTCTCGAGGAATTCCTCGAAGTCCTTGCGCTGCTTGTCGTTCATGATGTCGTAGACCAGCGCGTGGACTTCCTTGTGCTCCAACGCCGGCACATTGATGCGGCGGATGTCGCCGTCGACGCGGATCATGGGCGGCAGCCCGGCGGAGAGATGCAGGTCGGAGGCGTTGTTCTTGACCCCGAAGGCGAGCAGTTCTGCGATATCCATTCGTTTCCCCTGAACGATTATTTCCGGTCCCTGTTATAGCGTCACTTTACCCCAAGCCTTGATACAGGGGAATCCGGCCGCGCGCATGGCACCCGCCCCCCCACCCGGGGTATAGTAGTCCCCGGTTTACCGAACGGGTCAGCCCGCAAGGCTCGATGTGACGCTCCCACACGACCAGCAACTGTGTCAGCGCCGGCAGGAACTGCTCGACCGTATCGGCGAGTGGTGCGACCAGTATGGACGTGCGCGTGACTGTGTGCGGCTGCTGGCCGTCTCCAAGCACTTCCCCGCCGGTGACATCCAGACCCTGGCCGGCTGCGGCCAACTCGCCTTCGGCGAGTCCTACCTCAAGGAGGCGGTCGACAAGCTCGATGCCCTCGCCGGACTGCATCTGGAGTGGCACTTCATCGGGCCCATGCAGTCGAACAAGACCCGGCGCGTCGCCGAACGCTTTGCCTGGGTGCAGAGCCTGGACCGGCTGAAGATCGCCCAGCGCCTGGCCGAGCAGCGCCCGGCCGATCTGCCGCCGCTCAACATCTGCCTGCAGGTCAACATCAGCGGTGAGACCAGCAAGTCCGGTGTGGAGCCCGCCGCCGCAGCGGAACTGGCCGCCGCCGTGAGTGAACTGCCGCGGCTGCGCCTGCGCGGCCTGATGGCCATACCGGCGCCGACCATCCAGTTCGGCGAACAGCGCCGGGGCTTCGCCCGGCTGCGGGAACTCTTCGAGGACCTGACCGCGGCCGGCCATGCGCTGGACACCCTGTCCATGGGCATGAGCAACGACCTGGAGGCGGCCATCGCCGAGGGCAGCACCCTGGTGCGGGTCGGAACGGCCCTGTTCGGCCAGCGTCCACCCCCTGATGGCGTGCCGCCTTGATGACACCGGCACTGAACGGCGACAATCGGCATCAACAATCCGAGCAACAGGCCCTGACATGAACGAATCCCAGCTCTGCTTCATCGGCGCCGGCAACATGGCTCGCAGCCTGATCGGCGGGCTGCTGGCCGACGGCTTTCCCGCCGACCGCATCCGCGCCAGCGACCCGGATGCCGGGCAGCGCGAGGCGGTCGCCCAACGCTTCGGCGTTCAGGTCTTCGCCGATAACGCCGAAGCGCTGGCCGGTGCCCATGTGCTGATCCTGGCGGTCAAACCCCAGGGGCTGGCTGCACTGGCCCGGGAACTGGCGCCGCAGCTGGATGCGGCCAATCCCCTGCTGATCTCCGTGGCCGCAGGCATCCGCGCCTCCGACCTGGACCGCTGGCTGGGCGGCAACCGCCCGCTGGTGCGCTGCATGCCCAACACCCCGGCCCTGGTGCAGAGCGGGGCCACTGCGCTGTATGCCACCGCCGCGGTCAACGACGCCCAGCGCAACCTGGCCGAGTCCATTCTGCGCGCCGTGGGCCTGACCCTGTGGGTCGAGGATGAGACCCAGATGGATGCGGTCACCGCCCTGTCCGGCAGCGGTCCCGCCTACTTCTTTCTTATGATCGAGGCCATGCAGCAGGCCGGAACGGACCTGGGGCTGCCGGCCGACACCGCCCGGCTGCTGGCACTGCAGACCGCCTTCGGCGCGGCCAGGATGGCGCTGGAATCCGAGGACCCGCCGGGGCGGCTGCGTGAGCGCGTCACCTCCCCCGGCGGCACCACCGAACGGGCCCTGGCGGCCCTGGAGGACGGCGGCTTCCGCGCACTCGTCGCGCGGGCCATGCAGGCCGCGCAGGCGCGCTCGCGGGAACTGGCCGAACAACTGGGAGCGGACGCATGAACGGCGGCAATCTGCTGGGCGACACCCTGGGCTTCGTCATCCAGGTGCTGGTGGGCCTGTACGTGCTGGTACTGATGCTGCGCCTGCTGCTGGGCTGGCTGCGGGCGGATTTCTACAACCCCTTAAGCCAGTTCATCGTCAAGGTGACCAACCCGCCGGTGATTCCGCTGCGGCGCCTCCTGCCGCCCCTCGGGCGCCTCGACACCGCCACCGTGGTGGTGATGCTCGTCGTGCAGATGCTGGGCGTGGCGCTGGTGATGCTGGTCTCCGGCCGGCCGGTACACCCCTACCCGCTGCTGGCGCACAGCCTGATTGAGTTGATTTCACTGGGTTTTTCAGTATTCATCTTCGCCATCCTGATCCAGGCCATCCTCAGCTGGGTCAACCCGGGCGGCTACAATCCGGCGCTCGCGATCCTGCATTCCCTCACCGAACCGGTGTTGCGGCCGCTGCGCGGTCTGATCCCGCCCATTTCGGGGATCGATCTCAGCCCGCTGTTCGCCATTCTCATCCTGGAGGTTGCCCGGCGCCTGGTGCTGGGGCTGCTCACCGCCCTCCTGTTTGCCTGAGGTGAGTACCCCCGCCTGGTACCGCTGGGACGGCGAGGATCTGATCCTCGACCTGCACGTCCAGCCCGGTGCCCGCCGGGAGGAACTGGCCGGAGAGCATGGCGGGCGGCTCAAGGTACGGATCAAGGCTGCACCGATCGAAGGCAAGGCCAACCGCGGCCTGATCAGGTTCCTGGCCGATCTGTTCGGCGTCGCCCCGCGCGATATCCAACTGTTGCGGGGCGAAACCGGCCGGGACAAGCGCCTGCGCATCCCCCGCCCGGCGCGATTGCCGCCGGAGGTCACCCGCCCCTGATTCCAGCAGCCGACCTGCGCTGTACCGCCATTCGCCTCAGACCCGTGACGGGGTTCACATCCTGGCCGGACTGCCGGGCAGCGCCATCTAAGCTCCTGTAAAGCGTCTCAAGATTCCTCTGCCGCGGTCGAAAGCCCGGATATAGGGAGTCGCGCCGCCGGCACGGCCGGTGGATTCTGTCTGGAGGAAAACACACAATGCAAAACGACGCGTTCAGTGGGCGACTGGAAGCCTATGCCAACTGGAAGTCCGAGGTGCTCGACACCCTGCAGGCCTTCCAGAAATGGCTCGATGAACACGAAATGGACGAAGGCGAAACCGATCTGCGCATCTTCGAGACCATGGAGGCACTGCGCCAGGACCGGCTCAATCTGGCCTTCGTGGCCGAATTCTCGCGCGGCAAGACCGAACTGATCAACGCCATCTTCTTCGCCGACTACGGCTGCCGGCTGCTGCCCTCCGACGCCGGGCGCACCACCATGTGCCCGAGCGAGTTGTTCTACGATCACCGGGCCGACTCGGCCTATCTGCGACTGCTGCCCATCGAGACCCGGCGCGAGGAGCGCGCCATCGCCGACTACAAGAATGCGCCCGAGCACTGGGTCACCCTGCCCCTGGACACGGATTCGCCCGAGCAGATGAGCGAGACCTTCCGCGAGGTGATCCGCACCAAGACGGTCAAGCTGGATACGGCGCGCGAACTCGGACTGTACGACGAAACCCAGGACAGCCGCTTCAAGAAGACCGGCGAGTATCCCGAGCAGGTCGAGATCCCGATGTGGCGCCACGCCCTGATCAGTTTCCCGCACCCCCTGCTCAAGCAGGGCCTGGTCATCCTCGACACCCCGGGCCTGAACGCCCTGGGCAACGAACCGGAACTGACCGTGAGCATGCTGCCCTCGGCTCAGGCGGTGCTGTTCGTGCTGGCGGCCGATACCGGCGTGACCAAGTCCGACCTGGAGATGTGGGAGCATCATGTGCACAACCTGGGCAGCCAGCACAACAAACACCTGGTGGTGGCGCTGAACAAGATCGACACCCTGTGGGACGACCTCAAGGACAATGCCAGCGTCGACCAGACCATCGCCACCCAGCGCCGCAAGGCCGCCGAACTCCTGCACGTGGACGAGCAGCAGGTTTTCCCGCTGTCGGCACTCAAGGGTCTGGCCGGCAAGATCCGCGACGAGGAGGAACTGCTCACCCGCAGCCGCCTGCCTGAACTGGAGCATTTTCTTTCCGACGAGGTGCTGCCCAACAAACTCAACGTCCTGCGCGAGCACATCCTGCACGAGATCGGCGGACTGCAGAACGAGATGCACGACATCCTCGGCAGCCGTCTGGAGCAGACCCGCAAGGAACTGGAGAATCTCGGCTCGCTGCGCGGCAAGAACGCCGATGTCATCCAGCACCTGATGCAGAAATCACGCGAGGAGCAGTCGGCCTACATGCGCAACGTCGAGAGCTTCCAGTCCAGCCGCCGGGTGCTGCAGAGCCAGGCCAGGGAGATGCTGGACGCGCTCAGCCTGGAATCCTTCGACAAGCTGATCGACAAGACCCGCAAGGAGATGACCGGGGCCTGGACCACGTCCGGACTCAAGCGCGGCATGGAGGCCTTCTTCGAGGGCGCACGCGACACCATGGACCAGGTGGCGCACTCGGCCGAGCAGACCCGCAACCTGATCCGTTCGACCTACCGCAAGTTCCACGAGGAGCACGGCCTGCCGTCGATGACGCCCAAGGTGTTCTCGGTCGACCAGTTCAATATGGATTTCCATAACCTGCTCAAGGAGGCCGAGGCCTTCCGCAACAGTCCGTCCATGGCCATGACCGAGCAGAGCTTCGTCATCAAGAAATTCTTCGTCTCGCTGGTCAGCCAGGCCCGCAGCATCTTCTTCCGCGCCAACCAGGAAGCCAACGCCTGGCTGAAGGAAGTCATGAACCCGCTGGTACAGCAGATCAAGGACCACAAGCGGCTGATGGAGAAACGCCTGGAGACACTGCGCCGGATCAACGAATCACGCGATACGCTGGAAGCCCGGATCAAGGAACTGGAAACCGAGCAGACCGGGCTGGAGACGGACCTGCAGACCCTGGAACGGCTGCGCGAGGTGCTGCACCAGCCCCTGCCTGACGGCGACGGCAATTCCGACCAGGCCCGGATTGCGGTCGGCTGAAGCCCGCCCGCACCGCCGCGCTTCAGTCACGGCGCCTGACCCATCGGTCCGGCGCCGGATTTTTTTCCAGCGCATGTACGCTATACTCGGGAAAAGACCCATTCCAACAAGGAGGCAGTCCATGCGCCCGATGCTTCGTGTCACCACCGTCCTGTTCACCCTCGCCCTGCTGCTGACCGCACCTGCGCGGGCAGAGAATATCCAGGACTTCGGCGATTATGTGGTGCACTACAATGCCCTGACCACGGACATGATCCCGCCCATGGTGGCCCGGGAAAACGACATCACCCGCTCCAAGAACCGGGCCATGCTCAACGTGGTGGTGCTGAAGAAGGTACTGGGCGCCAGCGGCAAGCCGACCGCAGCCGAGGTCAGCGGCCGCGCTGTCGACCTGACCGGCAAGCAGAACACAATCGAGTTCCGCGAGGTGCGCGAGACCAACGCCATCTACTACATCGCGGAATTCGCCGTCAGCAACGAACAACGCCTGACCTTCGATATCACCGTCACCCCCGAAGGCGAAAAGGAAGCGCTCGACGTGCGTTTCCGCAAACAGTTCTTTACCGACTGAACATCTGTCCCCGCCCCGTCATTGCGCGGCGCATAGCGTCACGCAATGGCAGGTGGCCCTCAGGCGAACTGCCACAGCGATCGCCCGATCATTACCACGCCGAAGACGATCACCGCCGCCCCGGCCAGCCGCCGCACCCATGGCTTGCGCAGCCACTGGCTCATGCGGGCGGCAACCACCCCCATCAGCAGCAGGTTGGGCAGGGTGCCCAGCCCGAAGCCCAGCATCAGCCACGCGCCCTGGGCGGCGCTGCCGGCCGACAGGCTCCAGATCAGCACGCTGTAGACCAGGCCACAGGGCAGCCAGCCCCAGATCAGCCCGAGCGCGAAGGCGTGTCCGGCGCTGCTCACCGGCAGCAGCCGCCGGCCCAGCGGCTCGATATGCCGCCACAGGCGCGCGCCCAGGCCCTCGACCCGGGCCAGCCCCAGCCACCAGCCGGCCAGATACAGGCCCATCAGGATCAGGAAAGCGCCGGCGAACAGCTGCAGCACGAGCTGCGCCTGACGCACATCCAGCAGATGCATGGCCAGGGCGCTGATGCCGCCCATGGCTGCACCGGCCACCGTATAGCTGAGGATGCGGCCGCCGTTGTAGGCCACCAGGTAGGGCAGCTGCGCCAGCGGACGCTGGCGGGTGGATTCCGGCAGACCGAAGCTCAGGGCCCCGACAATGCCGCCGCACATGCCGACACAGTGCACCCCGCCGAGCAGCCCGACCAGGAAGGCCGCCAGAAAATTCACCTCGCTCAGCATCCCTGCCCGCCCGGCAGCGCCCAGTCATAGTCCATGATCAGGGGGGCATGGTCGGAGAAGCGCCTGGCCGTGTAGACCCGGGCGCGCTGCACCCGATCCTTCAGCCCGGGGGTGATCACCTGATAGTCGATGCGCCAGCCGACGTTCTTCTCCCAGGCCCGGCCACGGTTGGACCACCAGGTGTAGACCTCGGGCCGCGGCTCGACGACCCGGTGGCCGTCGACGAAACCGGCCTCGCCGAACAGGCGGTCCAGCCAGGCGCGTTCCTCCGGCAGAAATCCCGAGTTCTTCTGGTTGCTGCGCCAGTTCTTCAGATCGATCGGCTTGTGGGCCATGTTCCAGTCGCCGCAGATGATGTATTCGCGGCGGCGGCGACGCAGACTCCTGAGATAGGGCAGCAACCGGTCCAGCACCTCGAACTTGACCTGCTGGCGCGCCTCCGATGAGGTCCCGGACGGCAGGTACAGCGAGATGACGCTCAGGCGGCCGACCTGCACCTCGAGATAGCGGCCCTCGGCGTCGAATTCCGGCCAGTCCAGACCGATCTGCACCCGGTCCGGTTCGATCCGGCTGTAGATGGCCACGCCGCTGTAGCCCTTTTTTTCGGCATCGTGGTAGAAGCAGTGGAAGGGACGCGGACGGAAGCAGCGGTCGCCGAGCTGGTGCTCCTGGGCCCGGGTCTCCTGCAGGCAGACGAAATCGGCCCGTTGGCGCGCCAGCCAGGGATACAGCCCCTTGCGCGCGGCGGCGCGGATGCCGTTGGCATTGAGGGAAATGACTCGCAAGGCTGGCCTCTGTTGTGCACGCTGCCGGTGGTGGCGTGTATGATACCGGACCTGTCCCCGAATTCAGCCCCGGATAACCCCATGCACGACTATCAGCACGAGTTTCTGCGCTTCGCCATCGACAACCAGGTCCTCAGGTTCGGCGAATTCACCCTCAAATCCGGCCGCAGGAGCCCCTATTTCTTCAATGCCGGGCTGTTCAACACCGGCGCCCTGCTGGCCCGGCTGGGGCGTTTCTACGCCGAGGCCGCGGTCACGGCGGGGGTGGAGTTCGACGTGCTGTTCGGGCCGGCCTACAAGGGCATCCCGCTGGCCGCGGCCACCGCCATCGCCCTGGCCGATCAGCACGGCCAGGACCTGCCCTGGTGTTTCAACCGCAAGGAGGCCAAGGACCACGGCGAGGGCGGCAACCTGGTCGGCGCCCCGCTCGCGGGCCGGGTGCTGATCGTCGACGACGTCATCACCGCCGGCACCGCCGTGCGCGAGTCCTTCGACATCATCGCCGCCGCCGGCGCCACCCCGGCCGGCATTCTGATCTCGCTCGACCGTCAGGAACGCGGCCGCGGCGAGCGCTCGGCTATCCAGGAGATCGAGGCCGAATACGGCATCCCCGTGGTCAGCATCGTCGCCCTGGACCAACTCACCGACTTCCTGCGCGACCAGCCCGCGCTGCAGGAACACCTGCCCGCGGTGGAGGCCTACCGGGCGGAGTACGGGGTCTGAGGCGAACAGCACTTACTTAAGCCAAAGCCAAAGCCAAAGCCAAATAACGCTCGTCATTGCCAGGAACGAAGTGAAGTGGCACAAGCGAGCTTGCGAGCGCAGAACGCCTTTATGCCCTTTGGGTACGCAGGGCGGCCCCGAAGGGGTGAGCGCAGCGAATAATCTCCAGCCGATTGATTCTGAAGTACGAGATTGCCACGCTTTGCTCGCAATGACGGCTAACTAAATGCCATTCGGCTCTGAGGCGGCTTTCGCGGCCCGGACCCCGCTTATCCTCCTTTCAGGATCAGCTGCAGCCCGACCAGGATGGTGATCACCTCGTAGACCCGCTTGATCCAGCGGTTGCCCTTGACGATGGACAGATGCGCGCCCAGGTAGCCGCCGATGAGCGAGCCCAGGATCAGGGCCGGCAGCCAGGCCCAGTGGATGGTGCTGAGCAGGCCCAGGGTCAGCGCGCCGGCACCGTTCCAGAACACCCCGACCAGCACCAGGGTCAGCGCCACCGCACGGCGGTAATCCAGTCCGAACCAGCCCACCAGCCACAGGGTGACGAACAGTCCGGTGCCCGAGGTGAGCGAGCCGTTGAGCACCCCGATCAGGAACAGGCCCAGACCGCCCAGCAGCGGGCCGCTGCCGCTGCGGTGGCGTGCTTCCAGCTGCAGGCCCAGTTGGGGGCGCAGCACGGAATACAGGCCGAGACCGATGGTGAGCAGACCGAGAGCGATTTCGGCCAGACGGTCCTCCACCCGCAGGATCAGGTTGGCGCCCACCAGCACGCCGGGCAGACCGGCCAGCAGCATGATCAGGGCGAAACGCGGCTCCAGCCCGCCCTCTCTCAAGTGCCTTATCGTGGCGCCGATACCAAGGGCAACACTGGCGACCTTGTGCGTGGCCAGCGCGATCGCGAACGGCAGCCCGAGAAAGATCAGCACGGGCAGCTGGATCAGGCCGGCGCCGCCGCCGGAAAATGCGGAAAACAGGTTCGCGATCAGGGCGATCACGAACAGGATGATCTGGTCAGCCAACTCCACCGGGGCGCTCTTGAACCTGATTGCGGGCCGCGACGCGGGCGACTAGGATGAAGTCTGCTCCAATCGCGGCCCGAAGTGGGAACAACGGCCGTGTGCGGCCGCCAGCGCAAATTATCATACAAGGTAGTCGACGATCATGCAGCGATTCACACCGACCCTCACTGGCCGCTCCATCCCGGGATGGCTCCTGCTTGCCCTGATGCTCGCGCTGCTGCCGCTGCAGTCCGAATCCGCGCGTCTGTACAAGTGGGTCGATGAGCAGGGCAATGTGCACTACGGCGACAAGGTGCCGCCGGAGTACTCCAGGCAGGAGCGCAAGGTGCTCAACGACCAGGGCGTGCAGGTGGACACCCTGGAGGCGGCCAAGACGCCCGAGCAGATCGCCGAGGAACGCCGGCTGGAGGAAATCCGCCGCGAGGAGGAGCGCAAGGCCGCCAGGCAGCGCGCTCACGACCGCATGCTGCTGTCGACCTTCACCACCGAGGACGACATGATCATGACCCGGGACGGCAAGATCGCCGCCATCGACAGCGTGATCCGCATCACCCGGGGCCGGATCGACAAGCTCGAACAGGAGATCGAGCAGGACACCCGCCGGGCGGCCAACCTGGAGCGCGCCGGCCGGGCCGTACCGAAGGACCTGGATGAACGCATTGCAGGCAACCGCGAGCGCATCCAGCGCTATGAAGACTTCATCGAATCCAAGCAGGCCGAACAGGAGGCTATCCGCCGCCAGTTCGAGGCCGACATCCGCCGCTTCCGCGAACTCAGGGCCATGCAGGACAAATCACCCGAGGAGGCGGTGAAGCGGCGGTGAAATATAGCCACTAAATCCACGAAACCCACTAAAGGTGTCATTATTGTCATTGCCAAGGCGCTACGCGCCGGACAATGAACAAGCAGGAATTTTCGTGGGTTCAGTGAATTTCGTGGCGCATTGTATTACGCCCGGATCAGGGTACCCACACCCTCGTCGGTGAAGATCTCCACCAGCACCGCATGCTCGACCCGCCCGTCGATGATATGGGCGGCGCGCACGCCGCCCTTGACCGCATCCAGGGCACAGCGGATCTTGGGCAGCATGCCGCCGTGGATGGTGCCGTCGGCGATCAGTTCGTCGACCTGGTGCGCCGTCAGGCCGGTGAGCAGCCGCTCCTGCTTGTCCAGCAGGCCGGCGGTGTTGGTCAGCAGGATCAGCTTCTCGGCCTTGAGTACCTCGGCCACCTTGCCGGCGACCAGGTCGGCGTTGATGTTGTAGGAATGCCCGTCCTCGCCCACGCCGATGGGGGCGATCACCGGGATGAAGTTGCCCGAGACCAGCATGTTCACCACCGAGGCGTCCACGCTGGCGACCTCGCCGACATGGCCCAGATCGATGATCTCGGGTTCGTCCACATCGTCCCGGCCACGCTCCAGGGTCAGTTTGCGGGCGCGGATCAGGTCGCCGTCCTTGCCGGTCAGACCCACCGCCATCCCGCCGTGCTGATTGATGAGATTGACGATGTCCTTGTTGACCAGGCCGCCGAGCACCATCTCCACCACGTCCATGGTCTCGGCATCGGTCACCCGCATGCCCTGGACGAAGCGCGACTCCTTACCGATGCGCTCCAGCAGCCGGCCGATCTGCGGCCCGCCGCCGTGCACCACCACCGGATTGATGCCCACCAGCTTCATCATCACCACGTCGCGGGCGAAGCCCTGTTTGAGCGTCTCCTCGGTCATGGCGTTGCCGCCATACTTGATCACCACGGTCTTGCCGCGGAAACGCTGGATGTAGGGCATGGCCTCGCTGAGTACGCGGGCCACGTTGCGGGCTTTGTCGGCGGTGAGTGTCACTGACTGCAGGACCTTATGATAATCGAAGTGGAGTAAATGCCGGTTAAACCGTCATCGCGATGCCCAGACCCGAAGGGTAGGGTACCCATAATGAACCCCGAGGGTTCCCTGGGCGCTGGCGCCACGGCAACCTCCAACCGGACATCGCTACATTATGAGATTGCCACGCTGCGCTCGCAATGACAGAAACAATCAAGCGGATCAGAACGGCAGTTGCAGCCCCGGCTCGACCGCCAGCATGGCATTGCGGAACTGCTCCTGGATGCGCGACAGCGCCAGTTCATCATCGGCCTCGAAGCGCAGCACCAGGCAGGGCGTGGTATTGGAGGCGCGCACCAGCCCCCAGCCGTCGGCGAATTCCACCCGCAGGCCGTCAATGGTGTAGAGCTCGCCGTCGGGGAAGCCGGCATTGGCCTGCAGCTGTTCCATGAAGGCCGCCGGACGGCCTTCCTCCATGCACAGGTTCAACTCGGGCGTGCTGACACTCTGCGGCAGCACGGCGAACACCCCGCTGGTCTCGCGATGGTCGTTGGCCAGCACCTCCAGCAGGCGGGCGCCGGTGTAGAGGGCGTCATCGAAGCCGTACCAACGCTCCTGGAAGAAGATGTGGCCGCTCATCTCGCCGGCGAGCAGGGCCCCGGTCTCCTTCATGCGCGCCTTGATCAGGGAGTGGCCGGTCTTCCACATCTCGGGCACACCGCCGAAATCACGGATGATCCTGCCCAGGTGCCGCGAGCACTTGACGTCATAGATGATCTCGCCGCCGGGGTTGCGGCTGAGCACGTCCATGCCCAGCAGCATCATCAGCCGGTCGGGCCAGATGATGTTGCCGGCGGAATCGACCACGCCCAGGCGGTCGCCGTCGCCGTCGAAGGCCAGCCCCAGATCGGCCTGGTTGTCGCGCACCGCCTGGATCAGGGCCTCGAGGTTCTCGGGCCGGCTGGGATCGGGGTGATGATTGGGGAAGCTGCCGTCGACTTCGCAGTACAGCGGTATGACCTGGCAGCCGAGCGACTCGAACAGCGAGGGCGCGAATGCCCCCGCTGCGCCGTTGCCGCAGTCGACCACCACCTTGAGCGACTTGGCTAGCTGCACATCGGAACGGATGCGTTCCAGGTAGTCGCCGGCGACATCGACCGCCTCCAGGCCACCCCGCCCGCTGGCATAGTCCTGCTGTTCGACCCGCCGACGCAGGGCCTGGATGGCCTCGCCGGACAGGGTCTGGCCGGCGATGACCACCTTGAGGCCGTTATATTCGGACGGATTGTGACTGCCGGTGACGACCACACCGGAATTGCTGTCCAGGTAATGGGTGGCGAAGTAGACCAGCGGCGAGATGGCCTGGCCGATATCCTTGACGTCGATGCCGGTGGCACGCAGGCCGCGGATCAGGGCCTCGGCCAGTTCCGGGCTGGAGTCGCGGCCGTCGCGGCCGACCACGATGCTGCTCTCGTCCTGGGTCAGGGCCTGGGAGCCGATGGCGCGGCCGAGTTCATGCACCACGTCGGGACTGAGCGTTTCACCGACGATGCCGCGGATATCGTAGGCGCGGAAGATGCTCGGGTCGGCATTGACCCGGCTGACCTTGAGCGGCGCGGCGCCCAGTGCGCTGTCATCGAGCACGGTCAGATCGGGCGGTGTTTCCTCCTCCAACTCGATCCCGCCCGTGGTCGGGGTGCTGCTGGCCATGGCTGCCGACATGCGCTCGATGCCGGCACTGCCGCGCAGGGCACCTGACTCGACGAGCGAGCGCAGCCCCTCGAGCAGGGGACCGCTCTCACGGGCATGCAGATCGTAATGGTTCTGCAGCCGCCCCTCACGGGCATCACGCAGTGCGCCCAGCAGGGTCACCTGATCCTGTTGCAGGGCCCGAGCATAGAGCCGCAGCAGCAGATAGAACACCAGGATCAGCACCAGGGCGCCGGCGCCGCCCAGCATCAGTACGTTGTTCCAACTCGCGCCCGGATCCACGGGGGGCGCCCAGTAGGCGACCTTCAGCCGGCTGCCCGCCACCGGCAACTCCACTGCGGGAGCGCCCTGCCGGAAGGCCTCCCGTCCCTGTTCGGCGATCACCAGGGGCTGGCCGCCGTTGACCTGCTGCTGCACCTCGCCATAGCCCTGACCCAGGTGCGCGCCCTCCAGCGCCTGATGCAGGGTCTGGACCGGGAAGCCGAGCATGAGATGGCCGACGATGCGGCGCCCGTCGTCGTCCAGCACCCGTCGCACCAGGTTCAGGTGCTGCCCCGGCTTGTTGAACAGATGCACCTCGGCCGGCGGCGGCGTGTCGCGGGTCTCGGCCTGGCGCAGCAGGTCGAGCGCGGCATAGCTGATGGGGGGATTGGCCTCCAGGTCAACCGCCTCGACGCCGGGCGGCAGCAGATTGACGCCGCTGGCCGCGGGAAACAGCTGGCGGATGCGCGCCGCCTGCTCCCGCAGCGCGGCCGCATCCCCGGACTGCAGGGCATGCCTGAGGGCCGGATCCTGCGTCAGCGCATCCATTTCGGCCCCGCGTCCGCCGACAAAGGCGGCCAGACGATCGGCGACATTGTCGGCCATCATGGCCACTTCCCGGTCCCGACTGGCCGCGATCTCCAGGTCGGCCATATGACGCACATAAGCACTGATGCCAAGGATGATGACGGCACCGAGCAGGCCGGCAAACAGTCCCAGCCGCATCAGGCCGATCCGTCCGCCGCTGCGGCGCCGGCCGGCCTGCTTGTCACCACCCCGTTTCTTTGCCGGCTTGTCGGACCCCTTGGCCCTGGACAGCTTGAATCCCATTATCGGCCCAACCTCATATCAGCTTTCTGTGTACAGCAGCCGTTATTGCCGGCCCGTATGCCCGAAACCGCCGGCTCCGCGCACGCTTGCGTCGAACTCGCTGACCCGCTCGAATTCCGCCCTTACCACCGGCACGAACACCATCTGCGCGATCCGATCCCCCGGCTCGATGGTAAAAGCGCCCTCCCCGCGGTTCCAGCAGGACACGAACACCTGCCCCTGGTAGTCCGAATCGATCAGTCCGACCAGGTTGCCCAGCACGATGCCGTGCTTGTGGCCCAGCCCGGAACGCGGCAGCAGCACGGCGGCCAGATCGGTCTGCTCCATATGGATGGCGATCCCGGTCGGGATCAGCACGGTCTCGCCCGGGGCGACGGTGAGGGCCGCGTCCACGCAGGCGCGCAGGTCCATGCCGGCCGCGCCGTCGGTGGCGTAATCGGGAAGGGGAAATTCATGTCCCAGACGTTCATCCAGAACCTTGAGCTGAACCTTTCTCTGCATGAGTTGCCTTTGTTGTGTTATCGGACGAAGCGTCGTGAAACCGTTGCGCGACAATTGCAATCAATTCCCGTGCCAGCTGCGGCTTGGACTGGCGCGGCAGTGATTCGGAGCCCCCTTCCCAGTACAGGGTCAGGGCATTGTCCTCGGCGTCGAAGCCCAGCCCCGGGCCCACCAGGTTGGCGGCGATCAGATCCAGCGATTTCTGCATCCGTTTGGTGCGCGCATTGGCATCCAGATCACCGGTCTCGGCAGCAAAGCCGACGGTGAAGGGCCGCGGTTCACCCTGGGCCACTTCCGCCAGAATATCCGGATTGCGCACCAGATCCAGCGACAGGTTCGCATCCCGCTTTTTCAGTTTCTGCGCCGCCGCCTGCGCCGGACGGTAGTCGGCCACGGCGGCGGCGCCGATGAAGATGTCGCAGCCGGGCAGCTGCGCCCGTACCGCTGCGCGCATCTCCTCCGCGGTCTCCACCATCACCCGTTCGATGCCCGGCGGGCCGTCCAGTGCCACCGGCCCGCTGACCAGGGTCACCCGTGCACCCGCCTCGCGCGCCGCGGCGGCCACGGCATAGCCCATGCGGCCGGAACTGCGGTTGCTGACGTAACGCACCGGGTCGATGGCTTCGCGGGTCGGACCGGCCGTGACCAGCACCCGCAGCCCGGCCAGCCGGCCGGTCTCGAAACCGGCGGCCAGGTCGGCGATCAGGTCCTGCGGCTCCCGCATCCGGCCCGGGCCGGTCTCGCCGCAGGCCTGTTCACCGACCTCCGGCCCCAGCAGCCGGGCACCGCGCCCGGCGAGCAGACTGACATTGGCCCGGGTCGCCGGATGCGCCCACATGGCCTGGTTCATGGCCGGCGCCAGCAGCAGCGGCGCCCGGCTGGCCAGGCACAGGGTGGCGAGCAGGTCGTCGGCCCGCCCCTGGGCCAGCCGGGCCAGCAGGTCGGCGCTGGCCGGGGCCACCAGTACGGCATCGGCCCAGCGCGCCAGCTCGATGTGATCCATGCCGGCCTCGGCATGCGCGTCGAACAGTTCGCTGCGCACCGGCTGCCCCGACAGGGCCTGCAGGGTCAGCGGCGTGATGAAGCGTTGAGCGCCGGCGGTCATCACCACCCGCACCTCGGCCCCGGCCGCGCGCAGGCCGCGCACCAGTTCGGCGCTCTTGTAGGCGGCGATGCCGCCGCTCACCCCGAGCAGGATGCGTTTTCCGATAAGGGATTGCATGACGGGAAGTTTATCAGAGGTTGCGCCATTCACCCACGCGCCGGGGCCAGGCCGCTGGTCCCGGCCCATGCCCCCGGCTATGATACGCCCGTTGAGACTGTCGACACGGAGGTTGACCATGACGATCCGGGACTGGCCGGCGCAGGAGCGGCCGCGCGAAAAACTGCTGTCCCAGGGGGCGGCGGCCCTGTCGGATGCCGAACTGCTGGCCATCTTTCTGCGCACCGGAATACCCGGCAAGGACGCCGTGGCCCTGGCCCGGGAACTGCTCCGCAGCCATGACGGCCTGCGCGGCCTGCTCAGCCTGGGACCGCGCGAGCTGGAAACCGCCCCGGGGCTGGGGCCGGCCAAGTACGTCCAGCTGCAGGCCGCCCTGGAAATGGCGCGGCGCCACTACCTGGACCGGCTCAAGCGCGGCAGCGTGCTGAGCAACCCCGACGACACCCGCCGCTACCTGCACGCCCGCCTCAGCCATTATCCCCATGAGGTCTTCGCCTGCCTGTTCCTGGACAACCGCCATGCCGTGATCGAATGCGAGGAACTGTTCCGCGGCACCCTGAACAGCGCCGCCGTCCATCCCCGCGAAGTGGTCAAGGCCGCGCTCGGCCACAACGCCGCCGCCGTGATCCTGGCCCACAACCATCCCTCCGGGGTGGCCGAGCCCAGTCATGCCGATCAGCAGCTGACCCGGCGCCTGAAGGAGGCGCTGGCCCTGGTCGAGATCCGGGTGCTGGACCACCTGGTGATCGGGACCGGCGAGACGGTTTCCCTGGCCGAGCGGGGACTCATATGAATCAATGAGTTGCCGCCGCATGCCGGCGCCGGCGACCGGCATCGGGGATGCTTGCCCCGTCGCCCGGGTTCTGACATAATGCGCGGCTCTTCTCGGCGTGTGAGCCGAATGGAACGATTTTCTGAAGGGTTCTAGCCATGTCCAGAGTATGCCAGGTCACGGGGAAGCGTCCGGTCACGGGCAACAACGTCTCCCACGCGAACAACAAGACCAAGCGGCGCTTTCTGCCGAATCTGCACACCCACCGCTTCTGGGTGGAGAGCGAGCAGCGCTGGGTGAAACTGCGTGTCTCCGGCAAGGGCATGCGCATCATCGACAAGAAGGGCATCGAGACCGTCCTGTCCGAAATCCGCGCCCGCGGCGAACAGGTCTGAGGAGGCAAGCATGGCCAAGGCAATCCGCGAAAAGATCAAGCTGGTCTCCAGCGCCGGCACCGGTCACTTCTATACCACCACCAAGAACAAGCGCAACACGCCGAACAAGCTCGAGTTCAAGAAGTACGATCCGGTGGTGCGCCAGCACGTGACCTACAAGGAAGCCAAGATCAAGTAAGGCTTCCGATCACCGGACCCAATAAAAAACCCGGCCATGCCGGGTTTTTTATTGGGTTGGTCACGCCTGCCTGTGCCGCCGGAGTCCGCCGGCTCAGGTCATCGGTCAGGCCGGCTGCGGCAGACTGTAGCAGCGCAGGCGCCGGGCGAACTGCTGCAGGGCCTGGATGCCGGTGGCCTCGGCCTGGGCGCACCAGTCCTGCAGCGCAACCAGCATCTGCTCATGACTGGTCGGACGCTGGGCCCACAGCGCGGTCAGCCGGCGCTTGAACTCGTACACCACCTGCAGCCGCTGGCGCTCGTTGAGCGCCCGTTGCAGCAGGCTCTCGCTGCGCGCATCCAGCAGGGTCTCGTTGCGCACCAGCACCTTGCGCGCGCGCCGCAGCAGGCGGCGGCAGGAGCGGTCGGCGCTGCGCCACTCCTCGCGCAGCACCGGCAGCATGACCTGGCGGGCATAGTCCGACATGACGTGCAGGCGGTTGCGCACCACGGCGCGCACGGTGTCGACGTCCAGCGCCTGCTTGGCCGGATCCAGGCGGGGCATGGGGGCGGTCTTGTTGACCGCGGCCAGGCCCAGGATCTCCAGCAGTCGGATATAGAACCAGCCGATGTCGAATTCCCAACGCCGCGAGGACAGCTTGGCCGAGCCGGGGAAGGCGTGATGGTTGTTGTGCAGTTCCTCGCCGCCGATGATCAGGCCCAGCGGCACGATATTGGTCGACAGATCGGCACTCTCGAAGTTGCGATAACCCCACCAGTGGCCGAGGCCGTTGATCACGCCCGCCGCCCAGATGGGGATCCACAGCATCTGTACCGCCCACACGGTCAGACCGATGACACCGAACAGCGCCAGGTCGATCAGCAGCATCAGGCTGACGCCGAGCATGGGAAAACGCCGGTACAGGTGCCGCTCCAGGGCGTCATCGGGCGTACCCTGGCTGAACCGGGCCAGGGTCTCGGGATTTTCGGCCTCGGCCCGGTACAGTTCGGCGCCCCGCCACAGGACCGTGCCGATGCCGCGCGTGTTCGGGCTGTGAGGATCGTCCTCGGTCTCGCACCTGGCGTGGTGCTTGCGGTGGATGGCAACCCACTCGGCGGTGACCATGCCGGTGGTCAGCCACAACCAGAAGCGGAAAAAGTGGCTCACCGCCGGATGCAGGTCCAGGGCCCGATGGGCCTGATGGCGATGCAGGAAGACAGTGACGCTGACAATGGTAATATGGGTCAGGCCGAGGACGGCCAGCACGAGGCCCCACCAGGGCAGATCAGCAAGCCCCTGAGCAAGCAGGGAGAGCATAGGGTCAAACATGAAGTAATGGCTCTTTCGGACGTTACAGAAGGGTAAACCCTACTCTAGCACGGCTGTCAGGGCTTTGCCGAAACAAATTCACCCGCCGGCAGTCCCCAAATCCCGGCAACCGTGGGCGGACCGATCCCGAGAGAGGCACCCGGCGTGCCGCCCCAGGACAGCGTACATGCAGGACATCTACATCGGCCGCCAGCCGATCTACGACCGCAACCTCAATGTCTATGCCTATGAGCTGCTGTTTCGCAGCGGGCTGGAAAATGCGGCCATGTTCTCCGACGGCGACCGGGCGACCTCTCATGTCATCAACAATGCCTTCCTGGAGTTCGGCCTGGAAAAACTGGTCGGCCGCCACCGCGCCTTCATCAACCTGACCCGCGCCTTCCTCACCGGGGAATGGCAGCTGCCCTTCCCCAAGGACCGCATCGTGCTGGAAGTGCTGGAAGACATCGAACCCGATGCGGCCGTGATCGGCGCCGTGCGCGAACTGCGCCGCTCGGGCCACACCCTGGCCCTGGACGATTTCCTCTACCACGACAAGCTGCGTCCCCTGATCGAACATGCCGACATTATCAAGATCGACCTGATGGCCGTCCCGGACGGGGAACTGGTGGCCCACCTCGACCAGTTGCGCGGCTATCCCGTGCACCTGCTGGCCGAAAAGATCGAGACGCTGGAGCAGTTCGAGCAATGCCGTGAGCTGGGCTTCGACTATTTCCAGGGCTACTTCCTCTCGCGCCCCCAGGTGATCTCCGGCCAGGCCGTGCCCGCCAGCGGCCTGGCCACGGTCCGGCTGCTGGCCCAGCTGCAGGACCCGGATGTGACGCCCGAGGAACTGGAGGCGCTGATCAGCCAGGACCTGGGCCTGAGCTACAAGCTGCTGCGCTATATCAACTCCGCCTTCTTTGCCCTGCCCCGCAAAGTGGATTCCATCCGCCAGGCGGTGGTCTACCTGGGCAACCGGACCATCAAGACCTGGGCCACATTGCTGGTGTTCTGCGGCGTGGAAGACCGGCCCACCGACCTGATGACCATCGCCATGCTGCGGGCCCGGATGTGCCAGCTGCTGGCGGAAAAGACCGGCGACGCCGAACCGGAGATCTATTTCACCGCCGGCCTGTTCTCGGCCCTGGAGGCGCTGCTGGGAATGCCGCTGGACCAGATCCTCGAGGCCCTGCCGCTGTCGGACACTCTCAAGGCCGCCCTGCTGCATCATCAGGGCGCCATTGGCGAGGCTCTGAGCTGCGTACTGGCCTACGAGCGCACCCAGTGGGATAGCGCGCAGTTCCGTGACCTGACGCCGGCCGGGATCACCGAGGCCTATGTGGAGGCGGCCCGCTGGGCCGACGAGACCACCGAGCTGCTGCTGGGGACCACGAACTGAGGTGGCCGTAACACGCGGGGCGCAGGGCCGGTACGTAGGATGGGTGAAGCGCAGCGCAACCCATCATTCCACCCGGGCCAGGCGATGGGTTACGGCGCATGCGCCTCCACCCATCCTACGCGCCGGCTGAAAAAGTCAGCAGCAGGTTGCCCCAGCGATCCACCTCGCAACGCCAGCCCGGCGCCAGCCAGGTGGTGGCCACGGTCTCGGTGATCAGGGCCGGCCCCGCCAGACACTGGCCGGCGCCGAGCGCGTCGCGGGCATGGACCGGCACCTCCGCCTCCAGCCCCGGCATCGCAACCCGGGCTTCGGGCGCGGCCTCATCCGGCGCACGTTCAGGCAGCACCAGATCCGGGGCCGGCCCCGCGACCTCCAGCCGCAGATTGACCAGTGCGACCGGCCGCGCCAAACGGTGACCGTAGCGGGCCTCGTGCGCGGCATGAAAGGCCGCAGCGGTGGCGGCAATCCCCTCCCAGAGCAGGGTGAGCACGAAGGACTGGCCTTCGTAACACAGATCCAGCGAGGCGCGCCGCTGCAGCCGCCCGGCATCCAGACCCTCGGCCGCCAACTCCGCGCCCCCCTGGATTGCCAGTTCATTGAGTGCCGCCTCGAGCTCGGCGGCTGCGCAATCCTCCAGCCGGGCCGGCCAGGCCCGCGACAGCTGCCGCGCCGGCGCCGCGCTCAGCATGCCCAGCGCCGACAGCACCCCGGCCTGCACCGGCACCAGCGCCCGGCGCATGCCCAGCGCCTCGGCCAGGGCGCACACATGCAGGCCGCCGGCCCCGCCGAAGGAAGTCAGCACATAGTCGCGCGGGTCCAGGCCGCGCTGCACCGAGATCACCCGCAGCGCCCGGGCCATGTGCTCATTGGCGACCCGGACGATGCCGGCGGCCGCCGCTTCCGGCGTCAGGCCGAGCGGTTCGGCCACCCGCAGCACGGCCATGCGGGCAGCCTGCGCATCCAGCCGCATGCCACCGTCGAGGAAGGCCTCGGGCCGCAGCCGCCCCAGCACCAGGTTGGCGTCGGTGACTGTGGGTTCGGTCCCGCCGCGGCCGTAGCAGGCCGGCCCGGGGGCGGCCCCGGCCGATTCCGGCCCCACCAGGAGCATCCCGCCGGCATCGACCCGGGCAATGGAGCCGCCGCCGGCACCGATGGTGTGCATGTCCACCATGGGCACGGCCACCGGGTAGCGGCCGATGCGGCCCTCGGTGGTCAGGCGCGGCTCGCCCTCGATCAGGGCCACGTCGGTGGAGGTCCCGCCCATGTCGAAACTGAGCAGGCGCTCGCAGCCGGCCAGCCGGCCGACGAAGCCGGCACCCCTCAGACCGCCGGCCGGCCCCGACAGCAGCAGGTGCACGCCGTGACGGGCGGCCTGGTCAGCATCCACCAGGCCGCCGGCGCTCTGCATCACCGCCACCGGCGCCGGGGCCACACCGGCCTTCAGCCGCTGCAGGTAGCCCTCCACCAGCGGGCCGACATGGGCATTGAGAAAGGTGGCCATGCCGCGTTCGTATTCCCGGATCTCGGGCAGCACCTCGCTGGAACAACTCACGAACAGGTCAGCGGGCAGGGCGGCGGCAATGCGCCGCTCGTCCTCGCCGTCGAGGAAGGCGAACAGCAGGTTGATGGCCACGGCACGCGGCTGCAGGCGTTCGATCGCTGTCTTCAGTTCGGCCAGATCCGCATCGGTCAGGGGCGTGATGACTTTGCCCCGGGCATCGCGCCGGCCGCCGGTCTCCAGGCAGTGTTCCGGCGGCAGCGGGGGTTCGACCGGTTCGGGCTGCAGGTTGTACAGCTCGGCCCGGGCCTGGCGGCCGATGGCCAGCACATCGCCCAGGCCGCGGTTGGTGATATAGACCGTCTTCACCCCCTTGGCTTCGAGCACTGCGTTGGTGGCGACGGTCGAACCGTGCACCAGACTCATGCCCGAGGCGCCGGCCAGACCCAGCTCATCCAGGCCCTGCAGGATGGCGCGCTCGGGCGCGTCCGGGGTGGACAGCACCTTGTGCACGCGCACCCGCCCGTCCTGCAGAACGACGAAATCGGTGAAGGTGCCGCCGGTGTCTATGCCTACCCGTATTGACATGAGTATGATTAACGCCTCGAATATCCGCCTGACACAGGGAGCGCCGCCCGGCCCCCACTGCGGATCTGCCCGCACCGGGCGGTCAGACAACAAGCCGGGGATAGTAAAAGAAATGGACCGCGAAATCCTCATCCAGGCCGAACACCTGCAGCGTGACTACGGCCCCATCCGCGCCGTGCACGATGTCAGCTTCGAACTGGCCAAGGGCGACGTGCTGGGCTTTCTCGGCCCCAACGGGGCCGGCAAGTCCACCACCATGCAGATGCTGACCGGCACCCTTGCGCCCAGTGCCGGCACCATCCGGGTCCGGGGCGTGGATCTGCTGGACCATCCCAGGCGCGCCAAGCGCGAACTCGGCTATCTGCCGGAGCAGCCGCCGCTGTACCGGGAACTGACGGTCGACGAGTACCTGCGCTACTGCGCCCGCCTGCGCGGCGTGCCCGGACGCGAGGTCACCGCTGCGGTGGACCGGGCCCGCGCCCGCTGCGGACTGAACGAGGTGCGCCGGCGCCTGATCGCCAATCTGTCCAAGGGCTACCAGCAGCGCGTCGGCATCGCCCAGGCCATCCTGCACAACCCGGCGGCGGTGATCCTGGACGAGCCCACCGTGGGCCTGGACCCCATCCAGATCCGCGAAATCCGCGGCCTGATCCGCGAACTGGGCGAGGCGCACGGCATCATCCTCTCCACCCACATCCTGCCCGAGGTGCAGGGCACCTGTAACCGGGTGCAGATCATCCACCGCGGCCGGCTGGTGTTCGCCGACAGCATGCAGGGACTGGAATCGCATCTGCAGGCACAGGCCTGCATCGTCGCCTTCCGCCAACCGCCCGCCATCGAGACGCTGCAGCAGCTCGCGGGCGTGGAGGAAGTGGCCGAACTGGGTCAGGGCCGCTTCCGGCTGCGCTACACCGGCGACAACCCGGCCGAGGCCCTGACCGAACGGGCCGTGAATGCCGGCTGGGGCCTGCAGGAACTGATCCCCGAACGCCGCACCCTGGAGCAGATCTTCGTCGAACTGACCAGCCGCGACGCCGCCGAGGAGGCCGCCTGATGATCCGCGTCATCGCGGCACGCGAACTCAAGACCCTGTTTCTCTCGCCCCTGGCCTGGTCGATCCTGGGCGTGGTGCAGCTGCTGCTGGCCTACCTGTTCCTGTCCCAGATCGATCTGTTCATGACCTACGCCCCGCAGCTGGCCGGCCGGCCCAATGCCCCCGGCGTGACCGACATCGTGATCACGCCGCTGCTGGGCAATACCGGCGTCATCCTGCTGCTGATCGCGCCGCTGATCACCATGCGGGCGCTCAGCGAGGAAAGCCGCAGCCGCACCCTCAACCTGCTCATGTCCTCGCCGGTATCCATGACCGAGATCGTGCTGGGCAAGTACCTCGGGCTGCTGGGTTTCTTTCTCATCCTGCTGGCCATGATCAGCCTGATGCCGCTGTCGCTCATGGCCGGCACCGAACTCGATACCGGCAAGCTCGCCAGCGGTCTGCTCGGCCTGGCCCTGCTGCTGGCGGCCTTCACCGCCGCCGGGCTGTTCATGTCAAGCCTCACCGATCAGCCCACCGTGGCCGCGGTGAGCAGCTTCGGCCTGCTGCTGCTGCTGTGGATCATCGACTGGGCCGGTAATTCCGGCGCCGGGGTCAGCGAACTGTTCCGCTATCTGTCGCTGGTGCGCCATTATGAATCGCTGCTCAAGGGATTGTTCGATTCCAGCGACGTCGTCTACTACCTGTTATTCATTCTCACCTTCCTGGTGCTGACCGTGCAGCGCCTGGATGCCCGGCGGATGCCGCACTAGGAGCCCCGGCATGGATGTGACGCGCCAGACCAAACGCAACCTGCGCCTGCAGCGCTATCTGTTCACCCTGCTGCTGCTGGCCGCGGTCGGGCTGCTGGGCTGGCTCAGCACCCAATACCGCATCCAGACCGACTGGACCTACGGCGCGCGCAACAGCCTGTCGGCCGACAGCGAACGCCTGCTCGCGGAACTCGAGGGCCCGCTCACCATCACCGCCTTCGTCCGCGACCAGGGGCCGCTGCGTGACCAGGTACGCGAACTCGTCGGTCGCTATGAGCGGGTCAAACCGGACATCCAGGTCGAGTTCGTCAACCCTGACCGCGCCCCGGAACGGGTGCGCGAACTGGGGGTGAGCATGGAGGGTGAGCTGCGCATCGCCTATCAGGGCCGCAGCGAACGGGTACAGGAACACACCGAGCAGGCCCTCAGCAATGCCATCCTGCGGGTGGCGCGTCAGGGCGAGCGCTGGATCGGCTTTCTCACCGGCCACGGCGAACGCGACCCGCACGGCCAGGCCAATCACGACCTGGGGCACTTCGGGGCCGAGCTTGAGCGCAAGGGGCTCAAGGTGCAGAGCCTCAACCTGGCCGAGACGCGCGCGGTGCCGGACAACCTCAGCGTGCTGGTCATCGCCAGCCCGCAGCTGGATCTGCTGCCGGGCGAAGTCAGGCTGGTGCGCGAGTACCTGGAGGCCGGCGGCAACCTGCTGTGGCTGGCCGATCCCGGCGAGACCGGCGGCATGGCCAGCGTAGCCGAATACCTCGGCGTGGAGTTCCTGCCCGGCGTGATCGTCGATGCCAGCACCCAGCTGTTCGGCATCGAGAGCCCCGACGTGGTGCTGGTCACCGCCTACACACCGCATCCCGTGACCCGCGAGCTGCGCGCCATGACCCTGTTCCCGCACGCTCAGGCACTGCAGCTCAACACCACCGGCGACTGGGACGTCGAGCCCCTGCTCTCCAGCATGGAAAACACCTGGACTGAACTCGGTACGCTGGAAGGCCGCATCGGCTTCGATGCGGGCAGCGACGAGCGCGCCGGCCCGCTGGACCTGGCGCACGCCTTCACCCGCAGCCTGGACGCCGGCAGCGAGGCCGGCGAGGGTCGCACAACGGGCCAGCGGGTCGCGGTCATCGGCGATGGCGATTTCCTGTCCAACAGCTTTCTCGGCAATGTCGCCAACCTGGACCTGGGCCTGAACCTGATCGACTGGCTCAGCCACGATGACAGCTTCATCGCCATCCGCCCGCGCGCGGCCCCGGATCAGAGCCTGGAACTGGGCCGCACCGCTCAGGCCGTGATCGGCTTCGGCTTCCTGTTCGTGCTGCCGGCACTGCTGGTGCTCGCCGGCCTCATCGTCTGGCTGCGCCGGCGCAAACGCTGATGCCCGGCCCCCGCTCCCTCGTCAATGTCGTATTGCTGCTGCTGGTCGCGGCGCTGGCCGCGCTGGTCTACCTGCGCCCCGGCACGCAGACGGCGGACAGCACGTCCCTGACCCGGCTCGACCCGGCGCAGGTCCAGTCCATCCGGATCGACAATGACCGCGGCCGGATCGAACTGGTGCGCCATGATGGCGGCTGGCAGCTGCGGGAGCCGGATCTGCCCGCCGATGCATTCCAGGCGAAGATCCTTCTCAATCTGCTGAACCAGCCCTCGCAGCGCCAGTACCCGCTGGCGGAAATCGATCCCGCCGACATCGGCCTGGATCCGCCGCAGCTGGTGCTGCATTACGACGATGCCGAACTGCGCCTGGGCGGAACCGAGCCGCTGCAGGACCTGCGCTACGTGCAGTACGGCGACACGGTCCACCTGATCGAGGACCGGGTGCTGAACCTGCTCGGCGCCGGGGCCAGCGACCTGGTCAGTCGCCGGCTGGTGCCGGCGGGCACCGAACTGCAACGGCTGGCGCTGCCGGAATTCACCCTGGCACGCACCGACACCGGGGGCTGGGCCGTCAAGCCCGACCGCCCGGATATCTCCGCTGACCGGCTGCAGCGACTGGTCGACACCTGGCGCACCACGCAGGCGTTATGGGTGGGCGAGGACAAGGGCGGACCGCTGCAGGGCGAAGTCGAACTCACATTCGCCGACGGCGAACGGATACGTTACGGCATCCGCCGCAGCGAGGCGGACTTCGTGCTGGTGAGAGAGAAGCCGGGACTGGCCTATCATCTGGGGACGCAGCAGGCGGGACGGTTGCTGGAGCTCGATGCCGGCAAGGACGCAAACCCCGCTCCCGAACCGTAGGCCGACCTGAACAACGCAAAGCCCGGCATAGCTTGCCGTCACATGTTCTGCAGCGGAAGCTTCACCATACCCTGTCATTGCGAGGCGCATAGCGCCGCGGCAATCTCGAAACAGTTGCATCTGCAGCACGAGATTGCCGCGCTGCGCTCGCAATGACAGGATCGCCTGACGACTGGCAATAAGATTGAGCAGCTATTTCAGCGGTTTCAGCTCGATCGGGTGATCAAGCTCCTCGTCGAATTTTCCCTTGAGATCATACAACGCCGCCTGCAGCCCCTCCTCCATGGTGGGATGATAGAAGGGCAGACTGAGCAGATCGAACACGGTCAGATGCTGGCTGATGGCCCAGCACAGCAGGTGCCCCAGGTGCTCGGCCAGGGCGGCGACGAAGGTCGCGCCCAGGATGCGGCCATCGTTCTTATCGGCGTATACACGCAGCACGCCGCGGTTGCGGCCCATGATGATGGCCCGGCCCAGCAGCCCCATCTTCACCTCGCCAACGGCGATGGCGTCCTCATCCAGTTCGCCCCAGCCCTGGCCGACCATGACGATGTTGGGGTCGCAGAAGGTGATGGACAGCGGCGTCTTGCGTTCGAAGGCCACGGGCGTGTCCTGCACCGCGTTGAAGCCGGCGATGCGGCCCTCGTCGCCGGCCTCGTGCAGGATGGGCCGCTCGCCGGTCACGTCGCCGGCGATGAACACCGGCAGGTCGCCGACCTGCATGGTATGCGGGTCGAACGCCGGCACACCCTTGGCGTCCAGTTCGACCCCCAGCGCCTCGAGGTTGAGGGTCTTCACATTCGGCACCCGGCCCATGCACACCAGCAGCTTGTCGACCACCACCTCGTTGTCGCCGGCCGTCACCTTCAGCCTGCCTTCACCGGCTTCGCTCACCTCGGCGGCCTGCCCCAACCACAGGGGGAACTCCTTGCCGATCAGCTCGATGGCGGCATCCCGGGCGACCGGATCCTCCAGCCCGCCGATGGTCTCGGCCATATCGATGCCGGTGACATCCACCCCGAAGCGGTGCAGGGCCTGGCCCAACTCCAGGCCGATCACGCCCAGGCCGATCACGGCGACCGACGCCGGCAGGGACTCCTGCTCGAAGAACTCGTCGGTGGTCAGGATGCGGTCGCGGAAGGGTTCCCAGGCGCCGGGCACCAGCGGGGTCGAGCCGGTGGCGATAATGATCTTCTTCGCCTCGATGCGCTCGCCGTTCACCTCCAGCACATTCGGCTCGACGAACCGCGCATTGCCCTCGATGAACTCCTCCTCGCTCATCTCGTCGGTGCTGGTGGAGAGCACCTTGTCGACGAACACGTCGCGCAGGTCCTGGACGTGCTCCATGGCGTCCTCCTGGTTCAGCACCAGGCTGTCGCCGCCCTCGATGCCCTCGCGCTCGAAGATGCTGCGCCGGTGCATGTCCTCGCCGATCTGGATGGCGACCTTGGACGGCATGCAGCCGACCCGGGCGCAGGTCGTGCCCAGCTCGCCGCCGTCGATCAGCACCCAGTTGTCGGTGGCCTTGCGCACCTGGCCGACGGCGTACAGGCCGGCGCTGCCGGCGCCGAGGATGGCAACATCTACTTGTCTGGTCATGGCTTGGCCCTTGTGACTGCTTGCATTGATATTGTCGCGTCGTGTCAGGCTGGTATTCTAACGCTCCCGACCGATACTGACGAAATCCCGCGATCCCATGCCTGAATTACCCGAAGTCGAGACCACACGGCGTGGGATCGAACCGCACCTGACCGGCCGGCGCATCGTCCGGCTGGCGGTCCGCGAACGCCGCCTGCGCTGGCCGGTGCCGCGCGGCCTGGAGACCACCGTAGCGGGCCAGCGCATCCATGGCGTGCGCCGCCGCGCCAAATACCTGCTCATCGAACTCGATACCGGCAGCCTGATCCTGCACCTGGGCATGTCGGGCGCGCTGCGCATCCTGCCCACGGCGACACCCCCGGACAAACACGACCACCTGGACCTGGAACTGGACGACGGCCAGTGCCTGCGCCTGACCGACCCGCGCCGCTTCGGCGCCCTGCTCTGGACCACCCGGGCGCCGGAGTCGCACAAGCTGCTGCGCGAACTCGGGCCCGAGCCCCTGTCCGATGAATTCAACGGGGAGTATCTCCATGCGCTGTCACGCGGCCGCCGGGCGGCGGTGAAGAGCTTCATCATGGACAGCCATGTGGTGGTGGGGGTGGGCAACATCTACGCCAACGAGGCGCTGTTTCTGGCCGGTATCCATCCGGCCCGCGCGGCCGGCCGCATCAGCCGCCAGCGCTATGAACAACTGGCAGCTGCCATCAAGGCGGTGCTGGAACAATCCATCCGGGTCGGCGGCACGACGCTGCGGGATTTCACCGGCAGCGACGGCCGGCCCGGTTATTTCCGCCAGTCACTGCGGGTCTATGAGCGCGCAGGCCGGCCCTGCCCGGTCTGCGGCGAGGCGATACGGTTGAAACGCATCGGCCAGCGCTCCAGCTATTACTGCCCCCATTGCCAGAGGTAGGTCGGGTTACGCCCTCACGGGCTAACCCGACCTACATGTTCAATCAGGGCCTCCCCGATTCCCCGTGGATCACTCGCGGCCCGCACTTCGCCGGTAGCACGATTCCACTGAATCGCCTGCATGTTGCCGTAGCTGCTGTCCAGCGGCTTCAATTCGTGCCCCATGGCCTTCAGCTGCTGCTGCATTTCAGCACCAAATGCCTCCGGCTCGAACTGGATCACATCCGGCAGATACTGGTGATGGAAGCGCGGCTCGCTGACCCAATCCTGCACCGGCTTGTCCGCGGCAAAACCCAGAATACCGTGCAGCACCATGGTGATGATGCGGCTCCCGCCGGGCGTGCCCAGGATAGCGACGCGGTCATCGGTCTCGACGAAGGTCGGCGACATGCTGGACAGCATGCGCTTGCCGGGGGCGATGGCATTGGCCTCGGTGCCGACCAGGCCGTAGGCGTTGGGCACGCCCGGCTTGGCGGAGAAGTCGTCCATTTCGTCGTTGAGCAGCACGCCGGTGCCCGGCACCACGAAGCCCGCGCCGAAGGGATAGTTGATGCTGAGTGTGGCCGCGACCCGGTTGCCCTCCCGGTCCAGGATGGAGAAGTGGGTGGTGTGATTGCCGCCGCCGAAGGCCTCCGGTCCCGGCAGCGAGGCACTCGGCGTGGCCTGGTCGCGGCGGATGCCGTTGCGCAGGCCGGCGGCATAATGCGGGCTGGTGAGCATCGCCACCGGCACCTCGACGTAATCGGTATCGCCCAGATACACCGCGCGATCGCGGTAGGCGCGGCGCATGGCCTCGACTATAAGATGCGTGCGTTCGACCTCGCACAGGTCCTGCAGCCCGTAGCCTTCGAGGATGTTGAGCATGGTCACCAGGGCGATGCCGCCCGAGGACGGCGGTGCGGCGCTGGTGATGCGCATACCGTGGTACTCGCCGCGCACAGGCTCGCGCTCGATGACTTCATATTCATCCAGATCCCGCTGCGTCCAGATGCCGCCGGCCGCCCGCACGCCCGTGACCAGCCGGTCCGCGACCTTGCCGGCATAGAAGCCGTCCCGCCCCTGCCCGGCCAGGGCCTGCAGCGTATCTGCCAACTCAGGCTGACGGATCACCACACCCTCGGCGGGCACCTCGCCCTCGCGCAGAAAGATGCGTGCCGCATCGGCGGACTCCCGCAGAACATCCCGGCGGAATGCCGCCATGCGGCGGTAATGGGCCTCCACCTCGAAGCCCGCGCGCGCCAGCCGGATCGCCGGCGCCAGACTCCGGGCCAGCGGCAGGCGACCGTATTGCTCCGCCAGGTGCACCAGCGCCGCCGGCTCGCCCGGGATCCCGGCCGCCAGCGGTCCGTTCATGGAGGCACCGGGGATCAGATTACCTGCGTCGTCGAGATACATATCCCGGTGCGCGGCCAGCGGCGCCCGTTCCCGGCCGTCGATCATGACATCACGGTTCTCAGTCGCGACATGCAGCAGCCAGAAACCGCCGCCACCGATGCCGGAACCGTAGGGCTCGACCACCGCCAGCGCAGCGCTGACCGCCACGGCGGCATCGAAGGCATTGCCGCCCGCGGCCAGGATCTCGAAACCGGCCGCGGTGGCGTGCGGATGCGCGGAGGCAATCGCGGTGGCGCCGGGACGCTCGGCAGCGGAGGCCACCTGCACGGGGACGCCCACCACCAATAAGCTCAATGCCAGCACGGGCAGAGACTGCAATAGAGACAGGCAGTAGCGGAGTCGCTGGAACATGGGATCTTACCTGGTCGCGAACATGAGATTAGTCACGATAAGGCGAATACAGAAAAAAACAAGGCGGCCATTCGGCCGCCCTGTGTGTCAGGATAAACTGTTACTGTCGTTTAGTACCGACGCCGCGCAATCCCGACCAGGCCCAGCAGGCCGGAACCGAACAGCCATACTGCCGCCGGCACCGGGATAGCAGAAGGCGGAATCACCTGATCCGGGTCGTTGACAAAACTCTCACTGCCGCCGCTGTCAAAGGCTATGACATGCATGCCCACACGCAGATCGCCTGAAATCAAATCAGCAATTATATCGTTGAAGGTTTTGCCGGTCTTGAGATCGAACACGACATCCAGCCATTCACCCGGGTTGACCCCCTTCTTGGGAGGCGGCGGATCAGACTCAGCCTTGAAATACCCTGTCACTTCAAACTTCGGGGTAATCGAATCACCACCCGGCAAATCCGGAGGACTTGCATCACCCGCTGTCCATGAATCACCCGCACTGTGACTCACGTCGGCTATACCAAGCAGTTCGCCATCATCGAAATAGACTTCGGTGATAGCTGAATCAGCCGACCCGGAATTATTGAAACGGAAATTAACCTGGTTTCCACCCGGATCAGTGACATCCACGGTCAGCTGGCTTTCACCGATAGCGCAATCGCCCGAGTCGTTACCGGTGATGCACATGAAGTCCAGGCTGACCGCCGATACTGGCCCGGCGAATGCGAATGCAGCTACCGCCGCAAGTCCGCCGAGGAAACGGCGAGCCCAGTCCGACAAGCCGCTGCACGACCACAGCATATCCCTACTATTTTGATACTCCATGGGTTTTTCTCCTCCAGGCAAGCCTGCTGTTGTTCTTGTTCGTTGGCGCTGTTGTCATTATTGCGCGCATCTGGCATCCGAGTTGTTGATTGCGGATGCAATTTTTACATTGACTTTCAAGCAATATTTATTCCCGGCAATGTTTTATCTTGAAACACAGTGGGTTATGCGTTACGTCAGAGATAGCACTACCCGGACTTGCAAACTTTTCCGACATGTTCGTGCGACGGAGAACGGATAAGCCGGAAATAATTATTCAAAAAATATAGTGGGTTGCATACAAAACACCGGGCAGAAGGCCCGGTGTTAAGGATTTCGTCGGTAAGTGGGTGGAAACGGCCTGGGATCAGGCCGATTCGCTGGTGATCTTCTCGTACTTGGCCAGCAGCTGCTCCCGAGTCTCCTTGTTGTCCGGATCGACCAGGATGCAGTCGACCGGGCAGACCTCGACGCACTGGGAAACCTCGTAGTGGCCGACGCACTCGGTGCACAGATCGGGGTTGATTTCGTAGATCTCATCGCCCTGGTAGATGGCGCCGTTCGGGCACTCGGGCTCACAGACATCGCAGTTGATGCATTCATCGGTGATCAGCAGGGACATGACCGCCTCCATTCAGGACTGCCGCGCCGGGCGCGCGGGGGTATATCAGATGAAAGCGATATTAACCGAGCCGCGCCTTCAGTGCAGCCACAACTTTTTCGTGGACAAAAGGCGAGATATCGCCGCCCAGGGCGGCCACTTCCCGCACCAGGCTGGAGGAGACATAGGCATACTGCTCGGCCGGCGTCAGGAACAGGGTCTCGATCTCGCCGGCCAGATGCCGGTTCATGCCGGCGAGCTGGAACTCGTACTCGAAATCCGACACCGCGCGCAGGCCGCGCAGAATCACCTGAGCGCCGCGGCGGCGTACGAATTCCACCAGCAGGCCGTCGAAGCTGCACACCTCGACATTGGGGAGATGCGCCAGCACCTCGCCGGCCAGCGCCTCGCGCCGGGCCAGATCGAAGGCCGGTTGCTTGGCAGGACTGGCGGCGATGGCCAGGATCACCCGGTCGAACAGGCGCGCGGCACGCTCGACAATATCGGTATGGCCGTGGGTGATGGGATCGAAGGTGCCGGGATAGACCGCTGTGACATTCATGGGCGGATTATGACGCCTGCGGGGCCGGCTGCAAACCATCCGCCCGGGCCAGGTGATAACCGACCTCCCCGGATTTCCTGCTGCGTATGAGTTGCCAGCCCGCCGGCAGCAGGGCCTGCAGTGCAGCGCTGTCCAGGTCCTGCTCGGCTTCCATATAGACGTATGCCCCGGGCGCCAGCCAGCCCGGCTGGGCCAGCCCGGGCAGGCAGCGCTGCAGCCAACCCTGGCCGAAGGGCGGGTCCAGGAACACCACGTCATAGGGTTCGGCCGGTGCCCGGCCCAGAAACCGCAGCGCGTCGGTCTGCACCAGTTCCAGCCGATCCCCGGCCTGGAGCAGCGCAATGTTGTCGCGCAGCTGGCGGGCCGCGGCGCCGGCCTTCTCCACCAGGGTCACCCCGGCCGCGCCGCGCGAGGCGGCTTCCAGGCCCAGGGCGCCGCTGCCGGCGAACAGGTCCAGGCAGCGACTGCCGGCAATGACCGGGGCCAGCCAGTTGAACAGGGTCTCGCGCACCCGGTCGGGCGTGGGACGCAGACCGGACTGGTCGACGACCTTCAGCCGCCGTCCACGCCAGTCGCCCCCGATGATCCGCAACTGGTTTCGCCCGGCCATGACTTCCCCATAGCTGATGAAATATCGAAGGGTGACGGGACCGGCCGCAGATCCGACCGCGGAGGCTCGACCGTCGCGGAAACCGGCAAGGCCACGGACTTGATGCCGGAACGCCCGGGAGGCATCCCTGCAGGCTTGGCGGCCGCGTCCCTGCGGCCGACATCCGGCATCAAGTCCGTGGCCTTGCCTGCCCCAGTCCCCACGCCTGGAAGCGGAACATCATCCGGGCGCCCGGGGACGGGGTCAATGCGGACGCAGCAGTCAGGCGGTCTCGTGGCGGCGCAGCCGGGTGCCCAGCAGTGCCAGCCCCGACCCCATGAGCCAGACCGCCGCCGGGACCGGTACGGCGCTGATGGCCGTGGTCCCGGGCGTGGGGACGTCCAGCACTGCGAAATCGGCCAGGTTGCTGCCGGTCACGCCCACCCGTGCCAGGCTCTGGCCGGCGGAAACGTCGGGGGCCGGATCGCCCTGACCGGCAAACACGGCGCTGGTGAAATCGCCGTAACCCAGGGCATCGATCACCCTGCTGCCATCCCACAACTCGAGCGAATCCGGCCCGTTCTGCAGGTCCACATCGGCGAGCAGGTCGGCGCCGGGCACCGCGGTACCGCCGCTGTCCTCATCGGCGATCACGAATACGCCGTCGGGGGGAATCAGGCCGCTGAGCGCGACCGTCTTGTAGGTATCGCCGCCGCTGCCGTTGATGCCGCGCAGTTCGTAACCGGACAGGTCCAGCCCGGCCGGACCGTACAGTTCGACGAATACCTTGCCGGCGTCGCCGCCGGAGGCATCGTAGAGCACTTCGGAGAGCAGTAGTGCCGAGTGGGCCGGGGTTGTTGCGATACCCGCGAAGAACAAAGAGGCGTGCAGGGCACGCCGGTAAGATTTTCTGCCGTCCATGGCATTTCCTCCATCCTGCAAAGTGTATTTATGCTTGTTACCGGCCCCGTCCGTGGAGCCGGAAATACGGGATTATAGGGCTCGACCTGTCCCGGACAATGGCGATTCACCCGTCGAACTGTAAGCAATCACCGATGATTTTTGTAAGCCCTTACTCGGATGGCTGCTCGCCCACGATCACGGTCACCATCCGCTCCGGCTGTACCCGGCGCTGGAAGGCGTCGCGGACATCGGCGCGCGTGACCGCGTTGACCCGGTCATTGAAGCGCTGCAGGTAATCCAGCGGCAGGTCGTAGAACCCGATCATGGCAATATATTCCAGGGTCTCGCTGTTGCTGTCGATGCGCAGCGGGAAGCCGCCGGTGATGTGCTTGCGCGCCGCTTCCATCTCGGCCTCGGTCGGCCCCTCCGCGACAAACCGCGCCAGGGTCTCACGCAGCACCTGCAGGGCGGCGTCGGCCTGCTCGTTGCGGGTCTGCAGCCCGAGCACCAAGGGCCCGCGCCTGGCCATGGGCAGGAAATAGCTGTAGGCCGAATACGACAGGCCGCGCTTCTCGCGCACCTCCTCGCTGATGCGCGAGACGAGACCGCCGCCGCCCAGCACATAGTTGCCCACGTAGAGAGCGAAGTAATCCTCGTCGCCCCGGCGCATGCCGGGCTGACCCATGAGGATGTGGCTCTGCGAGGAGGGATGATCGATGCGCTGCAGGTCCGCCGCCGCCAGCGACTCGACCGCGGGTAGCGCCGGCGCCGGTTCGCCTGCCGGCAGTCCCCCGCTCACGCTGGCGGCCAGGCGCTCGGCACGGGCGCGGTCCAGGTCGCCGACGATGGCGACCACGGCATTGCGCGCGACGTAGTAGCGGCGATGGAAGGCCGCAAGCTGCTCGCGCTCCAGTGTCTGGACGCTTTCAATCGTACCCTCGCTCGGCGTGGCATAGGGATGCTCACCAAACAGCGCGGCATAGAAGGCCCGCTCGGCCACTTGCGAAGGCTGCTGGCGCATCTGCTGCAGTCCGACCAGGGTGCGCCTGCGCTCGCGCGCGAAGGCCGTCTCGGCGAATGCCGGCGCCGCCAGCACCTGGCGGTAGACCTCCAGCGCCGGCTGCAGGTGCTGTTCGCTGCTGAGACTGCGCAGGTTCACCCAGGCCATGTCGCGCCGGGCACCGGTGCCGAGCTGGGCGCCGACGGACTCCAGCCGTTCGGCGATGGCGTCGGCATCCATCTCACCGGCGCCCTGGTCGAGCAGGCCGTTGGTGAGTCCGGCCAGTCCCGGATGGCCGCCGTCGCGGGCACTGCCGGCATCGAACACCACCCGGATGTCGACCATGGGCAGTTCCGGGGCCGGCACGAAATAGACCCGCGCGCCGTTGTCCGTCAGCCAGTGCTGGATGGGCTCCATCGCCTGCGCGGGCAGCGCCGCGCACAGGCCCAGAAGAAGAATACAGATTCTGCGCATGATTCCGCCTTGCTTCATCGGTGTGGGGTTCAATGCCGGGGGCTGCCGGCCATGCCGGCGGCCCGGGCCCGGGCGCGCGCCTCGGCATCCATGGGCAGCGGATCGAGCCGGGCGACGGTCAGGCGGTCCTCGACCAGATACTTGCGCGCCACTGCCTGCAGCTGCTCGGCGGTGATGGCCTGAATGCGCTCGACATACTGCTCACCCACGCGCCAGTCCAGCCCGATCGATTCCAGTCGCCCGATCTTCATGGCCTGATAGAAGATGGAGTCCTCCTCATAGACCCGCCCGGCCACGACCTGCGCCTTGACCCGCTCCAGTTCGGCCGCGGAGACCGGCTCGCTGCGCAGCCGCTGGATCTGCCCGCGCAAGGCCTTTTCCACCTCCTCGATATCCACACCCTCGGCCGGGGTGGCGTCGAGCAGGAACAGGCTCTGCTGGCGGCCGTAGAGGTCATAACCGGCGCCGGCCTCGGCCACCAGCTGCCGGTCGCGCACCAGGATGCGCGCCAGGCGCGCGCTCTGGCCGCCATCGAGGATGCCGGCCAGCACCTCCAGGGCGTAGGGCTCCCAGTCGTGCTCCGCCGTCAGCAGCACCGGCACCTTGTAGCCTAACAGCAAGTAGGGAACCTCGGCCGGGGCCTGCACGCGGATCCGGCGCACCCCCTTCTGCCCGACCTCGGTGCGCGGCTTGGGCGGCGCGACCTCCTCGGCCTGGTGCGGGCCGAAATGCTCGGCCGCCAGTTTTGCCACCGCGTCGGGATCGACATCGCCGGCCACCACCAGGATGGCGTTGTTGGGCGCGTACCAGCGCCGGTACCACCGCTCCAGGTCCTGGATGTTCATGCTCTCCAGATCGGTCATCCAGCCGATGACCGGGTTGCGGTAGGGACTGTTGAGGAAGGCGGCGGCGTTGAACTGCTCGAAGGTCAGTGCCTCGGGCTTGTCCTCGGTGCGCAGCCGACGCTCCTCCATCACCACCCGCACTTCCTTGTTGAATTCCTCCTCCGGCAGCAGCAGGTTGCGCATGCGGTCGGCTTCCAGTTCGAGGGCGACCGGCAGCCGGCTCTGCTCCAGCTGCTGGAAATAGGCCGTGTAGTCGCGACTGGTGAAGGCATTCTCGCGCCCGCCGTTCTCGGCGATGATGCGCGAGAACTCGCCGGGGCCGTGCTTGTCCGTACCCTTGAACATCATATGCTCGAGCACGTGCGAGACACCGGTGATGCCGGCATGCTCATAGCTGGAACCGATCCGATACCAGACCTGGGAGACCACCACCGGGGCGCGGTGATCCTCCTTGATAATCACGCGCATGCCGTTGTCCAGGGTGTATTCGTGCACCTGGCCGGAGCCGGCCCGGGCGGTCGCGGCGAGACACAGCGCGGCCAGCGTCAGATACCGCAGGAGAGTTCGAATTACCCCACAGGACCCGGCCTGCCGCGTTGCATCCGCTTGAGACAGGAGTGCTATGCCGGCGCGAATGCGCCTTGCATACCGGGTCCTGTGGAGCTCTGAATGAGGCTTTGGCAGGTTTGGAGACTGTATCATATGAACTCGCTTACCTTGGTCATTGTCGGGTGGTAGGATAAGCCTGTTGCACCCACATGGCTAATGACATCCCTTATGGTATTTGGTTTCGGACGCAAAAAACCCGCAGCGGACAAGGACAGGCCGGCGGCGCCCGCAGCAGCGCCAGACGCTGCGCCTGCGCCGCAGACCGCCGCCGGGAAACCGGCCGGAGGCGGCCTGTTCGCCCGCCTGCGCGCCGGCCTGTCCAAGACCCGCAACGTCCTCAACACCGACGTGCGCGACCTGATCTCGCTGCGCCGGCAGATCGACGACGAACTGCTGGAGGAACTGGAAACCCAGCTGCTGGTCGCCGACGTGGGCGTGGAGGCGACCCAGGACATCATCCAGGACCTGACCCGGCGGGTGGCGCGCAAGCAGCTCACCGACGCCGACGCCCTGCTCACCGCCCTGCGCGAGGACATGGCCGCCATCCTGGAGCCGGTCAGCGAGCCGCTGCAGATCCCCCGCAGCGACACCCCCTACGTGATCCTGATGGTGGGCGTGAACGGCGTGGGCAAGACCACCACCATCGGCAAGCTGGCCCGGCGCCTGCAGGACGAGGGCCGCAGCGTGATGCTGGCCGCGGGCGACACCTTCCGCGCTGCCGCCGTGGAACAGCTGCAGGTATGGGGTGAGCGCAACGAGATCCCGGTCATCGCCCAGCAGCACGGCGCCGACAGCGCCGCGGTCATCTTCGACGCCCTGCAGTCGGCCCGCGCGCGGGGGGCCGATGTGCTCATCGCCGACACCGCCGGCCGGCTGCATACCCAGTCCAACCTCATGGAAGAGCTGAAAAAGGTCAAGCGGGTGCTGGCCAAGCTCGACCCCGCGGCCCCGCACGAGGTGATGCTGGTGGTCGATGCCGGCACCGGCCAGAACGCGCTCAACCAGGCCCAGCAGTTCCATGAGGCGGTGGGCGTAACCGGACTGACCCTGACCAAGCTCGACGGTACCGCCAAGGGCGGCATCATCTTCGCCATCGCCAGGCGCCTGGGCGTGCCGATCCGCTTCATCGGCGTGGGCGAGAAGATCGAGGACCTGCGTCCGTTCGAGGCCGGGGAGTTCGTCGCCGCGCTGTTCGGCGACGGGACCGACGACAGCGAGGCGGCCTGAGACCTGCCCGCCTTTGTTACCGTCATTCCCGCGCAGGCGGGAATCCAGTCACCGCCGCGGTCATGGATGCCGGATCAAGTCCGGCATGACGGTCAAAACCAGAGTCCGGCCATCATTGGCCAGCAGAGACTGCAGTCTGGATACAACCTGATCCCATGATCCGCTTCGACAACGTCAGCAAACGCTACCCCGGCGGCCACGAGGCCCTGCGCGGCCTGTCCCTGCATGTGCCGGCTGGCCAGCTGACCTTCCTCACCGGGCACTCCGGCGCCGGCAAGAGCACCCTGCTCAAGCTGATTTCGCTGATCGAGCGGCCGACCTCGGGCAACATCCTCATCGACGGCCAGAACCTGAACCGGGTCAGCCGCCGCCAGATCCCGTTCGTGCGGCGCAAGGTGGGCATCATCTTCCAGAACCACCAGCTGCTGTTCGACCGCACCGTATTCGACAATGTCGCCCTGCCGCTGATCATCGCCGGTCACGATCACCGCGAGATCGGCCGCCGGGTGCGCGCCGCGCTGGACAAGGTCGGGCTGCTGGAGCATGAGCGCGCCTATCCCGTCACCCTTTCCGGCGGCGAACAGCAGCGGGTGGGCATTGCCCGCGCCGTGGTCAACCGCCCGCCGCTGCTGCTGGCCGACGAGCCCACCGGCAATCTGGATCCGGAACTGTCGCGCGAGATCATGCACCTGTTCGAGCAGTTCAACCAGGTCGGGGTGACGGTGCTGATCGCCACCCACGACATCGACCTGATCTCGCGGCTGGACCACCCGATCCTGATCCTCAAGGCCGGCCGGCTGCAGGCCGCCGGCTATGCCCGCGGAACGGCCCCGTGATCGGGCGCCGACCCCGTAAACGCGGGGCCGCCGTACGCCGGCCGCCGCCACCCAAGCGCCAGCGCAGGCCCCGCGGCGCCGGGCCCCGGCTGACCTGGCCGCGCCTGCGCTGGCCGCGGCTGGCCAGCCCGCGGGTGTATGCCGCGCGCCATCTGCAGGTGCTGGTCGAGAGCCTGGGCCGGCTGGCGCGCCAGCCGGCCGCCAGCCTGATGACGGCGGCGGTGATCGGCATCGCCCTGGCCCTGCCCAGCGGGCTGCTGACCCTGCTCGACAACCTGCAGCGGCTGAGTCTGAGTTGGGAGGGCACGGCCAGTATCTCGGTCTTCCTGCACGACGAAGTGGCGGGCGACAGGGCGCGCAGACTGGCCGAGGAACTGCGCAGCTGGCCGGAGATCTCCACGGTCAACTATATCTCCCGCGACGAGGCGCTGGCCGAATTCCGCCAGCACTCCGGCTTCGGCGAGGTGCTGGACGCGCTGGAGACCAATCCCCTGCCCGGGGTGCTGGTGGTCGAACCGACCCGGCAGGACCTCACACCCGCGGGTGCCGAGGTACTGCTGGAACGGCTGCAGGCCCTGGAGGGCACCGACCTGGCCCAACTCGACCTGCAGTGGGTGCAGCGCTTCGCCGCCCTGATGGAAATCGGCCGGCGCGGGGTGCTGGTGGCGGGCGCCCTGCTGGCGCTGGCGGTGCTGCTGATCGTGGGCAACACCATCCGCCTGGACATCCAGAACCGGCGCGAGGAGATCGAGGTGACCAAGCTGATCGGCGGCACCGACGCCTTCATCCGCCGGCCCTTTCTCTACACCGGTTTCTGGTACGGGGTCGGCGGCGCGCTGCTGGCCTGGATGCTGGTCCAGCTCGCCTTCCTGCTGCTCAGGGGACCGGTGGCGCATCTGGCCGGGCTCTACGACAGCAGCTTCCTGCTGCAGCCGCTGGGGCTGCTGGACAGCCTGACCCTGCTGCTCGCCGGGGCCCTGCTCGGCTGGCTGGGTTCCGGACTGGCCGTGAGCCGGCACCTGCGCGACATCGAGCCAAGCTAGGCTCATCTCAGGAAAACAAAGAAAAACAACCAACTGACCCTCAACCCCGGCTGCATTCCGACGGCCGCGACCTCAATATTCCCGCCCCGTGGCCGCTACCCCCGGCATGAACCCGCATTCCGCCGGCTGACAGGGAACGCAGCTCGACAATGTCCCGCAAACTGACCCGTATCCTGGTGATCGACGGCTCCGAGGTCGCGCGCACCATTATTTCGCGCATCCTCGACGAGGAGATGCCCAGGACCCAGCTCACCCTGTGCGGCAGCGGCCGCGAGGCCCAGGCGCGGCTGGAAGAGCAGCACTACGACCTGATCACCACCGCCCTGCTGCTGCCGGATATGGACGGGCTGGATCTGTGCCGGCAGGTCCGCGCCCACCCCAGCCATCACCACACGCCCGTGATCGTGGTCTCGGGGGATGCCAACGAGCGCCTGCTGCAGGAGGGCTTCGCCGCCGGGGTCACCGACTACTTCGACAAGTCCCTCGGCTACCAGGCCTTCGTGGAATTCATCAAGGGATTCACCCAGCGCAATCCCGGTCTGGTCGGCCGGGTGCTGTATGTCGAGGACAGTCCCACCACGGCCCGCCATACCCTGAAGCTGCTGGAACACCACGGCCTGCAGGTGGTGCACACCACCACCGCCGAGGAGGCCATCGAACTGCTGCAGCACAACGCGCCGGGCAATCCCGAGGCCGATGCCGGCTTCGACATCGTGATGACCGATTTCTTCCTCAAGGGGGCCATGACCGGCGGCGACCTGCTGCACGCCATTCGCAGCAAGTTCCGCTTCACCCAGCAGGAAATGCCGGTACTGGTGCTGACCACCGCCGAGAGTCCCGACCGCCAGGTGGAGGTATTCCATGCCGGGGCCAACGACTTCGTGCAGAAGCCCATCGTCGAGGAGATCCTGCTGGCGCGTGTTCGCTCGCTGCTGCTGATCAAGCAGCAGTTCACCGCCCTCAAGCTGCAGGCCGAGGAAATGCGCCTGCTCGCCACCACCGACAGCCTCACCGGCGTACGCAACAAGTGCTACCTACTGCGTCAGGGCGCCGGGTTTCTGGAAGACCGGCGCAACCAGCCGGTCGCCGCCCTGCTCCTGGACATCGACCACTTCAAGCGTCTCAATGACAGCCATGGCCATCTGACCGGCGACCAGGTACTGGAGGAGGTCGGCGCCCTGCTCAACGCATCGGTGCGCGAAGGGACCCTGGTGGCCCGCTTCGGCGGCGAGGAATTCGCCGTCCTGCTGCCCCGCTGCCGGCTGGAGGAGGCCCAGGCCCGCGCCGAGGAACTGCGTGCCGGTATCGAGGCCCTGCGCCCGGCCAGCCATATCATCACGGTCAGCGTCGGCGTGGCTTCGACCGAGACCTGCCCCGATGCCGACCTCACCGCCCTGCTGGATCTGGCCGACCGCGCCCTCTACACCGCCAAGGAAACCGGCCGTAACCGGGTATGCGCCTGATTTATTGATTTTTTTCAGGAAGCGCGGAACTTTCCCCGGGGATTGGCACTCCAATGGCTCGAGTGCTAAACTCGAGGCAGCAGTGAAGTGGAGGAACCCATTCTATGACCCATGCGATGGTTGCAGTACAGCCGGAACACCAGCTCACGCTCGCCCGGGGCGACCTGACCGGCTACATCCAGCAGGTCAACAGCTTCCCGATGCTCAGCGCCGACGAGGAGCGTCAGCTGGCCACGCGCCTGCGCGAGGACGGCGACCTGGAGGCCGCCCGCCAGCTGGTGCTGTCACACCTGCGCTTCGTGGTGCATGTGGCCCGCACCTACAGCGGCTACGGCCTGCCCCTGGGTGACCTGATCCAGGAGGGCAACATCGGCCTGATGAAGGCGGTCAAGCGTTTCGATCCCACGGTCGGCGTGCGGCTGGTCTCCTTCGCCGTGCACTGGGTCCGGGCCGAGATCCACGAATTCATCCTGCGCAACTGGCGCATCGTCAAGGTGGCCACCACCAAGGCCCAGCGCAAGCTGTTCTTCAACCTGCGCTCGGCCAAGAAGCGCCTGGGCTGGTTCACCGAGAACGAGGTCCGGGCCGTGGCCGAGGACCTGGGCGTGAAACCCGAGGTGGTGCGCGAGATGGAATCGCGCATGTCCGGCCAGGACGTGGGCTTCGACATGAGCAGTGAGGACAGCGACGAGGACAGCCGCAGCTTCTCACCGGCCGCCTACCTGAGCGCCCCGAACACCGACCCGGCCGAGTTGCTGGAATCCGACGACTGGGAGGACCACAACCAGCAGGCCCTGTACCAGGCCCTGGCCGGGCTGGACGAGCGCAGCCGCGATATCCTGGCTCAGCGCTGGCTGGCCGACAACAAGGCCACGCTGCACGAACTGGCCGACCGCTACGGCGTGTCCGCCGAGCGCATCCGACAGCTGGAGGCCAATGCCATCAAGAAGCTCAAGACCGCCATTGCCGCCTGAGTCCGAAGGCAGTCACGGAAACGAAAACGGCCCCGTTCGGGGCCGTTTTCGTGTGCGCGGGATCCGGACTCAGCCGGCCAGCAACACCGAGAAGAAGCTCAGGTAGGCCATCACGATCAGCGCGATGACAATGACCATGGGGAAATTCTGGAAGGTAAACATGCCGCGCCTCCGCACCAATAACCGTCAAAATATTAGCGGAATCTTATATTAATCCTGCCGGCGCTTCAAGTCCGCGCCATCCCCGCCCGGCCCGGCGTCCGCGTCCGGTTTGCCGCGCCCCGGGATCCGCGGGTCATCGTCATCCATCAGGATGCGGTGGGCCGGGCCCTCAAGATCGTCGAACTGACCCGAGCGCGAGGCCCAGATGAAGGCCCCGATCGCGATCAGCAGCAGCACCAGCGCCAGCGGAATGAGCAGATACAGAATATCCATTGTCTTATTGTAACGCCTGTGCCGGCCACGGCCACTTGCCAAGGACCGCCGCTGTGACTAACGTCATAGATGCACGCCGGCAGCCCCCGCCCGGTTCGACACCAACCCAACCATCCGGAAACCGCATGCTCGAAATCAACTCCGAAACCGTCTGCCGCCTGATCGCCCTGGCCCACGAATTCCACGGCCAGGAGGCCGTGGTCATCCCCGAGGTGCCCGACAGCCCCAGCGGCGACTGGGCCGTGCAGATGCTCGCCGATCACACCGGCGACACCACCTTCCAGGAGTTCAAGTCCATCATCGACGACCTCGATCCCGACCAGCAGCAGCAGATCGTCGCCCTGCTCTGGCTCGGCCGCGGCGACTACTCGCTGGAGGAATGGGACGACGCCCTGCAGGAGGCCGCCGATGCGTGGAACGAGGCCACCGCCGAATATCTCATTGCCCACCCCCTGCTCGCCGACTTCCTCGACGAGGGCCTGCACATCCACGATCTGGAGTGCGACTAGGCCCGATGCCGGGCAACCGAAGGGCACCTGATCCGATGAAACTGTCCTGTTGCCTGTCTTCGATCCTGCTGATGTTGTTCGCCAGCATGGTCACGCGCGCCGAAACCGCGGTTTTCGCCGGCGGCTGCTTCTGGTGCATGGAGGCCGATTTCGAGAAGGTGGCGGGCGTGAGCGAGGTCATCAGCGGTTTCACCGGAGGAACGCTGAAAAACCCGACCTACGAGGGCAACCACGAGGGGCATTACGAGGCAGTCAAGGTCATCTACGATCCGGAAGTCGTGTCCTATGGGGAACTGCTGGACCATTACTGGATCAACATCGACCCGTTTGACGGCAGAGGGCAGTTCTGCGACAAGGGGCCCAGTTATCTGAGCGCCATATTCGTCGCCGATGCGCGGCAGAGAAACCTGGCCGAGGCATCCAAACGGAAAGTGGTGGAACGCTTTCCGGGCCGGGAGGTGGTTACGCCCGTCCTACCCTTGACCAGCTTCTACCCGATCCGGGGCGAGGAAAGCTATCACCAGGATTACTACAGGAAATACCCTGTCCGATACAAATTCTACCGCTGGAACTGCGGCCGGGATCAGCGGCTGGAGGAGATATGGGGCGAAACGCCTGCACTGCAGTAAACCCTGGCCTTGCTCGAGTGTCTCGCGATGAGCGATGAAACACTCAGTGTGAAGGCCATCCGCCCGGATCAGGAGGTCATGACGAAGCAGCGGCTGCCCTACTTCGTCGGCATCTCGGGCAACACGGTCGGCGCCGCCGGCCTGTCCATGCATGTGGTGGTCATTCCGCCGGGGGCGCGCGCCGAGCCGCACATCCACGTGGGCTACGAGACCGGCATCTATGTGCTCGAGGGCAGTGTCCGCACGCGCTGGGGTGAGGGGCTCGAGCACGAGACCGTCAGTCGTGCAGGGGACTTTCTGTTCGTGCCGCCCGGGGTCCCGCACGAGGCCATCAATCTGAGCGCGACCGAGCCGGCACGCGCCGTCGTGGCCAGAAACCATCCCGCCGAGCAGGATCTGGTCGAGCCCTACGCCCCGGACGCCGGCACCTGAATCCTGCTGCAATCGCATACCGGGCTTGATGCCGGTCAATGCCATGCCGTCCGCCTTGCTGCAGCGTGTCCTGCATGACCGACAGAAAGTCACACTGGGAATCCATCTACCGCGACAAATCGCCGCTGGAGGTCAGCTGGTATCAGCAGGAGCCGGCGCTGTCGCTGGAACTGATCCGGCAGGCCGGCGTTGCGCCGGACGCGCCCATTATCGACGTCGGCGGCGGCGCCTCGGTGCTGGTGGACCGGCTGCTGGCGCTGGGCTACACGGATCTGTCGTTGCTGGACCTCTCCGCCCGCGCCCTGGACTGCGCCCGCCGGCGGCTGGGGGCATCGGCCGAGCGGGTCGAGTGGCTCGAGGCGGACATCACGGCCTTTCAGCCGGGCCGCCGGTATGCCTTATGGCACGATCGTGCCGTGTTCCATTTCCTCACCACGGCGGACGAGCGGCAACGGTATGTACAGACCCTGCAGCGGGCGCTTGTCCCGGGCGGGCATGTCATTATCGCTGCCTTCGCCATCGGCGGTCCGACCCGCTGCAGCGGCCTTGATATCGTCCAGTACGATGCCGATCGCCTGATGGGCGAACTGGGGCCGGGGTTCGCACTACAGAGCACGCGCGCGGAGGCACATGCCACACCGGGCGGTTCGATTCAGCAATTCGGGTATTTTCTCATCCGCCTGACCGCAGGCTGAAGCAGGCCGGCGGCGCCGCCCGCTCCGGGATTTTTACCCACCCGGGAATCTGCCATACTGGTCACGGCTGACCACCCGCGCCCAACCATGCCGACACATCGCCTCAAAGCCCTGTTCGACCGCACCGTTGATGTCGTCTTCGGCATCATCCTGGCGTTCATCATGCTTGGGATCGCCATGGCGTTGCTGGGCGCAACGGCCTGTACCGGGCCCGGCTGCACAGATCTTCCCGGGCCGGGTGGAAACGGCGCGCAGGTTTCCCGTGAGGCGCTGACCACACCGGCATGGCCGCGGGAGACGATTCGATATCGATGCGGGAACGGCAGGCAGCTCCAGGTCGCCTATCCGGCGCTGGAAGATGGCCGCTCGTTCGCGGCGCTGTATCATGACGGGCGACTGAGCCTGATGCGGGAGTGGCCGGCGGCCTCGGGGCTGCGTTATGTATCCCTGGACGAACAGGTCGGGCTGCGCTGGCATATCAGCGGCGGGCGGGGCAGGCTTTCCTTTCTGGCAGCCGACCATACCGCCGAGCCGATCACCCTGCTGTCGGAATGCCGGCCGCTTGCGCCCGGCAGGTGAATTCTAGCGCCGGCGCCCGCCCCGGCCCTTTTTCTTCGGATTCTCATCACGCACCTTCAGACTGCTGTCCATGAAGGTCTTGCCGTTGAGCGCAGTCATCGCCGCGCGGGCCTCGTGGCCTTCCATGTCGATGAAGGCAAAGCCGCGGCACTTGCCGGTGAAGATGTCACGCGGCATCTCCAGCTTGCGCACGGTGCCGAACTCGGCGAACAGATCCGTAATGTCGGTTTCCGTAGCCTGGGGGGCAATGTTGCCCACGAACAGGGTCTTCATAAGACTCTCTCCCTGAATTGGTTCGTATGAACAAGGCGGCTGTCAGCCCGCTCTTCGCGCCGCTGGCGCGGCATGAAAAAGGCCGGACCCTGCCCCCTCAATGGAAAGGACAGGCCCCGGCCCGGGATGCCGCACCGGATCGGGCCGCGCGCGCCGGCGCGGCCGTTCCGGGCAGCGGGGTGCGTCCTGCTTACTGGGGGACGACGTTGCTCGCCTGGGGACCCTTCGGGCCCTGCTCCAGGTCGAAGCTGACCGCCTGCGCCTCGTTCAGGGTCTTGAAACCGCTGCCCTGGATGGCGCTGAAATGCACGAACACGTCCGCGCCGCCGTCGTCCTGAGAGATGAAACCAAAGCCCTTGGCTTCGTTGAACCACTTTACAGTACCTGTAGCCATGTTAAATATACCTTTTCAAATCAAATAATGAGGGTTTTCGCGTACAGGTATGGAAAGGGGATTCGAGAAGTAACCGGTGGGAACTGCTGAAACTGCCGATATCGATATCTGTCGCTGAGACCCACTATAGGCCATGCCTGTCCATAAAGCTATCGTTATTTCATTTTTATTTTCCCGCCTGCGGCAGGTGGCCGGGAGGGGGATTCACGCCGAGGCGGTGTTTTTGCGTCCCACGCTGGCCTATAATCTTTAATCTATGTATATCCGCATGTTTTTCGAAAATGATTGATGCCAAGCAGGCCCTGCAGCGGCTCCGGGACGGCAACGAACGCTTCGCCACCAATGTACGCAGCCTGGACAATCTGCTCAGCCAGACCCAGCGCGGCCAGTTTGCCGGGCTGCGGCAGGAACCCTTCGCCATCATCCTGGGCTGCTCGGACTCGCGCGCCCCGGCGGAGATGGTATTCGATCAGGGCCTGGGGGATCTGTTCGTGATCCGGGTGGCGGGCAACATCGTCGCGCCCTCGCAGGTGGGCAGCGTGGAGTTCGCCGCGACCGAATTCGGCACCCGGCTGGTGGTGGTGCTGGGCCACACCCACTGCGGCGCCATCCAGGCCACAGTGGACGACCTGCAGCGGCCCGGCAGTCACTCGGACAATGTCCGTTCCATCGTCAACCGCATCCGCCCGGCCGTGGAGGGTCTGGTCGCATCCGATACCGGCCGCGATCCGACCGGCTTGATCGAGGCCGCCACCCGTGCCAACGTGAGTGCCTCGGCCGATCACCTGCGTCACGGCTCGGCGATTCTGGAGGAACTGATCGCCAACGACGGCCTGCTGGTGGTCGGGGCCGAATACAACCTCGAGTCCGGGCGAGTGGATTTCTTCGACGGCATGCCCGGCACGGACTGAGACCAGACGACAACAACAGCCCCCGCGGCACGGCATGGACGAACTCGCGCGCATCCTCATCTACACCGCCGCTGCGGGACTGTGCATTCCGCTCGGTGGGCTGCTTGCCTGCATCGAGCATATCCAGCCGCGCTGGCTGGAAAGGGAATTCAGGCATTTCGTGATCGCCTTCGGCGGCGGCATCCTGCTGGGGGCGGTGGCGCTGGTGCTCATCCCCGAAGGCATGCAGCACTACAACGGCAGCCTCGCCGGGGTGGGGTTTCTGATCCTGGGCGGCCTGATCTTCTTCCAGCTGGAGCGCTGGCTGGGGGTGCACCGCAGGGAATCCCCGCAGCTGCTGGGCATGCTGCTCGACTACATCCCCGAGTCCGTCGCCCTGGGCGGCATGTTCGCCGTCGGCTCCGGCAGCGCGGCACTGTTCGCCTTCTTCATCGGCATGCAGAACCTGCCCGAAGGCTTCAACGCCTACCGCGAATTGATCCACGGCGGACGGCGCCGACGCCATGTGCTGCTGCTGATGCTGGCGCTGGCCGGACTCGGTCCGCTGGTCGGACTGCTGGGCTGGGCACTGCTGGCCGACTCCCCCTATGCGCTGGGAGCGATCATGCTCACAGCTGCCGGCGGCATCCTGTATCTGATCTTCCAGGACATCGCGCCCCAGTCGCGGCTGGACCGGCACTGGGCCCCGCCACTGGGTGCGATTTTCGGCTTTGCCGTCGGCCTGACCGGCCACGCCCTGATGGGCGGGGCATGAGGGCGCTAGTTGCGGGGAAGCCGCAGATCATCCAGGGGGCGCGGCGAGGCATCGCCCGGCCCCTTGAGTTCCAGCAGCAGCCGGCTCTCCACCGGACTGGGACCGAAGCCGTCCGAGGCCGCCACGGCCCAGACCCGGATGCGATGCACCCCCGGGTCGAGCCGGACCGTCCCGCGCTGACTGGCCCAGCTCGGCGTATCCCTGAATTCGAGCACCTGCGCGTCATCCACGCTCAACCAGGCGCTCATGCGGGTGGAGACGTTGGCGCCGCCCTGGCGGGCCGGCTTGGGGTAGATGACGAACTGATATTCGCCCGCCTCGGCAACCGGCAGTTCCCCCACCAGTTCGATGCCCGCATAGGGATAGGCCGACGGATCATGGTAATCGGAGAAGGGGCCGGCCCCGGTGACATCATGCTCCACCGGATCGAAGCTGATCTCATGGGTCTCGGCCACCCGCCCGGAGACAGTCGGCTCCATGGCGGAGGGCGGCTGACTGTCCAGCGTCTCGCTGCTGAGGTAATAGCGCATCATGCCGCCCGGGCGGCCGGTGTGCATGGGCTGACGGTAGCTCCGGTACTCGACCGGCGGCGCGGGCTGACTGCGTTCGGCCGCCCCTGCCCGGGCTTCAGCCTCGGCCCCGGTCCGGTTCTGCTCCTGCATCAGTTCGCGCAGTTCCCTGATCTCGCGCTCCAGCCGCTCCAACCGCTCATCCGCCGACTCGGCAAGCGCCGGTTGGGTCAGCATGCATGCCAGCAGGGACATGCCGGCCAGCTGCCTGAGATACCGCCAGTCAGGTTGGGTCATGTTCATTCCTTGTCGTTGAGGTGGTAGCGCTTGATCTTGCGCCACAGGGTGGACTTGTCGATCCCGAGGATCTCCGCAGTCAGACCGCGGTCGCCGCCGGTCTCGCGCAGCGTCTTCTTGATGAAATAGGCCTCGATGTCCTCCAGGCTCTGCGGCGCCATGTAATCCAGCGCCTTGCCGACCTGCTCCCGGGATTCGGTGATCTCCGGCGGCAACAGATCGACATCGATCAGTTCCCCTTCGGCCAGGATGATCATGCGTTCCAGCATATTCTCCAGCTCTCTCACGTTGCCGGGCCATTCGTAACGCATGAAGGCGCCCAGGACGCGCGTGCTGACACCGCGCACGCGCTTGCCCAGGCGGGCCGAGATATGATTCACGAGGTGATTCACCAGCAGGGGAATGTCATCCCTGCGCTCACGCAGCGCGGGGATGTGGATCTCGATCACCTTCAGCCGGTAATAGAGATCCTCACGGAAGTCGCCCTTTGCGATCAGATCCTGAATCGAGCGGTTGCTGGCCGCGAGTACGCGTACATTCACGCTGCGCGGCGTCGTGTCGCCCATACGGTAAAAGGCACCGTCCTGCAGCACGCGCAGCAGCTTGGCCTGCAGCGACAGGGAGGCATTATTGATCTCGTCGAGAAAGAGCGTCCCGCCGTCAGCCGCCTCGAACAGGCCGCTCTTGTTGCGCTCGGCCCCGGTGAAGGCGCCGCGGACATAGCCGAACAGTTCGCTCTCGATGATGTTTTCCGGAATGGCGGCGCAGTTGATCGCCACGAAACTCTTGTCCCGGCGGCCGCTCTGCTCGTGGATCTGCCGTGCAACCAGTTCCTTGCCGCAGCCGCTCTCGCCGGTGATGAGCACAGTGCAGTCGAATTCCGCAGCGGCATCGATCAGCTTGCGCATGCGGGACACCGACTGGGAGCGCCCCACGAAACCCTCGTCCTCCCCGCGGATCAGACGGTTCTGCTCACGCAGCTCATGGTTTTCCCGCCGCAGTTGATAGTGCTCCAGCGCGCGCTCGACCACGCAGAACAACTCGTCGTTGTCGAAGGGCTTCTTGATGTAATCGAAGGCCCCGGATTTCAGTGCATCGATGGCCGATTCCACGGACGCGTAGCCAGTGATGATCGCCACCTGCGTCATCGGGTTGTGCGAGCGCGCGAACTTCAGCAGCTGCATGCCGTCCACGCCCGGCATCTTGAGGTCGGTCACGAGCAGCGCCACATCATTGTTCTCGATGAAATCCAGCGCGTGCTGCGAACTGTCTGCCTGCACCACCTCGACATCGAGCCGCGATATCACACTGGCAACCAGTTCGCGCATTGCGGCATCGTCCTCGCAGACGAGAACCAGAGGACGCGCACCCGGGTTGGTTGTTTCGTTTGTCTCGGCCGCAGTGGCGCTCATCTGTCTGCCTCATTCAAAACGCGCGGAAGCTCCACGACGAACCGGGCCCCGTCCGTATAGCCGGCGTCATACCATACCGATGCACCACGCCGGTTGAGCATGGCCTGGCAGATGGCCAGACCGAGTCCGGAGCCGCTGCCCACGTCCTTGGTGGTGAAGAAGGGATCGAAGATCCGGCTTCTGACGTCTTCAGGGATGCCGGGGCCGGTATCCTCGACGATCAGACGCGCGCGGTCATCGCCGCTCAATTCCGTGCGGACATTGATGGCGGCATTGTCCTCGCTTGCCAGGGCCTGGATGGAATTCAGCATGAGATTGACCAGCACGATCTCCAGCTGGCCGCAGCCGCCTTCAACCCAGATCTCGCCTTCGGGCAACTCCAGGTTCACATCGATATTGTAACGCTTCATCCTGCAGCTGACGAAGGTCTCGCTGACGTTGCGTACCAGATCGTTGATCTCGCAGACATCGTTGGTGCATTCGTCGCGGCTGCGTGCGTAGTGCAGCAGATCGTCGATAATCCTGGAGCAGCGGCGGGCCTCGTCGCAGATGATGCGCGTCCATTCATGCGCCTTGCGGTTCTCGCCCATGGCGTCACGCAGCAACTGGGCATAGCCGACAATGCTGCCCAACGGAGTGTTCAGCTCATGCGCCACGCCGGCGGCCATCTCGCCCATGGCCACGAGTTTCTCCTGGTTATAGACATTCTCCTGCAGTCGTTTGTAATCGCTGATGTCCTGCAGGGTGATCACGGCCCCCATGTCCGGGTCCGCCTGGGTGATGAATGACAGATTCAGCGAAAGATAACGTTTCTCGCCCTTGAGCGGGATATTGATTTCCTGGTTGGTGATATGGCGCTTGTACAGGAAGGCATCGCGCAGGAGATTCCTGTCGGACTCCGTCAGCGTCAGCAGGTCGAACAGGCTGCGTCCGACCAGTTCCTCCTCGGAGTCACCGAACATGGTCTCGGCCTGGGAATTCACCGCATTAATATACAGATTGTCATCGACGCTCAACAGTGCGCCCGGCAGACTCTGCAGTACGGCATTGATGCGGTTGCGTTCGTTCAGAAAGCGGTTCTGGCACTCCTCGACCGTGGAGAACACGCGGCGCAGACTGGTCATCATGGAGTTGTAATCCGCGATCAGTTCCCTGAGGTAGGGATCGCGTATCCGGCCCACATCGACCGGGGACAGCACTCCATCCTGCGCATCCCGCATACCTGCATGCATGATGCCGAGTATCTGCCGATACCGGATCATCCGGTACATGAAAAAGCCGAGCGCAGCCAGCAGCACGCCGACGGGAAGCAGAAACAGGAAGACCGGCAGTTCGCCGAGCCGGTGGGAATAGAAGACGAGGACTACAGCGATGACCACGCCTACCGCGCTGATCACCATTCCGAGGGCGCAGTCGGCCCGCGCACGCGACTCGTTCGGGTCGCGGCCGTTACGGCCTCGATCCACCGCAGTAGAAATTGCCACAGTCCACACCCGTTGCCGGCCTCAGTCTGGCCGGTGCTGACTCAGATGATTCTGGCCCGGACGCCGCCACAATCGGCGGGTCCGAGCCAGATCAGTTTATCAGAAGATCAGCTGCAGACCCAGCGTGACCTGGTCGTGGTCGCGCAGTGACTGGAGCGTCGGGTGCTGCTTGTCGTAGTCAACATTGGCATACTCGAAGGTCACCTTGAGTTGCTGTCCGTTGATGTAATAGTTGGCACCGACGCTCTTCCAGGTGTTGGTGTAGTAACCGCTGTCGACCCCGTAATCCAGGTCCTCGTAGCGGGCGAAGAACTGCAGCCGGCCGACACCCACCTTGTTGGGCAGCAGGTAACCGGCCTTGACATAATAGCCATCCAGTTCACTGGTGGGCGGCAGCGCCGGATCCGGACTACCGTTAATCGCATCATCCGTGCTGAAATCCATATATGCGGCCGATGCCGTCACCGTACCCTGGGATGTGGGGTACTCCATAAAGGCATCCACCGTCCAAGCTTCATAGTCGCTCGCACCCGTCCGGCTGGGATAATCGGCATAGGCAACGTCATTCTGCATGTCGTAGGCCGCGCCGATAGTCAGGACCTTGCGTGTTCCCAGGTAGGTGCCGCGGTAGCCGTAGTCGTACTCCGG